>JARRQH010000220.1:0-7732 GCA_037381985.1 Pseudolabrys sp.
GCCCGGTGCCGATCGTGATGGCCGGCGGCAAGAAGCTGCCCGAGCTCGACGCCCTGACCATGGCCTACAACGCCATCCAGCAGGGCGCCGCCGGCGTCGACATGGGCCGCAACATCTTCCAGTCCGACGCGCCGCACGCCATGCTCGCCGCCGTCAACGCGGTGGTGCACGAGAACATGACGCCGAAGGAAGCTTTCGAGCTCTACGGCTCGCTCAAGGCGGAAGGCGTGGGCTGAGCAGAGCGCTCAGCCTGTATGGCCTTGATGCGGCCGGCCAGGAAACGCGTCAGCGCCGGGCTTACCGCCAACACGACGATCAGCCGGCAGGCCTGCATCGCCATCACGAAGGGCACGTTGACGTTGCTGGTGGCGGCGATGATCGCCACCGAATCCATGCCGCCCGGCGAGGTGGCGAGATAGGCCGTCAGCGGGTCGACGCCGACCAGCGTCACCAGCATGAAGGCAAGCCCCCCGCATAGCGCGATCAGTACCAGCACCGCGGCGACAAGCAGCGGCATGGCGCGCGCCGCGTGTGCCAGGATCTTTCGCGTGAAACGCAGGCCGATGGTCCAGCCGATCAGCGCGTAGCTCACCGCCAGCAGCCAGGGCGGCAGTTCGATCGTCAACAGCCCGGCGCCCTGCAGCACGACGGCGAACGCCATCGGCCCCAGCAAGGCGCCGGCCGGGATACGCAGCCGCTGGGCCAGCATGGCGCCGCCGGCAATGACGGCGAGCGTTTCGGCGAAGGCCGGCCAGTCCACAGGCGGAAACCAGTCGACCGCCGGCGCCCCGCCCGCGCCTGCCGTCCACAGCGCGGCCACCACCGACGCCAGCGTGGCGACGAACACCACGCGCAGGTACTGCATGAAGGCGACCAGCCGCATGTCGGCGCCGTAGGCGTCCGACATCAGCACCATGGCGCTCGCCCCGCCCGGCGAGGCGCCCCAGATGGCGGTGGTGCCGGGCAGCACCTGCCAGCGCGCCAGCAGCCAGCCAAGCGAGGTACTGATCGTCACCACCAGCAGGATCACGACGGCGAACAGCAGCCAGTCCTTGCGCAGGTCGGCCAGGATCGAGACCGGCAGCCCGCGCGCGATCATCGCACCGATCACGGCCTGGGCGGCGAAGAAAGGCAGCCCCGAGACGCGGGCGCGGGTTTCAGCCGCCGCCAGCAGGATCGCCGCCAGCATGGGCCCGAGCAGCAGCGCCGCCGGCAGACGCAGGGCCTCCAGGGCGGCGGCGAAGCCGACCGAAAGCCCCAGCAGCACCGCCCACTGGGCGGCGGTGGACCGGGCTCCGAGCCGTCGCTCGAACCCGCCACCGAGCAGGCGGAAGAGGTTGCGCAAAGTCGGACCGTCAGAGTGCCGTGGGCGGTTGGCGTGTAGGGGCCGTTGGCGAAATCGGCCAAGGCCAGCTTCAAGACAACCTTGATGCCAGCTTCGCGAGCCGCCGTCTGCCCCCTTCCCGGCATGACCGCCATGCCGAGCCCCGTCCGTCGCCGGCCCAAGCCCCGGCACCGACTTGACCCACCGCAAGGCGCTCGGGCCACGCCCCGCGCCAGCAAAATTTTACTACAAATCAAGGAAGGACGAGCCATGCGACATTGATCTCTGCGACCGCGGTGGCGGGCGCTCGCCGTCCTGGCCGGTGCGGTGCAGGGCCGGCGTGGGGCGCCGCGCGCGTCGAAAGCAAGGTGCCGAGCGCGTTTATCCCAGAGGTAATGATCAAGACCTACCTGCTCACCCTCAACGACGCCAACATCACCGGCGACTACAGCGTGCTGCATGCGCGCCTCGCCAAACCGTTCCGCGAGCAGTTCAACGCCGCGCGGCTGAAGACAATTTTCAAATCCTTCCACGACAAGAAGATCTACTTCGGTCTCATCGTCGCCAAGACACCGGTCGCGTCCGCGGAAACCAAGATCGACAATCGCGGCGCGCCGATCATGCGCGGCTGCTTCGACACCCAACCGAGCCGCCTGCTCTACGAGCTCGATTTCATCCCTTCGGAGGGCGAGTGGAAGCCGGCCAAGATCAACGTCCACATCAAGCCGATGAAGAAGAAGCCCGCCGGTACCTGGCGCAAGGTGTTCGCCGCCATTCTCGACTTCATTTTCATCTTCTGGGTCGGCGGCTACGTGATCGGCAGATTCACCGGCGGCCTCACCGAAAAGGGCTTCAGCCTGACGGGCGGCCCGGCCTTCCTGCAGTTCGCCGTGATCGTGCTCTACTTCATCATCGGCCGCCGCTATCTCGGCGGCACGCTATTCCAGCGGCTGCTGCGCGCCTATTGAAGGCGCGGCGGCAACGGGGGACGTCTGCCATGGACCAGGGCGCACACATCACGCTGCAAAGCTCCTGCGGCGATTTCCATCCGGATTTCCTGAAACGATTGCCGGCGCTCGAAAAGACCATGATCGAGCGCGGCATCGACCCCTTCGGCTTCGTCATCGCCAAGGATTCCTCGCGCGCCATGCGTCTGCCCATAGTCTTCCGCCCGACCGGTCAACCGATCGATTACACGGTGTTCGTGGGCGGGCGCTCGTTCACGGTGACCTACCAAAACGACATGAGCTTCCTGCGCTACTTCCGCGGGCTGTGCGTCGGCGACGAGATGATCGGCGACGAAGCCGGCACGCAGCCCGCCAAGCCGAGCGCATTGAGAGCCTGGATCGGCCGCGCCGTCGGCTGATTCAGCCGGCCGATCTGACGGCGCTGCGTATCGGCAACGCTCCGCCGCTTACAGCACCTTGGCCAGGAAGCTCTTGGCGCGCTCCGTCTGCGGATTGGAGAACAGGGCCTTCGGCTCGTTCTCCTCGACGATGTAGCCCTCGTCCATGAACAGCACGCGGTGCCCGACCTCGCGGGCAAAACCCATCTCATGGGTGACGACGACCATGGTCATGCCCTCGTGCGCGAGGTCGCGCATGACCTGCAGCACCTCCCCCACCATCTCGGGATCGAGCGCCGAGGTCGGCTCGTCGAACAGCATGACATTGGGGCCCATCGCCAGCGCCCGGGCGATCGCCACCCGCTGCTGCTGGCCGCCGGACAGCTCGTCGGGGTAGCTCTCTTCCTTGCCCTTGAGGCCGACCTTGGCCAGCAGTTCGCGCGCGATCCTGTTCGCCTCGCCCGCGGCCATCTTCTTCACCTTGCGCGGCCCGATGGTGATGTTCTCCAGGATCGTCAGGTGCTTGAACAGGTTGAACTGCTGGAACACCATGCCGACGTGTTGGCGCAGTTTGTTGATGTTGGTCTTCGGGTCGGTCAACACCATGCCGGCGATCTCGATTTCGCCGCTGGTCGCGCTCTCGAGCCCGTTCAGGCAGCGCAGGAACGTGCTCTTGCCGCTGCCCGACGGCCCGATAACGACCACCACCTCTTTCTCATCGACATGCGTGGTGATCCCTTTGAGGATCTCGTGATGGCCGAACGATTTGTGGAGGTCCTTAACGCTTATCAACTTGGAACCTCCGCTCGAGATACGCCGCGCACTTGGACACCGAGAAGATGACTACGAAATAGAGGGCGGCGATGAACCCCCAGATCTTGAAGGATGCGAAGGTCGCGGCGATCACGATCTCGCCCTGATAGACCAGTTCGGCAACGCCGACCGGCGCCAGCAGCGAGGTGTCCTTGATGGTCTGTGCCGCCTGGTTGACCAGCGGCGGGATCATCCGCTTGAACGCCTGCGGCAACACGATGTAGCGCATCGTCTGCATCCCGGTCATGCCGATGCTCTGCGCCGCCTCCTTCTGGCCACGGTCGACACCGAGGATGCCGGCCCGGATGATCTCGGTAACGTAGGCGCCCTCGTTCAGGCTGAGCGTCAGCGCCGCCGCCAGAATCGGATACATTAATTGCCCGAACCACTGGTTGACGGGCAGGATCGCCGGCAGACCGAGCACCACGAAGAAGAGCTGCACCAGCAGAGGCGTCGAGCGGAACACCTCGACATAGGCGGTCGCGAGCCAGCGCAGCGGCGCGACCGTGGAAAGGCGCATCAGCGCCGCGATCAGGCCGATGATCACCATCAGGATGATCGCAACGATCGAGTATTCGATCGTCAGGCCCAGCCCCGTCAGAATGACAGACAGATTCTGCCAGATGACATCCATAAAATATCCTCAAAACTCGCGCCCGCACCCCAACGCGAGCACACGAAGAAGGCGCGCGACGCCCTGAGTTTTACGCCGCGCGCCCTTCGCTCGTCGTTGCGCGAATCGCAATGGGGCCCGCCCGATCCCTCAAGCGGACGACCCTGAGCCGCGCTCAGTCCGAAACCGCGACGGCCGCTGGCTTTTTCACGACCATCACCGCCCCACTCACGTCGCCGCCGAAATACGTCTTGAAAAGCTTCTTGTATTCGCCGTTCTTCCTGATCGCGGCGAGCCCGGCGTTGATCTTGCCGACCAGCTTCGGGTTATGCTTGCTGACGGCGATGCCGTAATACTCGCCGGTCAAGAGTGGCCCCACGGTCTTCACGTTGTTGTGGGCGGTCTTGAAGTTGACGTTGACCGGATTGTCGAAGATGACCGCGTCGGCCCCGCCCGTCTCCAGCGCCTGATAGGCGGAATCGATGTTCTGGAACTGCTTGATGTGATCCAGCGGGAACTTGTGCTGGGTCAGGTAGTCCACCGACGAGGTGGCCTTCTTGGTCGCGACCACGTGGCCCTTGAGGTCGGCGAAGCTTTTGATCTTGGAATTCTTCATCACCAGGATCGAGAGGCCGGACTTGTAATACGCGTCGCTGAAGTCGACGTTCTTCATCCGCCCTTTCTTGATGGTGATGCCGGCAACCGCTGCGCTGATCGAGCCGGCCTGCAGGCTCGGGATGATGCCGTTGAAGGGCAGCGTCTTGAAGGTGATCGTGAAGTGCCCAGCCTTGGCGATCTCCCGAATCATGTCGATGTCGAAGCCGGTCACCTTGCCGTTCTTCTCGGTCTCGAACGGCGGGAACGTGGTGTCCGCGCCCACGACGATAGGCGCGGATGACGCTGCCATCGCCGGCGCGCCGAACGCCAGCGCGAGGCCGGCCATCAACGGCGCGACGAGGGCGGTAAGCGAAACGTTTTTCAAAGCTACCTCCTGATTAGTAGACAGTTGCTCAGCCCTGATGCGGCGCCACGTGCCGTGGCGCGCGATCCCGGGTGCCCCCACCCCGTCTTTGCTGAGGGATTCAGTATGAGACTCTGCAGATTTCGAAGTCAAGGCAAGCGCGGCCGCGTGACGACGCACAGCATCGCATGTGTCGCGACGATGTCAGCGCGGATGCACTCCGCCCACTTTTACAAAAATTGCGCCGACGGCGCTACAGCGAATTCGACATTCGATACGCGCTTCCAGCGGCTCCGCATATCAAATGTTAGCTTCGGCACGCCGTGAAAACACAATAGTTGCCGACAACCCTTCGATTGCGACATTTTCTACGGAACTCGCCGCAACAGGAGCGAGATGCTGGAACCGAACGACGCGTGCGACGCATCCGGAGATTGCACTCTCCGCAATCCCGCCGCGTCAATCGCTCTGCAGGATGACGTTCTTGACGATCGGGTAGATCTGGTTCTGCCAGGCCTTGCCGGAGAACACGCCGTAATGGCCGACGCCGGCCTGCATGTGGTGGCGTTTACGATAGGGCCTGAGCGACGTGCACAGGTCGTGCGCCGCGAGCGTCTGCCCGACGGCGCAGATGTCGTCGCGCTCGCCCTCGACGGTGAGCAGCGTGGTGCGCTTGAGCGCTGCCGGCTCCACCTTCTGGCCCTGATAGGTCAGCTCGCCGAGCGGCAGCTTGTGATCCTGGAACACCCACTGCACGGTTTCCAGGTAGAACTCGGCGGTGAGATCGAGCACCGAGAAATACTCGTCGTAGAACGCCTTGGTCGTCTCCGCCTTGGCGGTGTCGCCCTTGGCGAGGTTCTCGTAGAGCTGGCGATGCGCCTTGAGATGGCGATCGATGTTCATGCTCATGAAGGCGGTGAGCTGCACGAAGCCGGGATAGACCTCGCGCCCGCCCCCGGGGTAGCGGTGCGGCACGCGGCCGATGAGATTGCGCTCGAACCAGCCGATGTCGTGGCCCTTGGCGAGCTCGTTGACCTTGGTCGGGTTGATGCGGGTGTCGATCGGCCCCGCCATCAGCGTGAGCGAGCGCGGCTGCGCCGGGTTGTTGCCCTGCGCCATCACGCTCGCCGCCACCAGGCCGGCGACGCAGGGCTGGCAGACGGCGACCATGTGCGCGCCGGGGCCGAGCTTCTCCATCCAGCGGATCAGGTGGGTGATGTAGTCGTCGAAGCCGAAGCGTCAGGCTTCGAGCGGCACGTCGCGGGCGTTATGCCAGTCGGTGATGTAAACATCATGCTCGGCCAAGAGCGTGCGCGCGGTGGCACGCAGCAGCGTCGCGAAATGCCCCGACAGCGGCGCAACGACAAGCACGCGCGGCTGTGCCTGCGTCACGTCCTTCTTGAAGTGCAGCAGCGTGCCGAAGGGCGTGACGTCGGCCACCTCCTCGGTTACCGCCACCTCCTCGTTGCCGACGATGGCGGTGTCGATGCCATAAGGCGGGCGCACATGGGTCAGCCCGGCGCGGGCGATCAGCTCGTAGGCGGCCGTCAGATTGCTCAGCACAGACGGGCGCGCGGCTCCATTGAGCCGCTCGCCCAGAGACGTCGCCGCCAGCCCGGCAAACGCGCGCCACGGCGCCATCATGTCGGCTTGCGCCTGATAAGCCTGATAAAGCATTCACTCCTCGGCGGTCCCGGCGAACCGCATGGGAAAACCTAGAGTATTTCATGTTGCAGTGCGAGATAAAAATTTGCGCTCCAGGGCCGTTTTGCCGCAGCGGGAGGATAACCCCTGGGGCGTCATTTTGCGCCACGGGAAGCTATTGAACTTTCATGGCTTTAGTCTAAGCTCATTACTGCTGGGCCGAGACGAACAGGGACTTTGACGCCCCATGGCCGAGGCTACCCTCACCATCGCCAGCCGCAATTACGGCTCCTGGTCACTGCGCGGCTGGGTGCTGTGCAAGATGTCGGGCCTCGACTTCGAGGCCGAGCCGGTCGACTCCACCGATCCCTCGACCCGCGCCGAGCTCTTGCTGTTGTCGCCGTCGTTCCTGGTGCCGTGCCTGACCCACGACGGCATCAAGATCTGGGACACGCTCGCCATCGCCGAGTATCTCAACGAGATCCTGCCCAACGCCGGCCTGCTGCCGCACACGATCGCCGCGCGCGCGCATTGCCGTTCGATCTCGGGCGAGATGCATTCCGGCTTTTCCAACTTGCGCTCGGCGCTGCCGATGAACCTGAAGGCGCATCATCCGGGCTTCAAGGTCTGGGCCGGGGCGGAAGCCGACATCGACCGCATCGTCAGCATCTGGCGCGAATGCCTCGCCTCCAACTCCGGGCCGTTCCTGTTCGGCGAACACCCGTGCATGGCCGACGCCATGTTCGCGCCGGTGGTGACACGCTTCCGCACCTACGACGTCAAGCTCGACTCCGACTGCAAGGCCTATTGCGAGGCGGTGATGTCAATGCCGGCGATGCAGGAATGGCTCGAGGCGGCGCAGGCCGAGCCGGACGAAGTGGTGGAATTGGACGTCGAGTTCTGAGCTCTCCTCCTAGTGTTCTGTCCCGTAAGTTCGTGGCATAATTATTGCATGTGTTTCGGGTATCCTGATCGAAGGAGATACCCGATGCGGACCGGACGCCCGAAGGCGATGCTCACAATATCCAGCGA
>JARRQH010000221.1:0-13809 GCA_037381985.1 Pseudolabrys sp.
CGAAAGCCTGACGACCGGCATGCTGCAGCTCATCGACGGCGACGACCTGACGGTGGTGGTGGCGCCGCGCGGGCTCGCGGTGCGCCGGCTGATCGCCTTGCTGCGGGACAAGCCGGCATTGGCGCGCCGCTTCCGGTTCACCACTGCCGAGCGGCTCAACCGCTTCGTGCTGCGCCATGCCGGCGCGGCCATCGCCACCCGCGCCACCGAGCGGCTCCGGCAAACCTATCCCGCGCTTTCCGCCGGGCCGCGCCCGCGGCACGCGATGTCGATCCCGCACCCGCTCACGGCGCTGGCTGTGATCGCGGGCAGCCTCGCCGCCCCGATCATAGTGCTGCAGGTGCTGGCGACGACGCTGGCCGCGCTGTTCCTGGCCTGGCTAGGGTTACGCCTCGCCGCCGCCTTCATCCCGGCGCCGTCGCCGCCGCCGGCATCGATCGCCGACGACGCGCTGCCGGTCTACAGCATCATCGCCGCGCTCTATCGCGAGGCGGCCTCGGTCGACGGCCTGCTGCACGCCATCGAGCGGCTCGATTATCCGCCCGAGAAGCTCGACGTTATCGTCGCGCTCGAAGCCGACGACCGCGAAACGCGCGCGGCCATCGCCCGCCGGCGCACCCGCATTCCGATCTCAGTCATCACCGTGCCCGCGATCGGCCCGCGCACCAAGCCGAAGGCGCTCAACGTCGCGCTGCCGTTCGCGCGCGGCAGCTTCACTGTCGTCTACGACGCCGAGGACCGGCCCGAACCCGACCAGCTGCGCCGCGCCCTGCAGGCGTTCGGCAACGGCAGCAAGAATGGCAACAAGGGCGGCGGCAAGCTCGCTTGCGTGCAGGCACGGCTGTGCATCGACAACACCGCCGACAGTTGGCTGGCGCGGTACTTCACCGCCGAATACACTGGCCATTTCGATACTTTCCTGCCGGGCTTGGCGGTCGGCCATCTGCCGGTACCGCTTGGCGGCTCGTCCAACCACTTCCACACCGCGACGCTACGTGCCGTCGGCGCCTGGGATCCCTTCAACGTCACAGAAGACGCCGACCTCGGCATGCGGCTGGCGCGCTTGGGCTACCGCGCCGCCATGATCGACTCCACCACATTCGAGGAAGCGCCGACGCGCTTCGGCCCCTGGCTGCGCCAGCGCACGCGCTGGTTCAAGGGTTGGATGCAAACCTGGCTCGTTCACATGCGCGATCCCGTGCGCCTGCTCGACGAGCTCGGCTGGCCTGGCTTCTTGTGCTTCCAGCTTATCGTCGGCGGCAACGCGCTGGCCGCGCTGGTGCATCCGCTGTTCTTGATCGGTCTCGCCACCGTCGTGCTGACGCCGGTGCGGCTTTGGACGCCCGACATGCTGACCGGCGTCGTGCTGCCGTCGATCTACGTCTCGACGGCAATCCTCGGCTACTTGGTCTCGGGAGGGCTGGGCTGGATCGGGCTCGCGCGCCGTGGCCTCAACGCCAACGCCTGGGTGCTGCTGCTCACGCCATTGCATTGGCTGCTGATCTCACTCGCGGCCTGGCGCGCGCTTTATCAGCTCCTGGTCGCACCTTACGTCTGGGAGAAAACCGAGCACGGCCTCGCCCGCCACTCGCGGCTCAACGACGAGATGACGCGCGCGCTGATCAAGCTCGAGCACGACCTGCGCAAGCTCAAGAAGAAAGGGAAATTGCCGGGGATGGGGCAGCATAGCCACCGCGGCAACCCTTGAAACGAGTACGGCAATGCCGTATATGCAAACCGTCGTTGAAACGCCACCCTACCTTGCCGACGCCGGGCGGCTATTTACCGACGACGAAAGGGCGGCCGTAGTCGATCTGGTCGCCGCCGACCCGCGTTGCGGCGTTGTCATTCCCGGCATCGGCGGTATCCGCAAGGTGCGCATCGGTTTCGGCGGACGCGGCAAGCGAGGCGGCGCGCGCGTCATTTATGTTTTTGGGGGCGACGACGTGCCGGTTTTTCTGCTCGCCGTTTTCGCCAAGAATGAAAGGGCCGACCTGACAGCGGCAGAGCGAACAGCCTTAGGCAAACGCGTTACCAGGATGCTGACGGACTATCGAGGACGACGATGAGCAAGAGCGCATTCGACAAAATCGCCGCCGGCCTTGACGCCGCCGATGCCTATCTCAAGGGCACGGCCGACAAACGGCGCTATCGGGTCCACGTCCCCGAAAAAATCGACGTGAAGAAAATTCGCGCTCGGCTCGGACTGTCGCAGCAGGCCTTCGCGGAAACCTATGGCTTCACGCTTGCCGCCGTGCGCGACTGGGAACAGGGCCGCCGCCGGCCGGAGCGTAGCGCCCGCGTCCTGCTCAAGATCGTGCAGAAGGAGCCCGAGGCGGTGATGCGCGCGCTGTCGCGGTGATCGCGGCAAGCTTTGCTTGGCATATGGGCTACCGCTTCTATTTTCCGGGTCGCCCGAATCCCCGACGACGACGGCGCTCACGCCCGCTCGTCATAATACGGGAAATCCGTTTTGCTTCCCTGCATCTGTTCGCTGTTGTCGCGGTAGTCGCCGCCCCCGTGCGCCGAATAGTGACACGATCGGCAAACGATCACGCAATTCTCCAGAGAGTTGTCACCGCCCGCGCGCGAATGCCTGATGTGGTGTGCCTCGCCCCATTCACCAAAGGCATGCAGGTCTTGCCGCTGCCCGAGCGCCACAATCGGTGTGGCACACGACGCGCACTTGTATCCTTGTCGAACCAAGGCCGCCTCTTTGGTCGCTTTCGAAAATTCCGCGCGCTTCATGCTCCGCCCGCGATGAAAACAACGCCACAACGTCCGCGTACAATCGGCCCCGCTACATATACTTCCTCAACACCGCGGCGCTTTCCGCCGGCTTGCGCTTGAGGTTGAAGGGCGCGACGAAGCGGCCCTGCTTGTCCATCAGGTAAACCACTGAGCTGTGGTTCATGCTGTAGTCGCCGTTCTTCTCCGGCACCTTCTTCGCGTAGACGCGGAACTCGCGCTCCACCTTCTCAATGGTCTTCAGATCGCCGGTGGCGCCGACAAGATGCGGGTCGAAGTTCGCCAGATAGTCCTTCATCACCGCCGGCGTGTCGCGCTCCGGATCGACGGTGATGAACAGTGCGGCGGTACGGTCGGCGTCCTTGCCGAGCGCCTTCATCACCTGCGAGATCTCAAACAAGGTGGTCGGGCACACGTCCGGGCAGTGGGTGTATCCGAAGTAAATGAGATAGGGCCTGCCCTTGAATGTCGCATTAGAGATCGGCTTGCCGTTGTCGCCGACGAGCTCATACGGGCCGCCGACGGACGAACTGACCCGGCCGCCGAGATAGCCGGTCGTGTAGAGAAAGACGCCGAGAAAGATGGCGAGCCCGGCGACGAAGGTGCCGACGACAATAAGGATATGGGAGGCGCGGGTCGTCATGGGGCAAGTGTCCTTTCGGCAGGTTCGGTCAGAAGCAGGACACCCAGCCGGTGCGCACGATCTCGAAGAAAACGGTGGTGCCGTACCAGGCCCACAGCGCGACCGTCAGCGCCACCAGCGGCCCGACCGCGAGCGTCAGCAGTAGCAGCGGACGGAACCGGCCGGCGAATGGGGCGGTAGCGGACATGCGCGCGACTCCAAGATGTGACGGGCCGTCACCCGCAGTGAAACCAGATATGACCCTTTATAGCCCCGGGCAACCGTGTCCCGGAATGGCACACTTTGACCACCCCGCCGTTAACCATACTGAAGCAAGAAAGCCAATAGCCACGGGCATTGATCGCCGTCACATTGAATCGCTGGCTTAAACTCGGCCTGAATGGAACAACACAGAAAGGTTTTGCGGTTTACGGGGGCAACATCCGTACCGCTCTGGCGACCATCGTCGCCGTCCTGCTGGCCGGCAGCACAGCCGCCAAGGCCGACAATGCCCCCGCCAAAACCAAACGCACCAATCCCAATGCCCTGGGCGTGGAGCGCGTGGTGCAGATCGACACCACCAGCGGCCCCGGCTTCGGCTTCAAGCACTTCAAGGCCTACGACTTCCTGCGCGACAAGGACGAGTGGTGCTCACCTTCGACGGCGGCCCCTGGCCATGGAACACCGAGCACGTGCTGAAGGCGCTGGCCGACCAGTGCACCAAGGCCATGTTCTTCCCGATCGGCCTGCACGCCAGCTATCACCCCGAGATCCTGAAAGAGGTGAAGGCGGCGGGCATGACCGTCGGCTCGCACGCCTGGTCGCACAAGGACCTGTCGACGCTGCCGCCGAAAGAGGACAAGGCCGAAATCGAAAAGGGCCTCGCGGCGGTGAGCATCGCGCTCGGCAACAAGCCGGTCGATCCCTTCTTCCGGTTCCCGGTGCTCAGGCATCCGCCGGACCTGGTGAAGTACGTCGGCAAGCGCAATCTCGGCATCTTCTCCTGCGACTTCGATTCCTTCGACTTCAAGATGCACCACGCGAGCCAGGTGGTCCGCTCGGTGATGAGCAAGCTCAAGAAGCACCACAAGGGCATCATCCTGATGCACGACTTCCAGCGCGCCACCGCCGAGGCCCTGCCCAAGCTGCTCAAGAAGCTGAAGGAGGGCGCTACGAGGTGATTCAGATCGTCGGCAAGACGCCGGTCGAGCCGATGCCGGAGTACAAGAAGATCGTGCTCAAGGAGATGGACGGCGGGCTCGCCTACGCCAAGCCGATCTCGAGCATGATCAAGACCATCAGCGGCCCGGTCAACAATTGACCGAGATGCCTGAGCGATCGATCGAGACCGGCCGCGCGGGGCGACCCGCGCGGCCAATTTTTTTCCGGGATACGCCCGCGGCGCCATGATTCGGCCGCGGCCGTGCCGGAAAGGGATGGCGTTCCGGGTCCAAGACGGTCCATGATAACGGCCTGAAAATTGCCTTTTGAACCTGGGTGGGGCGACGCTGAACAAGGTGGCAACAGGCCGCCACGTATTGTTGCCTGAAGGTGCTGGCATGAAGATGGGCAGGCTCGCTTATTTCGCGGAGTTTCTCGTTTTTCCGCCGATCGTCCTGTTGTTCACGGCGCTGGCGTTCGCGGGCGCGACGCCTCGCGTGGACGCTCATCGAGTACCTGCTGCACCGCTTCGTGTTCCACCACGTGCCGATTCTTGCGCCCATGCACGAGCGTCACCACGACGACCCGCAGGAACTGATCGGCACGCCGGCCTGGGTGAGCGTCGTGGTCGGCGCGGTTGCCGTCGCCGCGCCCGGCTGGGTCATGCTCGGTTTCGATTTGGCGACGGCGGTCACGGCCGGCATGGTCACCGGTTATCTGTTCTATGTGTTCGTCCACTACGCGATCCACCACTGGCAGCCGCGCCCCGGCAGCTATCTCAGCCACGTCCGGCGGTGGCACGCGCTGCATCACCACTTCGCCGACGAAGGCAATTTCGGCGTCACCACCAGCTTCTGGGATCACGTCTTCGGCACGGCGCTGGAAAGCCGGCGCCACAAGCTGCACCGCAGCGCCGACTAAGGCAGCCCCATCGCGCCGCCCCACGCGCGCGGCGAGGACCGCTCGCTCAGTTCTCCGGATTGTGGCTCTAGCCGCCATAGACCGGATAGGGATCAGGAAATAGCGCAAGCCGATATGGCTGCGGGCGTCGTGCTGCGACATGGCGCGCACGATGTGGCCTTGCGCGTCGAGAATGGGAAAGTCGGTCACCTGATCGCCGAGCCAGGCGAGAGCGGCGGCGACGGCGAAAAGCACTTTCGCAAGGAAAAAAGCCGCGCGCGGCCGACCGATCGCCCGCGTGGCGTTAACGTCCGCTTTACCCATTAACGGGCCGTACACCGAGAAGCGAAAAACCAGCACGAACTGTGCAATTCAAAGAGTTAGCTAAGCGCCCATCGGTAAGGCTGTACGACATGCGCAGTTCCTCATTCAATCTTCTCGGCGCATTGCGAGCACGACGCCCGCGATCCATGCAGGAGCGCGGACCGGCGGCCGCGGCCATGCTCGCGCCTGCGTCGCTTTGGGACTCGCGTTCGTTCCGGCTAATCGCCGCTGTCGGCGTCGTGCTGTTCACGGTCGCCGTGGTGGCCGCCGGCGTGCTGCTCGCCAAGCTGATGTCCGGCTACGCCCTTTCGCACGGCTCGATGTCCGCGCTGCCGGCCAAGAAGATCGACGACGTGCTTGCCGGCTGGCGCAACGCCGTCCTCTACATCGCCGCCGCCGCCAGCATTATCACGCTCACCATCGCCACGGTTGCGTTTCTGGTCGTGCGCCGGATCGCCAGCCGCCTCAGCGTGCAGAACCGGCAGCTCGATGCCGCGCTCAACAACATGTCGCAAGGCCTCACCATGTTCGACGCCGCGGGGCGCCTGATCGTGTGCAACGAGCGCTATCTCCAGATGTTCAACCTACCGTCCGAAATGGCAAGGCCCGGCTGCACGCTTGCCGATCTGCTGCTGCGTCGAATCGAATGCGGCACCTATGATCCATCCAAACTTGGCGAGCCGCGGCAACGCGCCGCCGAGATGATCGCCGAAGCCGCGGAAGGAAAGGCGGTTTCGCACGAGTCAGAGATGAAGGACGGCCGCCTCCTTTCGATCACCAGACAGCCCATTGCAGGCGGCGGCTGGGTCACCACCTTCGACGACATCACCGAGATGCGGCGGCGGGAAGCGTCATTCCAACTGCTGTTCGACAGCAATCCAATCCCGATGCTGGTCTACGACCTCGAAGCGCGCAGCATCATCGCCGTCAACGACGCCGCGGTCGTCCACTACGGTTACAGCCGCGAACAGTTCTTGGCACTAAGCGCATTCGATATCAGGCCGCCCGAAGAACACGCTCGCTTGGCCGAATACCTGCGCACCTTCGACGGCAACAACCGCTCGGCGCAGTTCTGGCGGCACGTGAAGGCGGACGGCACCGTCTTCGACGTGGAAACCTCGGCGCGCGCACTTAACTATCAAGGACGCCGCGCCAGCATTCTGGCCGTGCACGACATCACCGACCGCAAGCAGGCCGAGGAACGGTTGCGCAACAGCCAGAAGTTCCTCGACGCCATCATCGAAAACGTTCCGGCGGCGATCATGGTGAAGGACGTCCCCGTCGACGCCGCCGACGCCGAGGCGTGCCGCTACAGCCTGGTCAACCGCGCCTTCGAAGAACTGTTCGGGGTACCGCGCGATCAGATGATCGGCAGGACCATCCGCGACATCTACCCGAAGGAACAAGCCGACGTCATCGTCGCGGAGAACAACGAGACCCTGCACTCCAACGCGCCCATCATCCTGCCGGACCGCGCAAATTCCGCTCTCAGTCGCGGTTCACAGCTGGTCGCCGGCAAGAGCGTCCCCGTGCGCGACGACGACGACCGGCCGCGTCACCTGCTGACCGTACTCGAGGACGTCAGCGAACGCCGCAATGCAGAAGAGCGGCTTCGCCAGACGCAGAAATTCCTCGACACCGTCGTCGAAAACGTGCCGGTCCCGCTCCTCGTCAAGAACGTGCCGACGAGCAGCAGCGACGCCAGCGAATGCGCGTTCTCGCTGATCAATCGCGCGGGCGAGAAGTTGCTCGGCGTGCGGCGCGAGGACTTCATCGGCAAGACCCTGGGTGAAGTCTATTCGAAGGAGCACGCGGACCACGTTATCGCGGAAAACAACGCCGCGCTGAAATCGAAGAATCCGATCCTCATTGCCGAACACGAAATCCGCACGCCCGGCAATGGAGTCCGAATCACGGCCTCCCGCGACGTCGCAGTGCGCGACGACGACGGCAACCCGCAATATCTGCTCACGGTGCTGGAGGACGTGACCGACCGTCACGAGACCGAACAGCGCATTTCGCGCATGGCGCATTTCGACAACCTGACTGATCTGCCCAACCGCGCCACGTTCAACGACGCCATGGAAGCGGCGCTCGTGCAGGCGAAGCGGACCGGCGAACAGTTCGCGGTGCTTTCGCTCGATCTCGACGGCTTCAAGGACGCCAATGACAGTCATGGCCATGCCGTCGGCGACGCGCTGCTGCGCGCCGTCGCCCAACGTCTGCAGGGCGCCACGGAGGGCGCGTTCCTCGCCCGCATCGGCGGTGACGAATTCATGCTGATCGTCAACGACGGCAAGCAGCCGGAAGCCGCCTCCGCCGTCGCCGAATGCCTGCTGCGGGCACTCACCGCCGAATTCGACATCGAAGGCCGCATTCTCACCGTCGGCGCCACCATCGGCGGCGCGATCTATCCCGACAACGGCACCGACGCCAAGACGCTGATGATCAACGCCGACGTCGCGCTCTATCGCGCCAAGGCGGCGGTGCGCGGCACGGTGCTATTCTACGAGGCGGAGATGGGCGAGCAGGTGCGCGAGCGGCGCGCGCTGCAGGCCGATTTGCAGGCTGCGACCGAGAGCGACGAACTGTTCCTGCACTTCCAGCCGCAACTGACCGTCGACGGCGATCCCATCGGCTTCGAGGCGCTGCTGCGCTGGCATTGCCCGAAGCGCGGCCAGGTGCCGCCGGACGTCTTCATCCCGGTGGCGGAAGAGAGCGGACTGATCGTGCAGATCGACGAATGGGTGCTACGCGCGGCCTGCCTCGAGGCCGCCTCCTGGCCGCAGCCGCTGACGGTCGCGGTCAACATTTCGCCGACGCAGTTCCGCACCGGCGACTTCCCCGGCTTCGTGCACGCGGTGCTGATGGAGACCGGCTTGCCGGCGGAACGGCTGGAGCTGGAAGTCACCGAAGGCGTGCTGATCGACGACTTCTCGCGCGCCATCTCGATCCTGTGCCGACTCAAGGCCCTGGGCGTGCATATCGCCCTCGACGACTTCGGCACCGGTTATTCCTCGATGTCGTACTTGCACTCCTTCCCGTTCGACAAAATCAAGATCGACCGCGCCTTCGTCGGCGATCTGGAGGACAACCGCCATTCGATGGCGATCGTGCGCGCGGTCATCGATCTCGGCCACAGCCTCAACGTACCCATCCTGGCGGAAGGCGTGGAAACCGCGGAACAGCTAGCCATCCTCAAGCGCGGCGGCTGCGACGAGGTGCAGGGCTACTTCACCGGCCGCCCGCAACCGATCGAGGACTACGCCGAGATGACCGGCCGGCGCGCCAAAAGCGCCAAGGTCATCCGCCTCGCCGGCTGATCGGCGGGCGGCCCCCCGCGCCCCTGTCCCAATCGCACTGCACAACGGTTCGTCCGCGCATCCGCGCTCGAATCCGGCTATGATGACGGCATCGTGGAATGCCTGTCCGCCGGGGACGGAACCACCGATGAGCGAGCCAGAGCGGTACGACGTCCACTGTCCGCGGCCAGGATTACCGCAAGGGGGACGACACCATGACAGTCCTGGCAATCGCAGCCGGTACGCTGATCGCGACCTGGATTCTCGTGCTCTTGGGCTCGCAGCTCCTGGGCCCGCGCTGAGCGTGGACTGACGCGTCGGCGTCCACGGTGGCGCCGACTGGCGAAGGAACCGGCGACGTCGTGCGCCGGGGTGGATGGTTTTTCCCCGATTTTGTCCGCGCCGGGGGCTGTTTGTGGCGCAAAAATACCTATCTCTTCCTCAAGGCTAGAGCGTTTCCAGGCGAAGTGGGAACCGGTTCGCCGTCCGGAAACGCGACAAAACGAAAACTTTGACGCGTTCGCCGTTTCCGCGAAGCGGTGGATGCGTCTCGAGTCCTGCCGGCACACCGTGCGCCACCCGCTGGCGTTACGTGGAAAATGGATGCTCTTGACGTGCCAGACATCGTGACACTGACGATCAACCCAGCCGTCGACATCTTCGTCAACGTGCCCCACGTCGAGCCTACCAAGAAGATGCGCTGCTCGGCGCCCAAGCGCGATCCCGGCGGCGGCGGCATCAACGTGGCGCGCGCCGCCCACCGGCTCGGCGCCAATGTGGCGGCGATCTACCCGATCGGTGGCGCCATCGGCAAATTACTGCAGCGGCTGGTGGAACGCGAAGGCATCGATAGCGTGGTGACGCCGGCCCACGTCGAGACGCGCGAGAACTTCACCGCCTTCGAGGAAAACAGCGGCGAGCAATTCCGCTTCGTGCTGCCCGGCTCGGCGCTGCACCGCGCCGAATGGGAGGCCTGCCTCGACAAGCTCGCCACACTGCCGGAGAAACCGAAATTCGTGGTCGCCAGCGGCAGCATCCCGCCCGGTGTGCCCGGAGACTTCTATGCGCACGTCGCCCGCCACGCCAAGATGCTGGGCGCCAAGATGGTGCTCGACACCTCCGGCCGCTCGCTGGCGCCGGCGCTCGACGAAGGGGTCGCGCTGATCAAACCGAACCAGGCCGAGCTCAGCGATTTCGTCGGCAAGCACCTCGCCCGTGAACAGGACTACATCGCCGCCAGCCGCGAGTTGATCGTGGCCGGTCGCGCCGAAGCAGTGGCACTGACGCTCGGCGAGGATGGCGCGCTGCTGGTGACCGCCGACCACGCCTGGCGCGCCGAGGCGCTCAAGATCGAGGTGGCGAGCACCGTCGGCGCCGGCGACAGCTTTCTCGGTGGCGTGGTGGCCGCGCTCGCCGCCGGCCAATCGATGCGCGCCGGCGGCGGCGTAAGCGACGATCGAACGAACATCATCAGTCAAGAAGCAGCACACGAGCCATGAGCTATCATTTATCCAAGACCCTCGACATGCCCATCGACCGCGCCGAGGCGAAGGCCCGCGAGGCCTTACAGAAGAACGGCTTCGGCGTGCTGACCGAGATCGACGTACAGCAGACCATGAAGAAGAAACTCGACGCCGATCTCTATCCCTATCGCATCCTCGGCGCCTGCAATCCAAAGATGGCCTTTCAGGCGCTGCAGGCCGAGGACAAGGTCGGCACCATGCTGCCGTGCAACGTCATCCTGCAGGAACGCGAGCCGGGCCGCACCGAGATCTCTGCGGTGGACCCGATCGCCTCGATGCAGGCCATCGACAATCCCAAGCTCGGCGAGATCGCCACCTCCGTGCGCGCGATGCTGCAGAAGGTCGTCGCCGATGTCGGGACGTGACTAGCAGTTTGCTGAAAAAACCCTAGCCGTAGGGGGATTTTGTTGATTCAGTTTAATTGTGAATCGGTGGAGAACGCGTTGCGCGGCAAACTCCAGGATTAGGGCCGGTTGTTTTCCTACGTTTCGCCGGAGGCGCGGGTGCCGGCCAATCATCCGTTGCGCAAGGTTCGCGCGCTCGTGCGCGACGTATCGAGCGATTTGAACCGCGGCCTATCGAAGCTCTACGCCACCGAAGGCCGGCCCTCGGTTCCGCCGGGACAGCTGCTGAGCGACGAAGACTGGGAAACGATCGAGGGCATCAACGACCCGGCCAACCGGCGCGGCGTCATCGCCGCGCGCGTGCTTCTGCGCATCGGCCTATCGCGGGCGTCGGAGCACGCGGTCGAGCCGTCGGCCTGGCGTTTCAGAGTCGCCTCGCAGGGGCGGCGCTCGGTGGCCGAGGGGCTGCCACGCATCAACTTCAGCATCTCGCATATCGACCCGCTAGTGCTGGTGGCGATATTGCTGACGCTCGATGTCGACGTGGACGTGGACGTGGAATGGGTGATGTCACGTTGTATTGAGATGGCAAAGCAATTGACTGCCGGGTGATTTCATGCCGCCATTGAAGTCACAGCTTTCCACTCAGCCATGGCTTTGAGCCGATGGATGTGAACTGTCATAGCTGATTTCTTTTTGTACGGCGGAACGAAGAGATTTCGAAGGGCTGAGAAGACGGAAATGACATGTTGCAACCCACCCGGCGATCGAAAGCCCTGAACGATCCGCTCTCGTTTTCGTAAAGGCAGATGCAAATTCTCCGCCCGGTTATTGGGACCCTTATGAGAGCGGTGTCCAACATCGGGCATGATCTGCCGTTTAGCCGCACTGTAGGAAAGTAGTTTGTCGGTGATTATCCGCCTCGGTCTGATGCCCTGCTTTTTAAGAAGCCTGATCAGAAGGCGTTTGGCTGCCTTTGTATTGCGCCGGGCCTGGATGATTTCATCGAGAACATATCCATCCTGATCAACGGCGCGCCAGAGCCAGCGTTTTCTGCCACCGATGGAAACAACGACATCATCCAGATACCAAATATCGCGATGTGATGGTTTCTTTCGCCGTAGCTGTTTGGCATAGGAGGGACCAAACTTGCGACCCCAGCGGCGAATGGTTTCATAGGAAACGATAATCCCGCATTCCAACAACATTTCCTCCACCTGCCGCAGGCTCAGTGGGAGCCGGTAGTAAAGCCAAACGGCCCGCGCAATGATCTCGGAGGAAAAACGATGGTTCTTGTCGCTGATGGCATTCCTGTTCATGCGCGCCGTCTACACATAAGTCGTTAAGCGCAAGAAAAGCGTGACATCACCGGTGGAAGTGCAGGCCGGCGGGGCGGCTGGGTGCGCCGCTCCATCCACGCAACTACAAGATGCCTGTCGCCATCATTGTGATCGCGCTCGCCGTTTCGATCCTCTTTCCGCTGACGGGATTGGGCATCGCGGCCTTCACCATCATCGACTTCCTGCTGCCTAAGCGTCTGAAGGAGGCGGGTTTTCAGCCGGCGGGCGCCTGAGCGGCACGACTGACAATTACGAGCTTGGACGAAAGGATTTTGCTTGACTGTCCAACCCTTTCGTTCACTCATCCTCGATGCGCATGGTTTCCGGATGCACCCGTCCGGAAATGGGAATGGGGAGGCAAACCAGCCGAAACCCGACCGCCCCCGCGACTGTATGCGGCGAGCAGCCTCTCACAATGTCACTGGCGATGGTCCAGTCCGGACAGCCAGGAAGACGGGAGGCGGCCGAGACCCGCGAGTCAGGAGACCGACCATACGCATCGATCAACCCCCACGTCGTCGGGTGAGACGGCAAAGGAGAACCATATGCATATCGAACCCGGGCTTGTGAGTGATTCGAAGATCTGGCTGAGCTACGTCACCGCGGCCGGTGCCGGCGCCTACGCGCTCAAGCTGGCTTGGCAAACCGCGAGGGAAAGCGGGCCGCTTCCGCTTCTCGCGCGCAGCGCGGCAACGACGGCTCTCGTCTTTTGTTTCTTCGAGGTGTTGCCGCACTATCCTGTCGGCGTCTCCGAGGTTCACCTGATCCTCGGTTCAACGCTGTTCCTGATCTTCGGCGCCGCGCCAGCGGCAATCGGATTGGCATTGGGCCTGCTGATCCAGGGCCTGTTCTTTGCCCCGTTCGATCTGCCGCAATATGGAATGAACGTCACAACGCTGCTCGTGCCGCTGTTCGGCTTGACGGCTCTGGCCGGCAGGATCATCGCGCCAGCAACGCCCTATGTTGATTTGAAGTACGGTCAGGCCCTGGCGCTCTCGACCAGCTATCAGGCTGGGATCGTTGCCTGGGTCGCGTTCTGGGCCGTCTATGGGCAGGGCGTCGGTGCCGACAACGTCCATTCAATCGCGACCTTCGGCGGCGCGTATATGCTGGTGATCATCGTCGAGCCGCTTGCCGATCTCGCCGTTCTGGCGTGTGCCAAAATCATGAATGCGCTGCGCGGCAGCGCCCTCATCGAACGCAGGCTCTACGATCCGGCCTGATCGGCCCCGGCGCGTATTCTCGCGCTGCATCGAACTTGGTACGGCGGCAGGCATTGTCTGCCGCCGTATCGTTTTTGCTGACGGCGGCGAGGAGGGCCTTCAGTCCCCGTAAGGATCGAGCATGCCGAAAATTGCAACAAGTAGGATTGCGGCGGCGGAAAGCCAAACGGCCCGCGCAATGATCTCGGGGGAAAACGATGGTTCTTGTCGCTGATGGCTTTCCGCCGCCGCAATCCTACTTGTTGCAATTTTCGGCATGCTCGATCCTTACGGGGACTGAAGGCCCTCCTCGCCGCCGTCAGCAAAAACAATACGGCGGCAG
>JARRQH010000222.1:0-6388 GCA_037381985.1 Pseudolabrys sp.
AGCTGATCGCGTCGATCACGGAGATTAGCCGGCAGACCAGTCAGGCGGCCGACCTGGTGACGCGCGCGGTGGCCGAGGCGCAGGCGACCAACGACCAGATCGGCACCTTGAATGCGACAGTGGAGGAGATCGGCGATGTGGTCGATATGATCCGCGACATCGCCGGCCAGACCAACCTGCTGGCTCTCAACGCCACCATCGAAGCCGCGCGCGCGGGCGACGCGGGGCGCGGCTTCGCCGTGGTCGCGCAGGAAGTGAAGTCGCTCGCGGTGCAGACCGCGTCCGCGACCGAAAAGATCGCTCGCCAGATCGACGCGGTGCAGAACTCGACGCGCTTTGCCGTCGACGCCATCCAGCGCAACACCGACCACATGCTCGAGATCGACGGTTTCACCTCGGCGGTGGCGAGTTCGCTCGGACAGCAGAGCAGCGCCACCGGCGAGATTTCCAAGAACGTGGCGAGCGCCGCCGGCGGCGCGGAAGGCGTGGTGAGCGTGCTCAACGACGTCACCGGCGCGGTCTGCGAGACGCGCAGCGCGGCCAGCAAGGTGCTGCAAGCCGCCGGTTCGGTCGAAACCGCCGCGGAAGACCTGCAGCACCGCATCAGGGATTTCCTCGGTCGCGTTGCGGTGTGAGCCGCGCTACCCGTTCGCGCCGCTTGCGCGCAGCGCCGGCAGGCCAATGCCGGTGGCCTCGAAGCCGCCGTCGACCGCGAGCGTCTGCCCGGTGATGTAGCTCGACCGGTCGCTGCACAGGAAGTAAATCGCCTCCGCCAGCTCTTCCTCCAGGCCGTAGCGGTTGAGCGGGATGGCGTCGTGATAGGCGGCGCGGATGTCGGGCGTGTGCACGGCCTTCGCCATGGCGGTGTCGACAGGCCCCGGCGCCACCGCGTTGACGCGGATGCCGAGCGTGCCGAATTCGATCGCCTGCTGCTGCGTCAGGTGCGCGAGCCCCGCCTTGCTGGTGCCGTAGGCGGTGCGGAGCGTCGAGGCGCGCAGGCCGGATATCGACGTAATATTGACGATGGCGCCGCCACCGCTGTCCCGCATGAGCGGCGCGGCGGCCTGTGCGCATAGGAACGGGCCAGTGAGGTTCACCGCCAGCACGCGCGCCCAGTCTTCCAGCGACACCTCCAGGATCGGCTTGAAGATGGCGATGCCGGCGTTGTTGACCAACGCGTCGAGCCGGCCGAAGCGCTCCTTGATGGTCGCGATCGCCTGGCTGACGCCGGCGCCGTCGGAGACGTCGCAGGTGATCGCCAGCGTCACGTCGGGCTGCGTGAGCACCGCGTAGGTGCGCTGCAGGTTGTCGCCATCGATGTCGAGCAGCGCCACCCACCAGCCGTCGGCCAGGAAGCGCTTGGCGGTGGCGAGCCCGATGCCGCGCGCGGCGCCGGTGACGAGGGCGACCTTCTGCATATTTCCGTTCATCGTTCCTCCCTTTGCGCTCTTGTCGGCGAACCGTCGGCGCTGATGCTGTTCTTGTGGGGAACCTAGCCGGTAAGTCGGCCGCCGCGTCAAGCGCGCCGCGGTTTGGCGAAGATCGCCACCAGCGCATCCATCACCGCGCGCACCCGCGGCGTGCGCGCGAGCTCGCGCGGGCTGAGCAGCCACAATTCGCGCGGCGGATGCGGCTCCATGCCGGCGACCTCGCGCAGGCCGCGGTCGGTATCGCCCATGTAGCGCGGCAGCAGGACCATCCCGAGGCCGGCCCTGGCGGCGGCCGCCTGCACGTCGTTGCTGTTGGAGCGGAAGCCGACGGGTCGGCCCGGAAAGGTGCGCGCCAGCCAGCGCGCTTCCAGCACCTCCTTGGCGTCGGCGTCGTAGCCGACGAGCGCCGCCGCCGTTCCCTTGGCTGCCGCTTTCGCGATGGCGGGCGCCGCGTAGAACGCGTAGCGGATCTCGGTGAGCTTGCGCCCGATCAGTCGGCTGTCCTGCGGCCGGCCGAGCCGGAGCGCCAAGTCGGCCTCCCGACGCGCCAGGCTGGCGACGCGGATTTCGGTGATGAGCTCGATGGCTATCTTCGGATGGGCGGCTTGGAAGCCGCCGAGCCCCGCGGCGACCAGCTTCGCCACCGACGGCACAGCGGTGATGCGCACCGTGCCCTGCGGTTCGTCCTGGCGCACGGCGTCGGACAGCTCCAGCGCGGAGGCTTCCATGGCGGCGGCGGCTTCGAGCGCCGCTTCGCCGTTGCGCGTCAGGCCGTAGCCATCGACGCGGCGCTCGAACAGCACCTGGCCGAGCGCCGCTTCCAGGGCGCCGATGCGGCGCGCGACGGTGGCGTGATTGACATGCAGTTGGCGCGCCGCGGCCGACAGGCTGCCGTGGCGGGCCAGCGCCAGGAAGAAACGTACGTCCTCCCAGTCCATGACCCTTGTGCCGGCCTCTGTGCGTTTTCGATCAGGCATTGTGCGGAATTAGCATATTTTCGCGCAGGCTGCGCCGTGCCAGAACCGCGCGATCGTCAACCGGAGCGCTCTCATGACCCAGTCCCCGCAATCGCCGGCCACGCTGCTGCAAATGGCCGGTGCCCGCCCGCATCCCAATGCGCTCGCTCAGTCGGTGCTCGTGCTGATCGACGCGCAGAACGACTATCTCGACGGCAGTCTGCCGCTTGCGGGTATCAAGCCGGCCATCGCCGAAACCGCCCGGCTGCTGGCGGCGGCGCGTGCGGCCGGCACGCCGGTGATCCATATCGTCCACCGCGCCGGACCGGGCGCGGTCCTGTTCGACCCGGAGGGCCGCGGGTCGCAAATCGTCGCCGACCTGACGCCGCTCCCCAATGAAGAGGTGATGGTCAAGCGGCTGCCGAATGCGTTCGCCGACACGCCGTTGCGCACGCGGCTCGAGACCCTGGCCGAAGCCGGCCGCAAAGGCATGATCGTGGCCGGCTTCATGACCCATATGTGCGTGTCGTCGACGGTGCGCGCGGCGCTCGACCTAGGCATCCCGGCGACGGTGGTCGCGCGCGCGACGGCGACCCGCGATCTGCCCGATCCGGCCGGCGGCGTGGTGTCCGCCGACACGGTGCAGCGCGCGGCGCTCGCCGCGCTGGCGGACCGCTTCTGCACCATCGTTCAGGATGTCGATGCGCTGACGCCGGCGACGGCCTGAGCTCGGCGCAGGCGACCCGCTTAATCCTTCTCTTCCTTGAACGTCTCGCGGAAGGGATGCGACGGGTAGACGCCAAGGATGCGCAGCTCCTTGGAGAAGAACGCCAGTTCCTCCAGCGCGAACACCAGCCCGCGGTCGTTCGGGTGGCCCTCGACGTCGGCGTAGAACTGCGTGGCGAAGAAGTTGCCGCCGACCATGTAGCTCTCGAGCTTGGTCATGTTGACGCCGTTGGTGGCGAAACCGCCCATCGCTTTGTAGAGCGCGGCCGGTACGTTGCGCACCCGGAATACGAAGGTGGTGACGGTCTTGCCGTTGCCCGGCTCCGCCCACTTCTTTTCCTTCGACAGCACGATGAAGCGCGTCGTCGAATGGCTTTCGTCTTCGACGTTCTCCTTCAGGATGTCGAGGCCGTAGATTTCCGCCGCCAGCCGCGACGCGATTGCCGCGCGGCTCAAGTCGTTGGCTTCGGCGACTTCGCGGGCCGAGCCGGCTGTATCGGCTGCAACAATCGACTTCAGCTTCATGTCGCGAATGATGCCGCGGCACTGGCCGAGCGCCATGACGTGGCTCTCGACGCTCTTGAGCGTCGCGAGGGTTGCGCCCTTCGGCGCCATCAATTGGTTGCGGATCGGCAGGAACCACTCGGCGACGATGTGGAGGCCTGAATCCGGCATCAAATGGTGAATGTCGGCGACGCGGCCGGCGACCGAATTCTCGATCGGGATCATGCCGAGATCGACGTCGCCGTTGGAGAGCGCGGTGAAGCAGTCCTCGAAGGTCGGGCAGGGCACCGGATCGTAGTCGGGATAGGCCTCGCGGCAGGCGAGGTGCGAATTCGCCCCCGGTTCGCCCTGGAAGATGATCTTCTTGCGGCTCATGACCTACCCAATCACGCAAAACTCACGGGTGGTTACGCGCACCGCCATACCCCGTCAACCGGCCAGCAACTGCCGCGCTTTTTCCAGTTCCTCGGGCGTATCGACGCCGAGCGGCACGCCCTTCACGATTGCCACGTCGATGCGCATGCCGGCATCGAGCGCGCGCAGTTGCTCGAGCCGCTCGCGCTTTTCGTTTTCGGACGGCGGCAGTTTGACGAAGCGCTCAAGCGCCGCGCGCCGGTAGGCGTAGAGCCCGATGTGGTGATAGTGCGGGCTGGGCCCGGTAGCGTCGGCGCGGGTGAAGGTCGCGGCATGCAGCCGGCCCGGCGCGATTTCGGTGCCGGTGACCTTGACGGCGTTCGGGTTGGTCAGATTGGTCGGGTCGGTGATCTCGGCGGCCAGCGTCGCGATATCGACGGCGGGGTCGGCGAGGGGGCCGAGCGCGGCCCGAATCTCGGCCGGGTCGATGGCTGGCTCGTCGCCCTGCACGTTGACCACGATCTCCACCCGCCGCTCCGGGTCGAGCGCCTCCAGCGCCTCGTAGATGCGGTCGGAACCCGAGGCGTGGTCGGCGCGGGTCATCACCGCCCGGCCGCCGGCTTTTTCCACAGCCGTAGCCACCGCCTCGGAATCGGTCGCCACCACGGCTTCGCCGATTCCGGCCTCTTCCGCCCGCCGCAGCACCTGCACGATCATAGGCAGGCCGCCGATTTCCGCCAGCGGCTTGCCGGGGAACCGGGTGGAGGCCATGCGGGCCGGGATCAGGATCAGGGTTTCGGGCATCGGGAAAACCGCCGCGAGGGCCGGCTGGATGTGACGATTTTGGGCATTTATTGTGGCGCTTATACGGGTTGCCAGGGCCCAGGCAAAACGGTATCTCTCGCCCCGCCGCCGGAACCCTGGCGCTCAAGTCCAGCTCACGCACCCGCTTTGCGCCCCTCTCGGGAGCCTGCCCTCGATGAACTCGTTCGAACTCAACAAGATCCTTGGCGCCGTTCTCGGCGCCATTCTGGTTCTGCTCGCCGTCCATCTCGGTGCTCAGGGCCTCTTCGCGACCGAAAAGCCGGCCAAGCCCGGTTACGAGATCGTTGTGGCCAAGGCCGGGGCCAAGGCTGCCCCCAAGAAGGCGGAAACCCCGCTGCCGGTGCTGTTGGCGCACGCGGACGTGGGCAAGGGCAAGCGGATCGCCAAGCAGTGCGAGGCCTGCCACACTTTCGAGAAGGGCCAGCCCAACAAGATCGGTCCCAATCTCTACGATGTGGTCGAGTCTCAAGTTGCCGAGGGCCGCGGCGGCTACAAGTTCTCCGACGCGCTGAAGAAGAAGGGCGGCAAGTGGACCTACAAGGACCTGTTCGAGTGGATCAAAGATCCGCGCGGCTACGCCCCGGGTACGCTGATGACCTTCGCCGGCATCAAGAGCCCCAAGCAGCGCGCCGACGTGTAAGGGCAAGCAGATCGCCCAGCAGTGCAAGGCCTGCCACACCTTCGAGAAGGGGCAGCCCAACCGGGTCGGTCCCAATCTCTACAATGTCGTCGAAGCTCCGGTTGCCGAAGGCCGCAACGGCTACAACTTCTCCTCGGCGCTGAAGAAGAAGGGCGGCAAGTGGACCTATGAGGCGCTGTTCAAGTGGATCGGGAATCCGCGTGGCGACGTCCCGGGCACGATGATGACCTTCGCCGGCATCAAGAATCCGCAGCAGCGGGTCGACGTGATCGCCTACCTGCGTACGCTGTCGGACAACCCGGTGCCGCTGCCGAAGTAAGCGCGGATGCGCGGTTGACGCGACGAATTTGACGGCCGGGCCTTGGTGCTCGGCCGTTTTCGTTTTGCGGGCCTCGAAATCCGCCGGAGAGGCGCGGCAGCGGGTCGCTGGCAGCGGATCAGAAAACCGGCATAATCGCGGGTGATCGCGTTACTCTCCGGGGGCGCCCCAATTTGGAGCACGTTTTCATGAAGCTGAGCCGCCGCACCTTGATCCGCGCCACCGCCGCGACGCTGGCCGCGCCCGCCTTCGATCTCCTGGCGCCGCCGCTCGCGCGCGCCGCTGCGGCCGCGCCCGGGCAGGAAGCGCCGGCCGGGGCCTGGAAGCACGGCCTGTCGCTGTTCGGTGAACCGAAATACCCCGCCGGCTTCAAGCATTTCGACTATGTGAATCCCGAGGCGCCCGTGGGCGGCCTGGTGCGGCAGAGCGCCTTCGGCACCTTCGACAACTTCAACCAGGTGGTCGCCGGCGTCAAAGGTACGTTAGCGAGCGGGCTGGAGCTGATTTCCGAGAGCCTGACAACGCCGGCGCTCGACGAGATCTCTACCGACTACTGTCTGCTGGCGGAATCGGTCACCTATCCGCCCGACCGCGCCTCGGTCACCTACCGCTTGCGCGCGGCCGCGCGCTGGCA
>JARRQH010000223.1:0-5395 GCA_037381985.1 Pseudolabrys sp.
GGGGAAAGGCGGGCGGTCCGGTTCGCGCTTAGATCTTGAGGGGAAAAAGCGCGAGGGCAGAGATCTTCTCGCACTAGCTCTGCGGCGGCGCGTCCGGCGCCGGACCGGCCTCATGACCGGGCCCTTGACTGGGTCCTTGACTGGGTCCTTGGGGCTCCGGCGGGCGGTTGCGCCGCTCGGCCATGAACTGGTCGAACTCGGACTTGTCCTTGGCCATGCGCAGGCGGTCGAGGAAGTCGCGGAATTCACTCTGCTCCTCTTCCAGGCGGCGCAGCGTCTCCATACGGTATTCGTCGAAGGCGCGGTTGCCGCTCGGCGGCGCGTAGGCGTAGCTGCCGCCGCCGTGCATGCGCGAGCGCATCCAATCCATCTTTTGCTGCATGCGCTCCATCTTGCGCTCCCAACGGTCAGAACCGCGACCGTGGCCGTGGCCGTGGCCGGCGTAGCGATATCCGCATCCCATTCGTCCGCTCCATATTGTGAAAGCCAGGATGGCAAGACCGATCGGCCACCAGGCGATGAACCCAAGGACGACCAGGGCGATCCAGGCAGGCTTGCCGAATTCGTCGAGCTTCGCGGTGATAGGCATTTCAGGGCCTCGCGTGAATGTAAATAACATTCACATTAGTAGGGTTGGGCCGGGTGAATGTCAATGGTCTTTACATCAGATTAGATAGGGCCGGTGGCGGAATTGGGAGGAGTGGCCGGTCGCGCCCTACCCTTTCGGGTCCGTCATGCCCGGCGTTGTACCGGGCATCCACGACTTGAAAACCCAAACAATCCAAAGACATGGATGGCCGGGACATGCCCGGCCATGACAGTGGCGGGCGCCCAGGCTAGTCGCTCAACTGCGACCACCCGCCGCGGACTCGTCGAGACCGAGCCCGCGCAGATAGATCAGCACCGCCGCTTCCAGGAGCTCTTCCGGCGGCATCGGCAAGGTGCGGCGCGCGGCATCGCCGCGGCCGAACAGCGAGGCGACGCCGTGGGTCATCGACCAGAGGTGCAGCGCCACCATGAGCGCCGGCGGCCGGCCCTTCGCCGGCATGGTCGCTACCAGTTTCTCGGCCGCCCCGCGCAGGACGCCGAAGGCGCGGTCGCCGGCCTCGCGTAATTCCGGATCGACATCGACCGACACGCCGGCCTCGAACATGGCCGAATAGTACGCCGGCTCCGCGCGCGCGAAGGCGAGATAGGCTTTGCCGAACCGATCGACGGCGGCCATCAGGTCGGGCTTGCCGTCGTCCCAGGCCTTGGTGAGCGCGGCGGTAAACTCATCGTAGCCGCGCTTGGCGACATCGGCCAGCAGCGCGTCGCGGTCGCGGTAATGCCGGTAGGGCGCGGCCGGGCTGACGCCGGCCCAGCGCGCGGCGTCGGCGAAGGTGAAGCCGCCCGGCCCCTTCTCCGCAATCAGCTCGAGCGCGGCGCGCACCAGGGCCTCCTTGAGGTTGCCGTGGTGATAGCCGCGCGGGCCCCGGCCGTGCTTACCCCAGGTCATGATGTCCTCATGTAAAGAGGCTTTACATGAGTCAATCAGCGGCGTCGATGGCCGTTCAGGCGCGGCGGGCGGGCGACGCAACCAAGGGTAAACGGTCGAACAAGGTTGGCCCGTTCGGCGAAGCGCCCTCGATGGTGAGCAGCCGCAACTTGGTGACGACGCCGCCGGGCGCGGAGAAGCCGCCGGTCTTGCCGTTGGCCGCCAGCACGCGATGGCACGGCATGACGATCGGCGTCGGGTTCTCGCCCATGGCCTGGCCGACCGCGCGCGCTAGGCTCTTGTCACCGAGCCGCTCGGCGACTTCGCCATAGGTCATGGTCTGCCCGGGCGGGATGGCGCGGGCGATCTTGTAAACCTTGCGGTTGAAGTCGGAGATCGCCGCATCGTCGATGACAATGTCGGCGAGATCGCGAGGCTCGCCGGACAACAATGCAACGATACCGTCAACGGCGTGTTGCGTTTCGGGTGACGGCACCGCTTCGCGCGCGTTCGGATAGCGCCGTTCGAGACGCGCCCGCGTGGCCGCAGCATCGGCTTCTGGAAGCTGCACACCGCAGATGCCGCGCGCGGTCCAGACGATGCCGCAGGCGCCGATTGGCGTATCGAAGAGCGCGAAGTTCATGCTGCCAATCTAAGCCGCGTCCTCAGGCGACGCCACCCGCTTCCTGATCGGCCTTCATGGCAATGCGCAAAGGTTTGGGAATCGGCTTGGCGCGGCCGCCGGACACGAAAGCGACCTGCACATGCGCCTCGACCAAGAGTTCGTCGCCGCGCAGCACCTGCTGGTGCAGCATGACGGAGGCGCCCTTCACCTCTTCCGGTGTGGTGACAATGGTGAGCACATCGTCCATCACCGCCGGCTTCTTGAAGTCGATCCCCATGTGCCGCACGACGAAAGCGAAACCAGGCGCCTCCTTCTCCGCCTGCTCGAACAGCGCGCGGTGGTCGGCACCGATCAAGCGCAGATAGTTGGTGCGCCCGCGCTCCATGAAGCGCAGATAGCTGGCGTGATAAACGATGCCAGAAAAATCCGTGTCTTCGTAATAGACACGTACCGGCTGATAGTGGCGGCCGTTGCGGATTTCACCGTCGAGACTTGACGTCATCTTGTTGCTCATTGCTCACCCCGCCAGCGGCAGCACGTGGTCGCGCGTCAGCGGCGCGAGCGGCAGGTCGGGCAACGCGCGCGGATCGACCCAGACCGCCTGCTCGATTTCCGCCTGCGGCTCGACCGCGCCTTCGATATCCACCGCATAGACGGCGGCACGCACCTGGTAGCCCGGCTCGTTGGCGGCGGCGCATTCGAAGACGCCGAGCGAACGCGCGGTGCGCTGGTCGACGCAACAGCCCAGTTCCTCGACGATCTCGCGCGCGAGCGCCGCAACATCGCTCTCGCCGGCATCACGCTTGCCGCCGGGTTGCATGAAGGCCGCGGTGCCACGCTTGCGCACCAGCAGCACGCGGCCTTGTTCGTAGCGGATGAGGGCGGCGACAACGCTGATGAGTTTTTCAGTCATTCTGGTCTTTCGAAGATAGTCTAGATCGAATTAACCGCGGCCACAGCACTCACGAGCTGCTACGTGGGAACAGATACCGAAGGGCGACTTCTAGAAAGATCCGAACCAAGATCACGTTGGCCACAATCCTGACCAGCTGCTCGCCGACCAAAAAGTAGTGTCTAAGGCCAAATCCTGCGGGGGTAGCAAATAAGCTGAAGCCCAAATATGTGACGAGTTCGGCGGTCGCACCGAGAAGATACAAGTACCAGGCCGCCCGAATTCCACGTTGCGTAAAGACCGGATACAGCCGAAGAAAATCAATCAAGGCATTCATATTCATACCGTCCCCCTGCTTGTCTTACGCTTCGTCATCCTCCCCGAACAACCCGAACTGGCCGAGGTCGCGGCTCGGCTCCGGCAGACCGAGATGCTTGAAGGCAGCCCCCGTCAGGAGCCGCCCGCGCGGCGTGCGCTGCACGAAGCCTTTCTGGATGAGGAACGGCTCGATGATGTCCTCGATGGCGTCGCGCGGCTCGCTCAGCGCCGCGGCAATGGTGTCGACGCCGACCGGGCCACCGCCGTAGTTGGTGGCGATGACGGAGAGGTAGCGCCGGTCCATGGCGTCGAGACCGGCGGCGTCGACTTCGAGCGCGGAGAGCGCGCGATCCGCGACCTTGCGGTCGACTTGTTTAGCACCCTCGACATGGGCGAAGTCGCGCACGCGCCGCAGCAGGCGGCCGGCGATGCGCGGCGTGCCGCGGGCGCGGCGCGCGATCTCGTTGGCGCCAGTGTCGCTCATGGGCAGGCCGAGCACGCGGGCGCCACGGTTGACGATCTGCTCCAGCTCTTTCTCGGTATAGAAATTGAGCCGCACCGGAATGCCGAAACGGTCGCGCAAGGGGTTGGTCAAGAGCCCGGCGCGCGTGGTGGCGCCGACCAGCGTGAACGGCGCCAGATCGATCTTCACCGAGCGCGCCGCCGGGCCCTCGCCGATGATGAGATCGAGCTGAAAATCCTCCATGGCCGGGTAAAGGATCTCCTCGACCGTCGGATTGAGGCGGTGGATCTCGTCGATAAAGAGAACATCGCGCGGCTCGAGATTGGTGAGCAGCGCGGCAAGATCGCCGGCCTTGGCGATCACCGGACCGGAGGTCGAGCGGAAATTGACGCCCAATTCGCGTGAGACGATCTGCGCCAGCGTGGTCTTGCCGAGACCCGGCGGGCCGACGAACAGCACATGGTCGAGCGCTTCCTGACGCGAGCGCGCCGCCTCGATGAAGATCGACAGATTGGCGCGCGCCTGCTCCTGGCCGATGAAGTCGCCGAGCTTGAGCGGGCGCAACGACGCGTCGACGTCGTCATCGCGCTTTTCGGAGGTGACGAGGCGCGGATTGCTGCTCACGTCATCCCCCGGCGGTATTTGTTCGGCAGCAGTTCGCCGATCGTGGTGACGGTCGGGCCATTCTTGCCGTCGGGCACGATGACACGCGCCTTCGGATCGTAGTCGTGGATCAGTTCGCGGCAGGTACCGCAGGGGCTGACCACCGCCACCGTGCCTTTCTCGCCGGGCTTGGGGTGGCGCACGGCGACGATGGTCTCGATGCCGTGATCGCCCTTTTCCGTCAGCGCGCGGCCGATGGCGATCGCCTCGGCGCACACCGCGCCGCGCCCGACATAGGCGTCGAGGTTGACGCCGGTCACCAGCCGGCCGTCGCGCGTGCGCATGGCGGCGCCGACCTCCTGCCAGTCGTTGCGGTAGCGCGAGGTGATGGCCTCGGTGGCGGCGGCGATCAGTTCTTTGTCCTTGGCGGTCAGCTTCGTCATATCCAGACCGTACACACTATTTGGCTCACTCTTTCAAACCTTGCCGGATCAATGTGGCGGTATCGGCGCCCTCGCCGGCCGCGCGCGACGCGGCGGCAATGGCCGCGGCCGCCTGCGGTTGACCATAGCCGAGATTGACCAGCGCCGAGACCGCGTCGGCCACCGGCTTGGGCGCGCGCTCTTCGTCGAGGCTGCCTGCAAGATGCACCACACCCGGCTCGACGCTGGCGAAAGCCGGCGCCTTGTCCTTGAGTTCCGAAACGATGCGCTCGGCCACCTTGCTGCCGACGCCGGGCGAGCGCGCCACCGCCGCCTTGTCGCGGGTAGCGATGGCGTTGGCGAGTTCCGTCGGCTTCAGCGTGCCGAGCACCGACAGCGCCACCCGCGCGCCGACGCCCTGCACGGTTTGCAACAGGCGGAACCATTCGCGCTCGGCGTCACTCGCGAAGCCGAAAAGCTTGATCTGGTCCTCGCGCACATAAGTCTCGATCGACAGCGTGGCGGCCTCGCCGGGCGCCGGCAAGTGCTGCAGCGTACGCACGGCGCAATGCACCTGATAGCCGACGCCGTGCAC
>JARRQH010000224.1:0-5367 GCA_037381985.1 Pseudolabrys sp.
TCGACCGCTTCGACACCTTCCCCGATGCCCTGCTGGACGTGCCGGCATCCGAACTGTGGCGGCCCCTCGCTCTTTCATCTTCCCGGGCGGTAGGCGCAGCCGCTGTTCGTCAGCGTCCTGCTCCATGGCAACGAGGACACCGGCTGGCGCCATTACGCCATCGAGGTGAACCGGTGAAAGGCGGCACCACCCATCCCCTCCGCCTACGCTTACCGCAGCACGGGCTCGCGTGTCGTGGCCGCCCTATTTCTGCCTCACTCGAAAACCCAATTCGCTCTAATGTCTTGCGATCACGATGTTGTCACTTGTTCGAGCTAATCGGCGGTGGCATAGGCATCGTGCAGATTTGGGCAAAGCGCGAAAGACAATGCGTAAGCGACCGACATTGCCGATGACGCGGCTGCGCGGCTTCATCGCCGCGCTGATGGTCGTCGTCCTCGGTGTCGTGACGTTTTCGGCGGTATTCGCGCGCGCCGCGCAGGCGTCGCCGGTCGTGCGCGCGGATGTCCCGGCGATCACCGCCCTGTCGGGTGGAAAACCGGTCCCCGCCAAGATGTGCCATCGGATGGCGTTGCCGGGGTCGGTCAATACCTGCCCGCTGGCGAGCTTCAGCTTCGGCGCCGTGTTCGGCGCGGCTGACGGGTCGCTGCCGCCGCCGGTTTCCGTCATCGCCGGCTGGCGGTTGAACGACGCGGCGCTGCCGCCGCAACGATCCGGTCCGGGCTTCTACCGGCCTCCACGCGCGTTCGCCTGACGGCGCGTGGTTCCGATTCCGTTTTCCAGATGAGAACGGCGATCGCGGCTCGCGCGCCCGATGCTGCCGTGAACGGACACCGATCCTGCACAATTCGTCAGGCCGCCCGCGCTGCGATGCCGGTAGGCGCGCAGACGGGGTTAATGGGATCGGCGCTCCGTTCGAACCGAAGTCGCGCCGCCCACCATCCGCTGTCGATAGCGTGGCGCCACGCCAGGAATTCCCATGTTGAAACGCCTCACCGTCATTGTCGCGGCTGTGCTGGCCGTTGCGCTGCACGCCGCACCGCTGCTCGCGCAAACGCTACAAACGCCACAGAGCCTGAAGCCCGACTTTTCCGCCACTCTCATTGCCGGCGGTGTCGACCGCAGCGACCCGACCATCGCCTGGGTCGGCGTGCATGTCCGGCTCGGGCCCGGCTGGCACACCTATTGGCGCTCGCCGGGTGACGCCGGCGCGCCGCCGGAGTTCGACTGGCGCGGCTCGCGCAACGTCGCTGGTGTCGATGTCGAATACCCGGCGCCGCGCCGCATCACCTCGGCCGGTATCGACACCTTCGGGTACGAGCACGCGGTCGTGTTTCCGGTCCGCCTGCGCCTGCGCGATTCGAACGCGCCGACGAAAGTCTCGCTCAAGCTCGCGCTGTTCGTTTGCAGCCAGATCTGCACCCGCAACGATCTGACGCTGCACGCGACGCTGGCGCCGGGCGCGCGCTTCGATGGCCCGATGGGCTTGATCGACAAATGGCGCGCCAAGGTGCCGGGAAAGAACACGCCGGAGCTGTCGATCGGCAAGATCGAACTCACCCCGACGCCAAAGCCGCATCTCGACGTGACGGTGACATCGGTGGTGCCGCTCGTTCGGCCCGATCTATTCGTCGACGGCGATAACGACATCTTCGCCGGCCGCCCGCAGCGTGCGTCGCATGCGGGAAACACGACCACCTTCGCGATCCCGCTCGATGGTTCCAAGGCCGCTCATCCGGCCAAGCCGCTCCGTGTCACTCTGGTCGATGGCGGCCGCGCGGTCGAAGCGGTGATGCCGCCGCCGGCCGGCGCGGCCGCTGCAACGGTCAAACCGGCGGCCGCCGCCACACCGTCGACTCCGGCCCCGGTCGCGCTATGGACCATGCTCGCGGTCGCGCTATTGGGCGGGCTCATCCTCAACTTCATGCCCTGCGTCTTTCCGGTGCTGTCGTTGAAGATATTTTCGCTGGTGGCGCACACCACGCGCGACACCCGCGCGGTGCGGCTGCGCTTCGTCGCGTCCGCCATCGGCGTCGTCGCCTCGTTTCTGCTGCTGGCCGCGACTCTGGCCGGCTTGAAGGCGCTCGGCGCCCAGGTCGGCTGGGGCATCCAGTTCCAGCAGCCGCTGTTCCTCGTCGCCATGGCGGCAATTTTGGTGGCGCTCGCCGCCAATCTGCTCGACCTCTACGACATCCATCTGCCCGCGCGCCTCGGCGGCGTGGTTGGGCAGGGGGCCGGCCACGACTCCATGGCCGCGCACTTCTTCAATGGCCTGGTGATGACCCTGCTGGCGACGCCCTGCTCGGCACCGTTCGTCGGCACTGCGGTCGGCTTCGCGCTGTCGCAAGGCACTGCGCAGATCGTCATGATCTTCGCCGCCCTCGGGTTCGGCATGGCGTCACCCTATCTGATGCTGGCCGCGGTGCCGGCGGTGGCGCGCTTCTTCCCGCGGCCGGGCCCTTGGATGGTGACGGTGCGGCGCGTCGCGGCAGTGGCGATTGCCGGCACCGCGATCTGGCTGTTGACCGTGCTGGCCAAAATTTCAGGCGTGCAGACCGCGCTCGCGGTCGGCGCGGTGTTCGGCCTCTTGGTCTGGTTGCTGGCCGTGCGCCGCCAGCGTTTCGCCCATGCCATCGCCGGCATGCTGATCGCAGGGTTGGCCGGCGTCGCCATCCTGGTCGCCGGCGACAAGCCGCGGTCGGTGTTGGCTGAAGCGGTCGACGGGGTGCAATGGCAGCCGCTCGCGCCGCACAAGATCGGCATGCTGGTGCGGGACGGCCGCACGGTGTTCGTCGATATCGGCGCTGCGTGGTGTGTCACCTGCAAGGTTAATGACGCGCTCATCGTCGGCAGCCACGGCATCCGCGCGCGTCTTCGGCGCGATGTTGTGCCGATGCAGGCGGACTGGACCAAGCCCGACGACAAGATCGCCGACTATCTGCGCCGCTTCCATCGCTACGGCTTGCCGTTCAATGCCGTGTTCGGCCCCGGCGCGCCCAACGGCATCGTGCTGCCCGAGCTTCTTACCCAAGAGGCGGTGCTTGCCGCCTTCGACAAAGCTTCCATGAAATCCGCTTCAAACTGAAAGGGACGACAATAATGAAAATCACACGCACCCGTAATGGCCTGTTCGCAGGCCTCCTTGCCCTGGCCGCCGTTGCCGCGCTGCTTCAGCCGATCGGCGCCGCGGCGCAATCTTCCGATCCTTTGAGCCGGGAGAGCATCCTGCGCGATCCGGCGGCGCCCACTACCGGCAATCCCAAGGGCGATCTCACCATCGTCGAATGGTTCGACTACCAGTGCCCCTACTGCAAGAAGATGAATCCCGACCTGCTGAAGGTGGTGAAGGCGGATGGCCACATCAGGCTGGTGTTCAAGGACTGGCCGGTGTTCGGCAAGGTTTCGGTCCAGGCGGCCAGGCTCGTGCTCGCCGCCAAGTACCAGGGCAAATACGTCCAGGCGCACGATGCGCTGATGGCGATCCGGGGCAAGCTGAGCGCCGATATGATCGTACCGGCCTTGGCCAAGGCCGGGATCGATACGGCACGGGCAGAGCGCGACCTGGTTACCCACAAGAAAGCCATCGACGCTCTGCTGGCGCGCAATCAGGCGCAGGCCCTCGGGCTCGGCTTCCGGGGCACGCCGGGCTTTGTCATCGGCCACTTCCGCGTGCCGGGTGCGTTCAGTGCCGCAACCCTGCGGGCGGTCATCAAGGATGCCCGCGCCGCGCTCAAGAAGGAAAAGAAAGGCAACAAGCCGGCAAAGTGACGATCACGGAGATTGAGCCGACGGCGCTTGCCGCCCGCTCACTCCGCCGCCTTTGCGTCCTGCGCGGCGACGCGCAGTGGCTTGCGCGCCATGATCTTGTCGATGCGCTGGCGCTCGCGCTCGAAGTTCGCCAGCGCGGACCCGCGCAGCCTGTGGCCGTCCGGCAACTTGACCCGTAAGGGATCGACGAAGTGGCCGTTGAGGTGGATCTCGAAGTGCAGGTGCGGGCCGGTCGACAGGCCGGTGGTGCCGATGAAGCCAATCACCTGGCCCTGCTTGACGTGCTCGCCCACGTGGGTGCCCTTGGCGAAGGCGCTCATGTGGCCGTAGGCGGTCTCGTAGCCGTATTTGTGGCGCAGCAGGATGTAGCGTCCATAGCCGGACTCCCACTGCTCGCGTTCGATGACGCCGTTACCGGCGGCATAGACTGGCGTGCCGCGCGGCGCCCCCCAGTCGACGCCGGTGTGCATGGCCACGTAGCCGAGCAGGGGATGCCGGCGCCAGCCGAAGCCGGAGGTGAGACGCCCGGTCGCCACCGGCTTGCGCAGCAGGAACTTGCGGCCGCTCTTGCCCTTGGCGTCGTAATAGTCGGTGCCGCCGTCCGACCCAGAGGGGAAGCGATAAAGCGTTCGCGTGCGGCCGTCGACAGTGAGCGACGCGAACAGGATGCCATTGCTGCGGTCGGGCGCGTTGCCGCCCGCATAGAGCATTTGCAGGGAATCGCCGGGCTGGGCGCTGCGGTCGAAGTCGACGTCGAAAGAGAAGATGCGGATCAGGTTCTGGATGATCGGAAGCGGCACGTGATTGTCGAGTGCCGTCTCGTAGACGCTCTGATAAAGCGAAATGCCGGATTTGGTCTTCTGCTCGCCGGCGCCGTCGGCGGTCGCCGCCCAGGCGTCGTCGACGCTCTTCGGATCGACAGAAACGTATTGGCCGTTGTCGGCGAGCGCTGCCACCGCCTCGGGGCCGTGCGTGTCGGCGACGATCACGCGTAGCGGCGCCGTGGCCTTGCCGTTGGAGGTGTCGCTAGGCTTGTCGTTCGATTTAGGCGCCAGCAGCACCCGCACCGTGTCGCCGGCAGCGAGGCCGTTCTTGCCGCCATAGGACCCGAGCGTGGGCAGGATGGTGGCGATGCGCTGGGGCGTCGCGCCGAGCCCGCGCAGGATGCCTGCGATGGTGTCGCCCTTCTTGGCTACGACGACGCGCCGCGTGAAGGCAGTGCCGTCGGTGATCTTGTCCGCCGTCTTCGATTTCAGCGTGACGTTTTCCGGCACGATGCGCGCCTCCAGGCCCGCGAAAGGATCGCGGGTGTCTTCGTCGGCGTAGGCGAGCTTGATGCCGGTGATGTCGGATGCGGCCGCGGCGTTGCCCGCGGTCTTGCGGCTCCAGACGGCGGCCTCGCGCACGCGCGCCATCACGTCGGCGAGCGGGGTGACGAACCGGGTCTTGATGCGCGGCATTGCGGCAAGGTCGTGCACCACGTAGGAGACCGCGGAACTCGCTTGCGCGGCGGCCTGCGGCGCGCTGTGGGCGCCGGTCGCGGTGGCGGACAGCTGGCGTTGCGGGTTGTAGGTCGGAATGTGCGCCAGGACATTGGTG
>JARRQH010000225.1:0-5361 GCA_037381985.1 Pseudolabrys sp.
GCCGGCGGGGGCGTAGCCCGCCGGGGAGGCCGCATAATCATGTCCAAGCCCAACGTCGCCCTCAACAACCTCCGCGCCGTTGTGATTATCATCGTCTTGGCGTTCCACTCCGCGCTTGCCTACCTCGCGTCGGTGCCGGCGCAAACTTCGCCCTTTGGCGAAGCGCCCTTTACCTGGCAGGCGTTTCCAGTCGTCGATCCGCAGCGCTGGATGGGCTTCGACGTCTTCTGCGCTTGGCAGGACGTCAGCCTGATGTCGCTGATGTTCTTTCTGTCGGGCCTGCTGGCCGTGGGCAGCTTGCGCCGCAAAGGCGCCTGGACCTACGTTTCCGACCGGCTCTGGCGTATCGGCGTGCCGTTCGTCGCGGCGATCATTTTCCTGAGCCCGCTGGCGTTCTATCCCGCCTATCTCGCCCGCACCGCCCAGCCAAGCTTCGCCGGATTCTGGCACCAGTGGTTTTCGTTGCCGTTCTGGCCGAGCGGACCGGAATGGTTTCTATGGCAACTTCTGATCGCCAATGGCCTCGCGGCCGTGTTGTTCGCGGCGGCGCCGCGCGTGCTTGACGGCTTCAGCCGGCTCGCCGCATGGGCCGGCGAGCATCCGGTTCATTTCTTCGGGGTGCTGGTCGGGGTCTCAGCGGTCGCCTACGTGCCGTTGGCGTTGATCTATTCGCCCTGGAGCTGGACCGCGTTCGGTCCGTTCTCCATGCAGCTCAGCCGGCCGGCGCATTATCTCGTCTATTTCTTCGCCGGCTTCGTGCTCGGCACCTACGCGCTCGACCGCGGCCTGCTGGCGAGCGACGGGCCGCTGGCGCGGCACTGGCTGGCGTGGTGGGGCGCCGCCGCCGGCGGCTTCGCGCTCTGGGCCGGCCTGACCGCCCTGACCCGGCCGGAATGGTCAGCGGCCAACTCGCTCATCCAGATCGCCTCCACCCTGGCGTTCCCGATCGCCTGCGCCGGCGGGGGCATCTTCCTGCTGGCGATCTGCCTGCGCTTCAGCCAACGGCGCTACTGGGTGCTCGACAGCCTGTCGGCCAATGCCTACAGCATGTACCTGATCCACTACGTGTTCGTGGTGTGGCTGCAATACGCCCTGGTCGGCGCCGGCCTCTACACCTTCGTCAAATACGCCATCGTGCTGACCGGCGTGCTGGTCATGAGCTGGGCCAGCAGCGTCGCTTTCGAGTGGGTGTTCGGCGCGCAGTTGGTCGCGGTCCGGCGGGCGGTTTCGACCGTGCCACATTGACACGCCAATCGTCCGCCACTGAAGGCGCGTCATGTCACTGGATTTATCGTCTCACTTGCCGCTGAATTTCACCCTCGCCTCGCGCAATCTGTTCCAGGATCGCCTGCGCTTTGCCGCCACCACCGTCGGCATCGTGTTCTCGGTCGTGCTGGTGATGGTGCAGATGGGCCTCTATCTCGGTTTCGGCCGTATGGTCACCACCATGATCGAGCACGCCGACGCCGACCTCTGGGTGATGCGCCAGGGCACCAAGTGCTTCGAGGATCCGTCGCTGCTTGGCGACATGCGCAAGGACATCCTCGCCGTCAAAGGCGTTGCTTCGGCGTCGCCGCTCGTCATCGGCTTCTCCGACTGGCGGCTGTCGACCGGCGAGATGACGCCGGTGTTTCTGGTCGGCTCCAATCTGTCGCGTAACGACCTCAAGCCCTGGAACGTGGTCGCGGGCTCCGCCAAGGCGCTCGACGAGCCCGGCGCGGTCGCGGTCGATACCACCTACGACAAGAGGCTGGGGCTTGAGGGCCTCGGCACCAAGGCCAATATCCGCGGCCAGAAGGTGCACGTCGTCGCGCTCACGAGCGGCATCCGCTCCTTCACCACGACGCCCTTCGTCTTCGCCGATATCGGCCACGCCCGCAAATTCATCGGCCTGCCCAAGAGTGTTGCCAGCTATTACCTGGTCAAGCTCAAGCCCGGCGCCGACCTGCAAACGGTGCAGAACGATCTAAAGACCGGCCTCAAGAAAATCGACGTGCTGACCGCCCCTCAGTTCGCCGAGCGCAGCCGTCAATTCTGGCTGTTCACCACCGGTGCCGGCGCGGCCTTGTTCGCGGGCGCCTTGCTCGGTCTCATCGTCGGCACCGTGATCGTGGCGCAGACGCTCTATTCCAGCACCAAGGATCATCTTCCCGAGTTCGCTACCCTGCGCGCCATGGGCTCGTCCAACCGCTACATCTACAGCGTCATCATGTATCAGGCGCTGCTCAACGCCGTGATCGGCTTCTGCCTGGCGAGCGTCATCGGGTTCGGCGTGGTCGCCATAACTACCAACGGCGCGCTACCGGTGACCATCACGCCGACATTGATGGCGGCGATCTTCGCGCTCACCCTGCTCATGTGCGTTTTGTCGGCCTTCGCGGCGATCGCGCGGGTGGTGCGGATCGATCCTGTCGCGGTCTTCAGCCAATGAGCGAAACCGTCCTCGAGGCGCTCGGCGTCCACAAGATTCTGGGCAGTGGCCCATCCCAGGTGCACGCGCTCAAGGACATCGATCTCGCGCTACGTGGCGGCGAGCTCACCATGCTGATGGGCCCTTCCGGCAGCGGCAAGACCACGCTGCTGTCGGTGCTCGGCCTGATGCTGGCGCCGACCGCGGGCCACGTGCGCGTCGCCGGCGTGTCGACCGACGGCGCTTCCCCCGAGACGCTCGCCGCGCTGCGCCGCCAGCACGTCGGCTACATCTTCCAGAGCTACCATCTGTTCCCGACGCTGACCGCGTCCGAGAACGTGCAACTCGCCCTGGACGTGCGCGGTACGTACGGCGAGGCGGCGCGCGCGGGGGCGCAGGCGGCGCTGGAGCGGGTCGGGCTTGCGCACAAGCTCGCGTCTTTCCCGCGCGAGCTCAGCGGCGGCGAGCAGCAGCGCGTGGCGATCGCGCGCGCCATCGTTTCCGATCCGTCCTATGTGCTCGCCGACGAACCGACCGCCGCCCTCGACGGCGAGAACGGCCAGGCCATCATGGGCGTGCTTGCCGGTATCGCCAAAGACCCGGGCCGCGGCGTGCTGGTGGTGACGCACGATTCGCGTCTCACGTCGTTCGCCAACCGCACGATCGATATCGAGGATGGCCGCCTGGTGGACGACCGACGCAACGGCACGTCCTCGCCGGCGCCGGCCGTCGTCAACGGCGGGTGAGCCTCTTGCTTTGGGGCCCGATCACCCTGCGTGCCAGGATCGTGCGCCTCGGCTCGCGCTGGTTCATCAAGCGTCGCAGCCGCGGCTTGTCACTTGCGCAATCGCGTGAGGCATTCCGAGCCATGGTGCGCAAGGCGCCGCGCCCGCCGCGCGATACCGAGACGGTACACGTCGACGCCGGCGGCATATCTGCCGACATTGTCACTCGTTCGGCGTCGCATGCTGATCGTTGGGTGTTCTATCTGCATGGCGGGGGGTATCGCATCGGCAGTCCCGAGGCGTATCGGCATTTTACGTGGCGCGTCGCCGACGCGGTGCACGCCCGCGTGCTGATCATCCGCTACCGACTGGCGCCCGAGCATCCGTTTCCCGCCGCGCTCGACGATGCGCTCGCCGCCTATCGCTGGCTGCTCCGCCAGGGCCCGAAAGAAATCGTCGGCATGGGCGATTCCGCTGGTGGCGGTCTCACGCTTGCATTGCTTATGAGGCTGCGCGACGAGGGCATGCGCTTGCCCGACGCCGCGGCCGTTATGTCGCCGTGGACCGATCTCGCGCTCACCGGCGCGTCGCTGGAAGAAAACGCCGCTGCCGACCCCATGATCAATGCGGGCGACATGCCGCAGGCCGCCGCCGACTATCTTGCCGGCGCCGACCCGTGCAATCCATACGTCTCGCCGCTTTACGGCGACCCGGCCGGCCTGCCGCCGGTGCTGATCCAGGTCGGCGGCGATGAGGTCCTGCGCGACGACGCCGTCCGCATGGCCGACAGACTATCCGCCACCAATCCGCGGAGCGAGTTGCAGGTCTGGCCGCTGATGCCCCATGTCTGGCAGGCCTACGCGCCGGTGATGCCGGAAGCGCGCGCGGCGATTGCCGAGATCGGTGGCTTCGTGCGACGGATTCTCGGGTCGGGTGACCGGCCATGATGCCAGGAAATATATTTCGTCTCGGTCGATCCCCCATGCGGGCCAGGATCGACCGAAAATGTCCTGCTGATGCTGGTAGACTGTTCACCTTGCGCCACAGCTGGCGTTGCATGTGCGCTGAGGGTCGCTAACCTGCAATTCTGCCGATTCCCGCCGGGGCGATTTCCTTGTAGGGTGATGGTGGCCCGGCGTTTGCTTTGCCGTTTCCTGAACTTTGGTGGAAGACGTGCGTTTTCGGTGTGCAATAAAGTGCGTTGTACGAGGACGCTCGGGGGCGGGCCGTCGCTCGGCGGTATGGGATAGGGGCAGACCCGGACAATGATTGTGGTCGTCGGCTTGGCATTTGAGGCACGCATAGCGGCGGACAGCGGCTTGCCTATTGTGTGCGCGGGTGACGGGCGCAGCCTGACCTCCGACCTCAAGCGGGCGATCGCTGCCGGTTGCCACGGCCTGATCAGCTTCGGCGTTGCCGGCGGTCTCGATCCGCAGCTCGCCCCGGGCACTTGCGTGGTCGGCTCGGCCGTGATCACTGGCGATGGCCATCACGAGACCGACCGGCACTGGTCGCACCGGCTGCTCGAAGCGATGCCGGGCGCGGTGCATGGCACCTTGGCCGGCATCGACAACCCGGTCAGCACGCCGGCCGACAAGCGCGAGCTCAACCGGCGCACGGGTGCGCTCGCCGTCGATACCGAATCCCATGTGGTGGCGCGGGCTGCCGCGGCGCACGGATTGCCGATGGCGGCGATCCGCGTCGTCGCCGATCCCGCGCATCGCGGGCTGCCGGAAGCGGCGCTGGCCGCCATCCGCGCCGACGGCACCACCGATGTGCTGGCGGTGCTGCGCTCGGTCGTGCGCCGTCCGCGTCAGCTCCCGGCGCTGCTGCGGACCGCGTTAGATGCCCACGCCGCGCGAGCGACGCTGCTGCGTGGCCGCCGCCTGCTGGAGCCGTCGCATGTCGCGACCGGCTTCCGTCCCCCGCGCGCGCCCGAACCCGCGCTTGCGGAGCCGGTGCAGGCCGATCTCGGGTCCGCGGTAAGCTGATCGTGGCGACGGGTCAGCGGCTGGCTCGCTGACGACTTGGCGATCGCTTCGTCCGGTTCGATCCCCCTGCGAAATCGTACGAGCGGGTCTTATTTTTTCGCGTTTCCGGACGGCGAACCGGTTTCCACTTCCCCTGGAAACGTTTTAGAAAGGGGCGGGACGGCAAGCGCCGGTAGCTCAGCTGGATAGAGCACCAGACTTCGAATCTGGGGGTCAGGGGTTCGAATCCCTTCCG
>JARRQH010000226.1:0-6579 GCA_037381985.1 Pseudolabrys sp.
CACGGGATCGTCGACGAAGCCGGGGGCGAGGACGTCGATGACCGCGGGCGTGAACACGAGCGCCACCCCCAGCAGCAAGATTTGCGTCAGCAGCAGCAGCGTGAAGATGCGGTCGGCGAACAACCCCGCCCGCGCCGGCCCGCCCTGCTCGCGGATGCGCGCGTAGGCCGGCATGTAGGCGGCGTTGAAGGCGCCCTCGGCGAAGATGGCGCGGAAATGGGTGGGCAGGCGCAAGGCCACGAAGAAGGCGTCGGCCGCCGGCCCCGCCCCCAGGATCGCCGCCAGGATGATGTCGCGGACAAAGCCGGTCACCCGCGACAGCAGGGTGAAACCGCCAACCGTGAGGATGCGCTTGATCATCGGGTTCCTAGAGAGATCACGCGAGATTGAAGCACCCTGCGTCCCCAACATAGTTGTTTGCGCATGATCTTATCCGAAAACCGGTTTCCACTTTTCGGGATCATGCGCTGACTCAGACACTCGGCCAGCGAATCTGGGCCTCAGCATAACGCCGGTTGCGCGTTCATGAGGTCGGAATATCAAACGGTGCGCGGGCCAAAATCCGGCAGTCCGCTCATCCCCGGTCGGCGTCGGTAATCTTCTCCGACGCGGGATCGAGCGGCACCAGCATGTTGGCGCGCAGCTCTTCGCGCGACAGCAAGGGCGACATGTCTTCCAGCGGCATGGAGAGCATCGACCCGTCGGGCTGCGGTAGCGCCGACGATTTCGGCCACAGCACTTCGTCGGCGACGACGCTGACGTCGCAGAGATAGGGACCGGGCTCGGCCAGCACCGCTTGCACCTTGGCGTCGAGATCGGCCGCGTCCTCGATGCGCGAGGCCGGAATGCCGTGCACTTGCGCGAGCGCCACCAGATCGGGAAAGCTCAATCGCGCCTCCGGGCCGGTGCCGACATAGCGGCCCTCGAAATAATTGCGCTGGGTATTGCGGATCGACGCGTAGCCCCGGTTGTTGAAGACGAAAATGCGAACCGGCAGGTTCAGCGCGCGGATCGTCTGCAGCTCCTGGGCGTTCATCATCAGACTGCCGTCGCCTTCCATGCCGACGAAGGGTTTGCCCCCCGCGGCCGTGCCGGCGCCGATCATGGCCGGTAGCCCGTATCCCATCGCGCCCAGACCGGACGTCAGGAACACCCGTTGCCCGGGCTTGTTGCGGTAGCCGAGATAGAAGACCTCGACCGCAAGGCCCGAACTGCCGGTGACGAACAAAGTGCCCTCGGGCACCTGGCGCGACAGCACGTCGACCAGATGATAGTGGCTGATGGCGCCGCTTGAGGGAAACGGCTTGCCGTGGCTTTCCACGTGGCGCATTGCACGATCCAGTCCGGGCGCTCCTTGCGCGTCAGCTTCGGGGCCGCGTGCAGCATCGCGTGGATGAACGCCTTGGCGTCCACGTTCACCGACTGGGCGATCTGCGCGTCGGGCCCGAACTTGGCCAGTTCCGCCGCATCGACGTCGACCAGGATCTTCTTGGCGAAGCGGCCGAAGCGCGCGGGATTGAAGGCCGTCACCACGTTGTCGAGACGCGCGCCGATGGCGATCAGGAGATCGCTGTTCTGCACGGCGAAATTCGGCGCGCGCAACGCCACCGCGCCGGGCTTACCGACGCTCAGCGGGTGGGTCGACGGAATGAGATCCATCGCGTTCCAGGTCGTCACCACGGGGATGCCGTAGCTCTCATAGAACGCGCGGAAGTCGTCGGCCGCGCCCGCCAGGCGTATGCCGTGCCCGGCCACGATCAACGGCCGTTCGGCGGCGTTGATCATCGCGATAGCCGCCTCGGCCTCCGCTTGAAGATCGGGCCCTGAGGCAACCTCGGCCGGCGCCGGCGCGTAGCCGCGCAACGTTGCAGGAACGATGGGTGCTGCCTGCACGTCGAGGGGAATATCGAGCCAGACCGGACCGCGCCGGCCCGTCGTCGCCAGTGAAACGGCTTTTTCCAGATGATAGCGGATGTCGGCGGGATCCATGACCGTGACGGCGTATTTGGTCACGCCGCGCACCATGGAAACGATATCGACTTCCTGCGGGCCCTTTTGCCGGACGCCGCTGTCGCCCAACAGGTCGGCGCGCTTCACTTGGCCCGAGATCACCAGCAGCGGCACCGACTCGATCCAGGCGCCGGTAACGCCGGTAATGGCGTTGGTGGCGCCGGGACCGGTCGTCACCAGCGCGCAGCCGAACCCGCCACTGACGCGCGCGTAGGCTTCGGCGGCGATGGCCGAGGCCTGCTCGTGATGATTGGGGATATACGAGATGTCGGGATTTTGACCGAGCGCGTCGACCAGATGCATGGAGCCGCCGCCCGGCACCGTAAAGACCGAGCGAACGCCTTGGTCCGCCAGGAACGAAAACACGTAATCGGCAACGCGCATTGTCTGCTTCTTGTTGTTTTCCAAGGAACGCGGATCGTCCGCGCGAATACCGTCGCGCGCCGGGCCACGCGACAGCGCGGGCGGCGTCATCTCGGAACGGAGCATCGGGTCACTCCAGCCAGTGGGTGACCGACGTCTTGCGGTCACGGTTCTGACCGATCGCCGGGTCGGTATAGAAGGAATCGTCCGGATAGTGCGTGGACGATATCTCCTCGATGATCGTGCCGCCGATGCTCTCGAAAGCATGGCGTGCGCCGCGCTCGATGGTGACGACCGCGCCCGGCCGGCACAGCCGCTCCTGGCCATCGATGACGAGGCGCAGGTCGCCGTGCAGCACGTGGAAGGTCTCTTCCTTCTTCTCGTGGTACTGCTCCGGATGCTTCTGTCCCGGCAGCATGACGATCAGCTTCTTGCAGTATTCGCGGTTCACGACCGTGATCATGGTGATGCCGAACTCGTCGAAGCGATCGAGCCCGAAGTGATGCGAGATCTCGAATTCCGCCTCGCCGGGCAGCGCGATCTTCGCCTCGGCCAGGAAGGCCCGGACCTTTTGCACGATGGCGATGACCCCCTCGCGAGTCCTGACGCAACGTGAATTGCCGGTGCCAACCGCCTCGCCCTTCTTGATGGCCGACGCCGCGGTGTAGCTGTTGTATTTGGACCAGTCGTTGGCGGTGACCTGGTTGTCCTGCACCGGGCAGGCGAAGAACACGTCCGACGACTTGATGCGCTCGCCGGCCGCGATATCGCGCGCGGCGAAGGCGCCCCGGCGCAGCGCCACGAGGCTGTCGAGCTCCTGCTGGGTCGGTTCGATCCGCCGGCCGGGCGTTCCCGCCACGGCGCAGGCCTTGGTGGCGGCATCGAGCCAGCCGCGAACCTGATCGGGCGTGGCCGAATAGGCATTGAGCGGATACTGCTCGGTGGCGACACCGACGTGCTTTTCAAAGATGGAACAGCCCTTCCCCACCGCCACGGCGATGGCGACGGTTTCGTCCGGGCTCTCGTGGGTCGAATAGCCGATCCGCAAATGCGGATAACGCTGCCGCAGAAAATCGATCTGGTTGAGGTGGAGGTGTTGCGCGGGCGTGGGATACTCGGCAATGCAATGCATCAGTGCGAAATCCCTGTTGCGGTGCTGCATGAACGCCACGACCTGGTCGATATTCTCCAACTCGATTCCCGCCAGCGAACCGATGATCGGCAGTTTGGTGGTCGCGATCTTCTCGAGCAGCGGCCAATCGGTGAACGAGCAGCTCGCGATCTTCAGGATATCGAAGCCGTCTTCTACCACGCGGTCGACCGACGCCTCGTCGAACGGCGTGCACATGGCCGTGAGACCGTGGCGCTTGATGGCGTCGGCCAGCCGGCGGACCTGATCGCGCGGCAGCCGCGTTTCGGAAAAGCGCTTGATGTACTTGATATCCTTGCGACCCTGGAAGTCCGGATGGATGAACGTGTCCAGCTCGCGGTATTGCAGCTTGAAGGCGAAGTTGAAGTTGTAATCCTTCGCGACGGCGCAGATCTCGTCGATCACGCGGATGCCGTGCGCAACGTCGCCCATGTGATTGTTGGCGAGCTCGAAGACAAAAAGCCGGTCGGGAATGCGCGACCCCGCCCGGCCCATGGCCTCGACGTCGGCGGTCTGCAACGAGATGTTCATGTCGCCTTCTCCGCAAGGCACGGCGGCATCGGCCCGGCCGCCCGTCAGGGCCCGAAGGATCGGTACGCAGGACGCAACTGATTCGACAATTTACCACACAACAGGGCCCCTTGGGGCGCCTGCGCGTGCCGGCCAGGCGGCCTGCAAGGCGGCCGGACGCGCTACAAGGTCACGTAAAGGACGGTGTCGAAGCCGTGGTGACCGTGCTGCCGGATATGGAGCGTCGGCCGCTCGAAGTTGCGCATGAAAAAGAGCGGGATTTCCCAGAGGTCGGCCGGCCTGTGATAGATGCTAACGGCGACGGTCGGCCGCTTTTCGGCCAGCAGTTCCATCATGCCCTCCAGGGCGCCCATCTCGGCGCCCTCGATGTCCAGCTTGATGTAAAGGTCGGCGCGCGTCCACACCACGTCGTCGAGCCGCAGGGCCTGAACCCACGCCATCTCCCCGGACGCGCCCTGCCGCGCGGCGCCGGCGGGCAGGACCTGCGACGCCAGCCCCCTGCCTTTGGTGAAACCGATCTTGCCGGATGTCGCCGCCAAACCAGATGGGTAGATGGCATACGCTTGCAAGCGCTCTCTGTGAGCCTTGGCCGTGGCGAACAGCCCTTCGAGATTCTGTTCATCCGGCTCGAATGCGATCCACTCTTGGATATCGACGCCGTGCGCCAACAGTGCTTCAAGCGTGTCTCCCCGGTAGGCGCCGGCGTCGATCAGCGCGATCGGTTTGCCGAAGATCGGCAGGAAATCGGGTGTGTACTGGTCTTCGACGGAAACTGTCGGGTGGAGCCGCGGATCGCCGCTGACCCGATAGCTGAGCAGATCGCGATAGAGTTCCGCGCTGGCGGCATCGGCCAAGCAATCGTGAACGCGCTCGATGTCCCTGATGGCCGCCAGGAACGTCGCGGGCCTGGCCAGCCAATAGTTCTCCAACGTGACATTCGGAAGCTGGCAAACCTCGGCCGGAAACAGCAACCGGCCAAAAGGCAGCGTGACGGCCCAGCGCCCGACATCGCCGGACGCGAACGTGTGGTTCATCAGCCCGTGGACGTAAGTCTTGCCTTCAACGTCCGCCAGTTTCAGATCGTCTGGATGGATGCAACGGTATTGCCCGACCGTGGCGGACGTTCGCGCCGAACGGTCGACGAAGCCGAGGACCGGATAGCCGCCGCGCGCCAGCGCTTCCGCCGTCAGCCGACCGAATCCGCCGGCACCGTAGATCCAGCAGCCGTTGCGGGCGTCCTCGGCGGCGCGCGCGACGTCAAATCGATTTGCGAGATTAACGAGCCGCGTTTCCCACTTGGAAAAAGCCGTCATGTCGATTGGCTCTTACGGCGCAAGGCGCGACAGGATCGAAAAGATGTGCGGGCTTCTGCCGCCGACGACAACTTCACGCGTATCGCGCGCGAGGATCCGAAGGCCGCACGATTCATGCAACCGATCGAGCGCGGTCGCCGAGTAGAAGTTGATGTGCTCGTGCCAATGATGCTTGTGCGCCAACGGGTCGGCCGCGTGCGACCGCATCACCGCCTCGAACGGCAATTCGACGTAAAGCAGCGTATCGGGCCGCAGGATCTTCGCGATCTCGCCCAACAGATCGCGCGGCTGCGACACGTGCTCCAGCACCTGGCTGAGAACGATCAGATCGTAGTGCTCCCGGCCAAGGTCTTCGCGCCGTACGCGCGACGCGCCCGCCACCAACGGCTTGTCCGAAATCTCGTAGACGTGATGCAGCGCCGCCCGGCCGCGAAACGGCGTGTTGAGGCCGGTGTCGCCGCCCCAATCGAGGACACGCGGCCGCACGGGCAGATGCGGCGCCAGGAATTCTTCGATGTCGCCGATATAGGACGCGCCGACCTCGAGCAGATCGTTTCGCGCGGCGTAGCCCGGCTCGAACCGGTCGCGCGCGTCGCGATAGGCTTGGTCGCGGTAGCCGGCGTAGAGCGACGCCATCTCGTCGTCGTCGAACCGCATGTCGAGAAACAGCATGCCGCAATCCCGGCAATGGAGACTGCCGCAAAGCGGATAGGCATGACCGGGCTTGATATCGCGCAAGCCCCACTCTTCGGTGGTCTCGACCGGCTCCCAGCCGAACACCCGATAGGCAATGAACGGCATCAGCACCGCCGGCGCCCGATCGAGCCGCCCGCCACCGCAACATACGCATTCCCTGGCGATCTTCATCGGCGTGCGTCCGCGCGTCGTTTCGGGGGAACTATGTCGGCATGGCCTTCGGTGGGTGCCGGTGTTGCGGCAATGGTTTGGCGCGCGGCGGCCCAGCGCGCGGTGCGCGCGATCCCTTCCGCGAGCGGCGTCCAGACGTCGAGACCGAGCTCGTCGCGCGCCCGCGTGATGGCCGGGACGTAGCGGGAGCGCAACGCATCGGGGTCCGGCGTCCCCTGGATGACGTAGCCTTTGGCGGCGGGCACGGTGCCCGCCACCAGCGCGGCCAGCTCGGCGATGGACAGGCCCGCGTCCGAGCCCACGTTATAGACCCGGCCGGCGCGGCCGGCGGCGAGCAGGCGCAAC
>JARRQH010000227.1:0-7599 GCA_037381985.1 Pseudolabrys sp.
CCGGCGCACCCCGCCATCGAAGGATCAAGTTGTGGCGTCCGTGAGGCGCGTTGGCGGCGGGCCCTGGTGCCCTAGTAGTCTACCGGATTGCGCGTGTTGGCGGCGACGTAACGGAAAATACTGCGGTGGGCATGCACCAGGCTTGCCAGTTGCGCCGGCGCCTCGTCGAGATTGCGCACCACCACCATCCGGTCGATCTCGCCCTTGCGGAAGGCCCGCAGGAACTTGTTGTAGTGCTTGAACGAGACGCAGCCGTTCGATTGTCCGCTCGGGCCCAGCATATAGGTGTGCGCCAGCATGCCGTCCCGCCCGAACATCTTACTCTTGTTGACGGGATTGAGCCGGATGGCGCGCACGCCGTGGAACAGCCGCCTGCGCAGTGTCAGGTTATAGAGGTTGGGCGGTGTCGGCCCGCGCATCCTGACTTTGACGTAGTGCGGATTGTCCTTCCGGTGCCCGATGCCGGAATGGGCTTCGAGCCGTGTCCCGTCCGGCAGGTAAACGGTGTGGCCGCTGATATCGTAGAGCGCGGTGCGGCCGTCGGATCCGGGCAGCGCAGGCGCCTTCGGGGTCTCGGGCTTCTCCGCCGGGGGCAGCGAGGCGGCCTTGTATTTCGGCTCGGGCTTCGGTTGCGGCTTGGCCTGCGCGGCCGCGAGCCCGGCGGGCCGCACGAGCGGCAGTGGGATCGGCGCGGCCGGCGGTGTCAGCGCCGCGGTCTGGCGATGCGCCTGAACGGATTTTTTTGTTTCTTTTTCGATAGTTGTTGGATCATTTTTATGATCCGATTGAGGATTGGGCAGCACCCCCGCCTTCGGTGCGCCGAAGGTCCATCCGAGGTCATCAGCCTTTGTTTCAGCGACTTTTGTATCGGCAGCCTTCGTGTCCGCAACGGTCTTGGCGCTCACCGGTTTTTCGGTGGCGACCCGGCTGGGCGCGATGGGGCTATTAGCGGGCGGCGCGACGGTGCTTCGCGCCGCCAGGGCGGCCGCGCGGCGGGCTGCGGCCGCCCGTGCCGTGGCCGGCATCATCGCGCCGGTGCGTGCCCATTTGGCCTCGAAGCTCGATGGCGCATAGGCGGCCATGTCGGCCAGGGCCAGTCCCGCCGGTCCGACCGATGTTCGTATCTGAAGATGGGAGTTGCCGGACAGCGCGACCCCAACCATCCAGATGCCGACGGTTGTGGCGATTGCGGCACCCGCGCCGACGGCAGCGACCGCCGCGACGCCCATGGTCGCGCTCCCGACCAGACCGCGGACGAGCACGCGTATTTCGCCGTAAGCAGAACCACGACTGCCAAAGAGTGCAACGTCGCCGAAAAACGCGGCCGTGTCGGTCATTTTCCTACGCTACTAGAACGTGTTACGCTACTGACTGTGAGCCGTAACCATGCAGCGGACAGGGTTAAGTCCCTGTAAATGAACTGTGGCGATTTCGCCTGAAAACGCACCGGCTTGCAGTGACGCGCAACGTCGGCCCACCCGGCGGTAGCATGTGACCATGCGGTCAGGTTCCGCGACGCAACATTTTTAGAAAACCGTCACGCGAATCGCTTAGCCTTCTCGTCATGTCGGCCCGTACGGTGCGGATCGAGAGCAGCTCAGGTCTTCGGGACCATCCCGGTTCCCGATGCCCACCTCTCCGCCGCGCGCCGAAACCATCTCTCTTGTTTGCGCTGTTTGTTCCGCCGGCCCCAGCGGCAGGCCGGCTCGTGCGTTTCCCATGCCGTTCATCAAAAGGAGTCGGTCCTTGGCCAAGAACGCGAGTAAGAAGCGACGTCGTCACGAACGCCATCCGGAATCAGCGGAGATCATCAACTTCAAGGACTCCAAATTCGAAGCCGAACGCGCCTCGCCTCCGATCAAAGCTCTGAACGCGACGCAGGGAGAGTATCTCGCTGCGCTTCAGACGCACCCGCAGGTGGTCGTGCTGGGACCCGCCGGCACCGGCAAGACCTGGATCGCGGCGACCCACGCGGCCGACCTCTTCCGCAACCGCCAGATCGAAAAGATCATCCTCACCCGTCCCAACGTGCCGTGCGGCCGCTCGCTCGGCTTCTTCCCCGGCAGCCTGGAGGACAAGTTCGCGCCCTGGGCCGCGCCCATCACCGAGGCGATCAAGGAGCGCATCGGCAAACCCTGCTACGACATCGCGCTCAAGCACGGCGACATCGAGATGGTGCCGTTCGAGGTGATGCGCGGACGTTCCTGGAAGAACGCCTTCGTGCTGCTCGACGAGGCGCAGAACGCCACCCCCGCCGAGATCAAGATGTTCCTCACCCGTATCGGCGACGACTGCACCATGGTGATCAACGCCGCCAGCGCCTGCCGGTGCCGGTGGTCGAGTTCGGCCGCCACGACGTGGTGCGCTCGGGCGCCTGCGCCATGTGGGTGCAGGCGTTCGAAGACGCGCAGCACTAGCGCGGCGCATGATCCCGAAAAGTGGGAACCGGTTTTCGGACAAGACCATGCGCAAATGAAGCGACGCGGCGGCCGGTCAGACAATCGAGCCGCCGTCGTCGATATAGGCCACGGAGCCGGTGGCAAAGCCGTTCGCCATGAACGCTAGGATCTGCGGCGCTATGCCGCTTGGATCGCCGTTTGCAAGGTCACCGGGGTAGCAGCGCGACTTTGCCCGCGCGGCGTGCCGTAGCCGGGCCGCGCGCGCGTGTCCGCGCCAGCTGCGGCATCGCACCGTCGCTCCATTCCCGCCAATGCGTCGGCCGCACATCGAGCGGCTTACCCGTTTTCGCAGCAACCCAGCCCTTCAGGAGGCGGCGACAGGGAAACGCAATGGTATCGATGCCGGCCGCTCCGATCACCGCCAGTTCGAGCACACGGTCGAATGGCGCATTGGGTGCGCGCTGCCACTCGGTCCGCTGGACGATCTCGCGGCTACGCTCCAGCAACGTGTGTTCGAGCCGTTCCGTAAGCTCATAGCTTTGCGCCAGGCGCTTCCAGCTCTCTTCCATGAGATGCAGATCGGCCTTGCGCTCGGCGTTACTCGTCGTGTCCGCCAAGCGGCGCGCGTCGGCCGCGCGCACGTAACAATTGCTGATGTGGTCCTGTAATCGGTGAAGCATCCCGTCCTCCGGTATCGGCAAGGACATGGCAGGGAAACGCGAGCATGATCAAGCAACGTACGCGCGAGTTAGTAGTATCATCATAAGCGAGATGCATCCGCGAGTGCGCCGAACACGGAAAATACGAGTGGCTTGCGCTCCAGGTTGTAAGTTTCGACGTCGCGCGCCGCGCGATTGACCTTGTCCCAGGTATCCGCCAACCGCGCCATGCGGGGCGCCGCGTTGCCGGCGCCGCGCAATTGCGCCGACAGCCAGCCGTTGACGAGGTCCATGAAGGTTGCAAGCGTCTGCGGGTCGGTGCCGCCGAGCGCGTCGCCGAGCGCGTGTAGCGCGCGCGGATCGAGATCGGGCAGTTGCGCGATGATATCGAGCACGCGCTGGCGTAGCGCGAGCGCGGCACCGTCGAGCAGCGCGATCGCACGCGCCACGCTGCCGTCGGCGACGGCTGCCGCTTCTCGCACCTCCGCGTCGGCGGTGCCGCGGCCGGTGGCGGCGGCAACCGCGCGCGCGACATCGTCGGTCGGCAAGGGCCGCAGCAACAGGCGTCGGCAGCGCGAGCGGATGGTCGGCAGCAGACGCCCCGGCGCGTGGCTCACCAGCAGCAGCAGGGTGCGCGGCGGCGGCTCTTCCAGGATTTTCAGCAGCGCGTTGGAGCCTTGCGGGTATTGCAGTTCGCCGGCGGTATCGACGATGCAGATGCGCCAGCCACCCTCGCCCGCCGTCGCGCCGAAGAACGATATGGTGCGGCGCACGTCATCGACGCGGATGACGGTGAAGAGCTTGCCGGTCTGCTCGTTGATCACGCGCTCGAGCGCCAGCAGATCGCCCTGCGCCTGTGCGGCGATGCGACGACAGACAGTGTCCTCGGGATCGACCGCCAGCGACGTCGCGTGCGCCACCCGCGGCGTCTGCGGCTCGGGGTTCGCCAGCACGAAGCGCGCGAAACGATAGGCGAGCGTCGCCTTGCCGATGCCGGGCGGACCGCCGATCAGCCAGGCGTGCGGCACGCGCCCGCTTTGATAGCTCGCAAGCAGCGTCTGCTCGGCCTCGCCGTGGCCGAAGAACGCCGTGGTCTCGCGCGGCAGTTTGACCTCGCGCGCCTCGTCCTTGCCGCTCACGGCGCCACTCTCTCGGTGACGCGCGTGCGTTCGGGATGCAGCCGTTCGCGCACGGCATCCCAGATGTGCTTGGCCACCACGTCACGCGGCGGACGGCCGTCGACCATGACGATGCGCTGCGGCTCTTCGGCGGCGAGCCCGCGGTAGGCGCGCGTGAGGCCCTGGTGGAACTCCACCGCTTCGGCCTCGAAGCGGTCGACCGCGCCGCCGCCGCGCCGGCTCTTGGCACGGGCGAGCCCGATATTGGCCGGCACGTCGAGGATAAAGGTGAGGTCGGGCATGGCAGTGCCAACGGTGACGCGCTCCAGGCCGCGGATCAATTTCATATCCACGTGGCCGAGCACGCCCTGATAGACGCGCGTGGAATCGATGAAGCGGTCGCAGATCACCCATTTGCCGTCGATGAGCGCCGGGCGGATCACCGTGCGCACGTGGTCGTCGCGGGCGGCGGCGAACAGCATGGCCTCGGTCTCGGCGCCGAGCGGCTTGGCCACGCCCGACAGCAGGATGTGGCGGATCACCTCGGCGCCCGGCGAGCCGCCCGGCTCGCGCGTCAGCACCACGTCGATGCCGAGCGATTTCAGGTGCTCCGCCAGCCGCTTCGCGTGCGTGGACTTGCCGCTGCCTTCGCCGCCTTCGAAGGTGATGAAACGTCCGCGCAAGATCGTCGAGCCCTCTTCCTGCCAGCGGCGCCTCAAGGGCGGCCGGCGCGCGCCATCATAGCCGTGCCGCGCCCGAACGTACCAGGTTGATCACCGTTTCAGTCACCGCGTCGAAAGCGCGTTGCGACAATGTGCCGACCTTGACGCTGCCGGCGGTGTGCAGCGGCGTGGTGAGGATCACCTTATCGCCGCGTGAGACCTGCAGTTTGCCGACCGGCTGGCCTTCCGCGACCGGCGCCGGGATCGGCCCCGTATAGACGATATGCGCCGACAGACGGCGGTCGCCGTTCTTGGGCACCATGACACGCACCGGGCCATTCGCCCGTAACGGAACGTAGCCGTCGGCGCCGCCGAATACCTTGGCGGAGCCGATGGTCTGGCCCTCGGCGAACAGCAGGCGGGATTCGAAATGGTAGAAACCCCAGTCGAGCAGCTTCTTGCCGTCGTCGGCGCGCTGCTTAGCCGTCTTGTCGCCGTTGACGACTACGATCAACCGCAAGCCGCCCTGCACCGCCGAGCCGACCAGGCCGTAGCCGGCTTCCTTGGTGTAGCCGGTCTTCAGGCCGTCGGCGCCGATGCTCATCTTGAGCAGCGGATTGCGGTTGTACTGGCGGATCTTGTTCCAGGTGAATTCGGGTTGACCGAAGATCTTATAGAAATCCGGATAGGTTTGAATGATGTGGCGCGCCAGCATGGCGAGCTCGCGGGTAGTGGCCCTCTCGCCCGGATCTGGCAAGCCGTTTGAGGTGGCGAAGGTCGACTTCGTGAGGCCGATCTCTCTCGCGCGCGCGGTCAGCAGATGGCCGAACTCGCCCTCGTTGCCGCCAAGTGCCTCGGCGAACACGATGCAGGCGTCGTTGGCCGACTGGATGATCATGCCGTGCAGCAGGTCGTCGACGCTGACCATGCTGTGCAGTTTGGCGAACATGGTGGAGGTGCGCGACGGCGCGCCGCCATGGCGCCAGGCGTATTCGCTGACCTCGTATTGGTCCGTGAGCTTGATCTTGCCGATCTTGAGCTGATGGAAGACGTATTCGGCCGTCATCAGCTTGGCGAGGCTGGCGGGCGGGATCAGCACGTCGGCGTCGCGTTCGTAGAGCACGCTGCCGTTCTCGGCGATCAGGATGGCGTGCGGGGCGCTGATGCGTGGGCCGTCACCGCTGCCCGCGGCCGATGCCGGCAGGCCCGAGACCACGGCCAGCACTGCCGCGGCGAGCGCTGCGACACCCCAGCGAAGAACCTTTGGACGCACTGTACCCATGGACATCGGCCACCCAAGCGCTCCACATAACGCGGGAACGCGCCATTTTCGACGTAGTTCGGCAGCGATGTGGCGAAAAACCGCAGCTTAGTAAAGGCCGCGACCGCTCATAAAGCCCGCCGGGCGGCCATCATAGCCCGAGGCGGCATAGGCGGAAACAGGCGAAACCCGGGGATCTGCCTGCGCCGTCATTTCCGGCACCGGCTTGAGCCATTCCGACCGGCCGTGATGCACCGGAGCGCTTTGCGGCTTGGTCGCAGCGGCAAGCTCAGTAGTCGGCGCCCGCGTCACAGGTGCCTCGGCCACCGCGGTGCCAGTTTGGGAATTGGCGCCATAAGGCCGCTCAGGCGGCAGGATCTCGCGCATCCGGCGGCTGTCGAAATAGGCGCGCGTGATGGGACCGTTGGAAGCGACCTGGACCAAGGCGCTCTCGCCTGGCCCATGCCGGCGCAGCGTCGCCAGCAGTTCGCGATCGCTGGATCCCTTGAGCGGCGCGCGGCCGACGTAGTCGACCTTCACCTTGGTGACGCCGTGATTGTAGAAGCCGAGCAGCTTGGCGGTCTTGCGCGAGACGTCGAGGATGCGCCCCTTGGCGTAGGGCCCGCGGTCGTTGACGCGCACCACGATAGAGCGGTGGTTGGCGAGATTGGTCACCCGCGCATAAGACGGCAGCGGTAGAACGGGGCTGGCGGCCGAAATCGACTTCTCGTCGAAGATTTCGCCGTTGGCGGTATAGCGGCCGTGGAAATCGTCGCCGTACCAGGAAGCGTATCCGACGGCGTGGTAATTGCGGGGGTCTTTCTTCGGCACATAGGTGCGGCCACCGACCTTGTACGGCTTGCCGGTCTTGTAGACGCCGCCGCCCTTGGGGGCGCGCTCGCCGAGCGGCACCACCCGCGCGCTGGCCGAAACGCCGAGACGGGGGTCGATGCGGCCGGGACCACCCGAACAATTGGCGAGGGCCAGGCAACCAGCACCGAGCGCGGCCAAGCGCGCTAACCGGTGAAGTGTGCCGGAATCCCCCAAAACCCCCATCCTTTTTCACGTCCCCTCTGCGGTATGGCCAAAAACCATAGGCAGAATATCGTGCACAACGGTTGCTGCCTAGCGGCGGTCGGCGAGCGTGGTAAAGAATTGGTTCCACACCCCTTTTTCGCCACGCGCAAGGCGAAGCAGAGGCCGAGATAGCTTGACTCCCGCCTCTCTTGCAAGTCGTGAAACAATCGACCATCTAATTGCGGCGAAGACAGGACGGCCGCGCCCAAGTTCCGTCGTGATCGGAATCGGGTCCGGCCGGAATTGCCCGACGCGACCGGATTGAATACACTGCCCTAAGGGAGCGAATTTGACATTTGATACCCACTCGCAGCGGGCCACTCATCAAATGTCAAATTTATAGCTCCACTAGAATCAAATAGTTGCTAGCGGTCCTTTGCTTCCGACATTTACTCGGGAGCTTGCGGCAACGGAATGCAAATA
>JARRQH010000227.1:7604-8452 GCA_037381985.1 Pseudolabrys sp.
TATCGGAAGCGGACCACTAGAAGCTTGCCGCCGGTGACGCATGTCAATGCCGCACGGCCTGGACGAAAGGTTGCGCGGTCGCTTGACGAATATCGCCGTGCGATCGCCGTTCCCGCCCGAAAGTTGTTGATGCCCGTTCCCGGCAGCCCCACCACAAACTTCATCAAGGAAAACGCGCGCTGGCTCGCCGGCGGATTCTTGCTGACGTTCTTTTCGTCGTTCGGCCAGACCTTCTTCATCGGCCTGTCCGGCAACGACTTGCGGGCGACCTTCCATCTGTCGGCCGGCGGGTTTGGCTGGATCTACATGCTGGCGACGCTGGCAAGCGCGTTGACGCTGCCGTGGCTCGGGCGGACGCTCGATCTGATGCCCGGCTGGAAGGTCGCCCGCTTCACGATGCCGGCGCTTGCGCTCGCCTGCGTGCTGATTGCATCGGCGCCGAACCTGATCGTGCTTCACGATGCCGGCGCTTGCGCTCGCCTGCGTGCTGATTGCATCGGCGCCGAACCTGATCGTGCTGACCGTAGCCATCTATCTGCTCCGCCTGTTCGGCCAGGGCATGATGACCGAGACCGCCTTTACGGAGATCGGGCGCTGGTTCGTCGCCAACCGCGGCCGGGCCATGGCGATCATCGTCACCGGCCTGCAAGTGGGATCGGCGGTCCTGCCGCCGCTCGTCGTTCTGGTCGTACAGATGACCGGCGACTGGCGTCTGGCGTGGTTTGCGTCCGCCGCGCTGGTCGCGCTAGCCGGCCTCCCGGCCATCGTCGCCTTGATACGGGTCGAGCGCACGCCGCGATCGCACGAAGCCAAGGCGGGCAGCCGGCGCGCCACGCGCGATTGGACGC
>JARRQH010000228.1:0-5329 GCA_037381985.1 Pseudolabrys sp.
TAGGCCTTGGCGCCTTCCGCCAGCACGAACGGCACGGCGCAGAGCGACAGCACGTTGTTGATGACGGTCGGCTTGCCGAACAGACCTTTGTGCGCCGGCAGCGGCGGCTTGGCGCGCACTTCGCCGCGCTTGCCCTCGAGGCTGTCGAGCAGCGAGGTCTCCTCGCCGCTGACATAGGCGCCGGCGCCGACGCGCACTTCCATGTCGAAGGCGTGGTCCGAGCCGCCAAGCGACGCGCCGAGCAAGCCGCCGCGGCGGGCGGCCTCGATGGCCGCGTTCATGGCCGCGATCGCGTGCGGATATTCCGAGCGGATGTAGACGTAGCCCTTGGTGGCGCCGACGGCTAAGGCCGCAATCGCCATGCCCTCGATCAGGACGAGCGGATCGCCTTCCATGATCATGCGGTCGGCGAAGGTGCCGCTGTCGCCCTCGTCGGCGTTGCAGACGATGTATTTCCGGTCGCTCTCGGTCTGCGCGACCGTGCGCCATTTGATGCCGGTCGGGAAACCGGCACCGCCGCGCCCGCGCAGGCCCGATTGCGTCACCTCTTCGACCGTAGCGGCCGGCCCGAGCGACAGCGCCCGCTCAAGCCCCTTGCCGCCGCCATGGGCGCGATAGTCCTCGAGCGATACGGGATCGGTGACGCCGCAGCGCGCGAAGGTGAACCGCGTCTGGCGCTTGAGCCAGGGGATTTCATCTGTCGGGCCGAGCCGCAGCGCGTGCGTCTTGTCGGCGAGCATCGAGTCGAGCACGTCCGCCGCATCGCCCGGCGTCACCGGACCGTAGGCGATACGCCCGGCCGGCATCGCGACCTCGACCATCGGCTCCAGCCAATAGAGACCGCGCGAGCCGGTGCGCACCAGCTCGAGGTGGATGCCGCGCTCCCGCGCCGCCGCCTGCAGGCTAGCTGCGACTTGACCGGCGCCGACGGCAACCGCGCCGGCGTCACACGGGATATAGACGCGCAGGCTCATGACTGCGCCTCCGTCAGCAAGGCATCGAGCCCCTGCTCGTCCAGGCGACCGACCAGACGACCGTCGAGCATGGCCGACGGCGCGCAGGCGCAAAGCCCCAAGCAATAGACCGGCTCGACGGTGACACGGCCGTCGGCGCTGGTGCCGCCCATCTCGGTTGCGAGCTTGGCTTCGGCGCGCGCGGCGAGCGCGTCGCCGCCGGCGGCCTGACAGGCCTCGGCGCGGCACAGCTTCAGCACATGGCGGCCGGCCGGCTCGCGGCGGAAATCGTGATAGAAGGTAACGACGCCGTACACCTCGGCGCGGGTGAGATTGAGCGCGTCGGCCACCATCGGCACCGCCGGCTCGGGGATGTAACCGAAGGCCACCTGCAGATCGTGCAGGATGGGCAGCAACGGCCCTTCCCGGCCGACATGCGATTGAATGAGCGATTGCGCGCGCTCCGCGCTCCAAACCTCGTATTGCGTCTCGTGTTGTGCCATGCGACGCGCCGATCCCGTGTTCTGCAACATCGGCGCGACATTAGAACCGCATCAAACGCGATCAACGGCGCATTTCCGTCGAACGATTACGAATACCAATCAAACGCTCGCTATCGATAGGATTGCCCTATGAACAAGAAATACATTCAATTGGGCCATTGTTATCTTCTATTGAAACGGCGTACGCACGCGCGTGCAATGCATGGGCGGTTTTTCGCGAGTTAACGGAGGCGGACTCGTGAATTTGCGTCGACGCCGACCGCAACCCTTCCGCTGCCGGCGGCGACGATCCGCCGGCACGGCTCGCGCAGGCAGCGGTGCTATTCGGCCGGCTGCGCGGCGGCGCCCACCGCTTCCTCCTGCTTCAACTGCTCGACCCATAGCGGATGATGCTCCACCGCCCAGTTCTCGTCGACCTTGCCGTCGGTCATGGAGCGGAACGCGCCTTCCATGCCGAGCGTGCCGATGTAGATGTGGGCGAGGATCAGCGTGATCATCAGCAGCGCCACGGCGGCGTGCCAGACGAGCGCGAGCTGTGTTTCCTGCAGCGCCGTCAGCGACGTCGGCAGGCCGAGACCGAACACGTTGAGCGCCGCGAAGGTCGGCGCGAACGGGTGAAGGGTGAACGGCATCAGCAGGCAGAGGCCGGAGAACGACACCGAAAAGCCGCCCAGGATCAGGAACCAGAACAGCATCTTCTGCCCGGCGTTGAACTTGTAGGCGGGCGCGTGGGAACCCTTCTTGGTGAACAGGCCGCCGCCCTGCAGCAGCCACTTCACGTCGGCCATGGTGGGCAGGTTGTTCGCCACCCACAACACGAACATCAGCACCAGGCCCGCCATGAAGGCGAAGGAAACCCAGTCATGGGTGTACTTGCCCCATTGAGTCATGATGGCGAAGGGATAGGCGCCCATGATCGGTTTGAGCACATAGCGGCCGTAGAGGACATTCAAGCCCGTCAACGCCAGCAGGATGAACGAGATGGCGGTCAGCCAGTGCATGAAGCGCTCCAGCAGATTGAAGCGCTGGATGGTGTGACCGGACTCGCCGCCCTCGATACGGATGCGACCGCGGATGGCGAAGAACAGCGCCAGCAGCACGATCATCGCCAGCATCATCCAGCCGCCCCACTCCGGCAGCGGGCCGTTCTGCACCAGGCGGAAATTCTCGCCGTCCGCCTGCACCAGCATACCGGCTTCGGGGCTGCGGGAGGTGGAACGGCCGACGACGCCATGGCGGATGCCGCGCCACAAGTCCGCGCGCGGCAGGCTGCCCGGCGCCGCGTTCTGCGGCACGCCGGCACGACTGCCGGCCTTCGCGTTATTGGACGGCATGCCGAAATGGCCGGCCTGGGCGGCGGCGACGTCCGGCGGCGGCGGCACGTGGAAATGCTGCGCCAGCGCCGGCTCGAGGGTGACGGTGCTCGACAACGTGACGATGCCCGCCAGCGCGACCAGCCCCAGCAGCGCAACGCCGACATAGGCCAGCGCCTTTCGAACAGACATCCTCATCGTGGTGACCCCTGTTTTCCTGACCGTCTCACGCGTCTTGCCGGTTCCGGTTGTTCGTTCTTGGTCGTCTCGGTCGCAATTCGTCGTCGAACTCGGTGCTTGCGCCTTCCCGCGATGGCGCGAACGTCACTGGCCGGTCTGCTGCTTCATCAAGCGCTGATCGAGCGCTTTGCCGCTCGCGCTCGGCTGGGCGTTCGGCTCGCGGGTCTCCACCGGCTGCGGCTCGCTCATGCTTTCGTTGCTGCCGGCGGTGGCGTTGGCCAGGCCCTGCAGCATGACCCGGTTGTTGAGCTCGGACACCTGCTTGGCCGTCAACGGCGCATTGCCGCCGCCGGTATAAGCGCCGTTGCCGAGCACCATTGGGTGCTGTTCCTCGTTGCGACAGCCGGCTAGCAGGCCGGCCGCGATGATGGCCGCGATAATGATAGCGATGCGCCGCGTGGTCATGGTTGCTGCCATTGTTCTTGTCCGTGCCGCCCCCGAACCGACGACAGAGAAGCGGGCGGCGCCGTGCCGGAAGCACACCGCCGCCTGCTCGCGTTTCTTCGTGCCGCAGCGAGTGTGGCTACAGGCCAACCTTGCTGCGATAGGCCGTACCCCAACCCCAGGCGCCGGAGCCGAAGCCGCGCGCCACGATGCGCTCGCGGTAGATGCGCGAGACCATCTCGCCGTCGCCGGCGAGCAAGGCCTTGGTCGAGCACATCTCGGCGCAGAGCGGCAGCTTGCCCTCGGCCAAGCGATTGCGGCCGTACTTCTCGTACTCGGCCACGGAGCCGTCCGGCTCCGGCCCGCCGTTGCAAAAGGTGCACTTGTCCATCTTGCCGCGGGACCCGAAGTTGCCGGCCTGCGGGTATTGCGGCGCGCCGAACGGGCACGCGAAGAAGCAATAGCCGCAGCCGATGCACAGGTCCTTGTTGTGCAGCACGACGCCTTGCGGGGTCTGGTAGAAGCAGTCGACCGGGCACACCGCCTTACACGGCGCGTCCGAGCAATGCATGCAGGCCACTGAGATCGAGCGCTGGCCGGGCTTGCCTTCGTCGAGCGTGACCACCCGGCGCCGGTTGATGCCCCACGGCACCCCGTTCTCGTTCTTACAGGCCGTGACGCAGGCGTTGCAGTTGATGCAGCGTTCCGCGTCGCAAAGGAACTTCATTCGAGCCATGGCTGATCTCCTCAAGCGCTACGGACGCGGCAGAGCGACACTTTGTTTTCCTGGATGTTGGTCACGACGTCGTAGCCGTAGGTGAGCACGTCGTTGGCCGGGCCGCCGTACACGTAGGGACCCGTCCCCTCCGGATACTTGGCGACCAGGTCATGGCCGTTGAAGCGTTCGCCCCAGTGATACGGCATCCAGACGACGCCGCGGCCGACCGCTTCCGTGACCCAGAGCTTGGCTTCGATCTTGCCGCCCTCGGGGCCTTCCACGTGCACCGTATGGCCGTCGCGCACGCCGGCGTTGTTGGCGTCGTACGGGTTCATCTGGATGAACATCTCGGGCTGGAGTTCCGCCAGCCAGGGGTTGGCGCGCGACTTGGCGCCGCCGCCTTCGTGCTCGACCAGGCAGCCCGAGGTCAGGATCAGCGGGAAGTCCTTCGAGTGATCGACCTTCTGGATGCTCTCGTACTTGATCGGCAGCCGGTACATGCGGCCGTCCTTATAGGTCGGGTACTTGGCGACCAGATCGCGCCGCGGCGTGTAGAGCGGCTCGCGGTGGATCGGAACCGGATCCGGGAAGCCCCAGACATAGCAGCGGGCCTTGGCGTTACCGAACGGCGCGCAGCCATGCTTGACGGCGACGCGCTGGATGCCGCCCGACAGGTCGGTCTTCCAGTTGGTCTTGTCGCCGGCCACCTTTTCGATCGAGGCCCGCTCCTTGTCGGTGAGGTCCTTGTCCCAGCCGAGCTTCTTGAGCACGGCCATGCTGAACTCGGGATAGCCGTCCTTGATCTCCGAGCCGACCGAATAGGAGCCTTCCGCCAGCAGGTTCTGGCCGTCGTGCTCGACACCGAAGCGGGCGCGGAACGTCAGCCCGCCGTCGGCCACCGGCATCGACGGATCGTAGAGGTTGGGCGTGCCAGGATGCTTCATCTCGGCGGTGCCCCAGCAAGGCCACGGCAGGCCGTAGTACTCGCCGTCGCACGGCCCGCCGACGGCCTTCAGGGTCACCTTGTCGAAGGTTTCCTGATGCTGCATGTGCAGCCGCAGCCGCTCCGGCGACTGGCCGGTGTAGCCGATGGTCCACAGGCCCGAGTTGAACTCGCGGGTGATGTACTCGATCAGCGGCTCCGAGCCGTTGATCTTGATGTTCTTGAACATCTCCTTGTCGAAGCCGAACTTCTTGGCGAACAGATACATGATCTCG
>JARRQH010000229.1:0-5284 GCA_037381985.1 Pseudolabrys sp.
GACTGATTTTCGGTATCGTGTTCACGTTCACCGACATGTCCGTTGTCTACCTGTTGACCCAAGGCGGCCCAGTCGGGGCAACCTCGGTCCTGGGTTTCCAAGGCTTCCAGACCGGCATCGTCTCCGGTGACGTGTCACACGGCGCCGCCATTTCGTTGTTCATGCTGCCAGTGCTGCTCGTGGTGGTCTTCGCGATGCTGCGCTTCATTCGGCGGCGGGAGATCTAGTCATGTCGTCACGTTCGCTCGGTAACGCGATGCGGGAGACCTCGTTCTATGGAGCGGTCGTCTTCTTCGTGGTCCTCGCTGCGTTTCCCTTCTATTGGATGCTGATCACGTCGTTCAAAACGAACGCCGACCTCTACAGCGTCAGCCACATCCCGTTCTGGTTCAACGATCCGCCGACTCTCGAGCACTTCAGGTATCTGTTCGAGAAGACGCTGTTCCTGCGCTGGATGCTGAACTCGCTGGTCATCGGCCTCTGCGTCACGGCCATTACGCTCGTCACTGCGCTGCCGGCCGGCTACAGCCTCGCGCGTTGGACTGGTCGCAGCGGCGAATCGCTCGGGATCGGCATCTTCCTCACCTACCTGGTGCCGCCGACCATTCTGTTCCTGCCGCTGTCGCGTATCATCGCCGATCTGGGGTTGCAGAATTCGATGTGGTCGCTGGTGCTGGTCTATCCGACTTTTACGATTCCATTTTGCACCTGGTTGCTGATGGGTTTCTTCAAGTCTATGCCGCCTGAAATCGAAGAAGCGGCGATCGTGGACGGCTGTAGTCTGTTCATGTCGTTCATCAAGATGACCATTCCGCTGTCGGTGCCGGCGATCCTGACTGTGGTAATCTTCACCTTCACGCTCACCTTGCAGGAGTTCGTCTACGCGCTGACCTTCGTGTCCTCGTCGGCGCAGAAGCCGATCACGCTCGGTGTCGCCACCGATCTGATCCGCGGCGACATCTTCTACTGGGGTGAGATCATGGCCGGCGCCTTGATCGCCAGCATCCCGGTGGCGATCGCCTATAACCTGTTCCTCGACCGCTTCATTTCCGGTATCACCGGCGGGGCGGTGAAATAGGCGGGCGCTGTGGTGAGGCCATGGGCGGTTCGTCAATCCGGCTCGCGTTGATCGGCGGCAATATCGCCGAGTCGAAAGCGCCGGAATTGCACGCCATCGCGGGCGGGCTTTGCGGTCTGCCCGTGAGCTATGAATTGCTGCGGCCGGACGATTTCGGCCGCAGCTTCGAGGACGAGCTGTGGCGGTGCCGGGACGCCGGCTTCCGCGGCGTCAACATCACCTATCCCTACAAGGAGCGGGTGGTTGGGCATCTGGCGGCGGCCGATTCCGCGGTGAGCGCCATGGGCGCCTGCAACACCGTGTTGTTCGAACCCGGCGGCCCGCGCGGGCTGAACACCGACTACAGCGGGTTCGTCGCGGCCTACCGCAACACCTTCGGCAGCGCCCCGCCGGGCCGGGTGGCGCTGGCGGGCGCTGGCGGCGTCGGCCGTGCCATCGGCTTTGCCTTAGCCTGGCTTGGGGCCGAGGAGCTGCGGCTGTTCGACCTCGACCGGCAGAAGGCCGGCGCGCTGGCCGATGCCATCCGCGCCGTCCACGGCCACACCCTGGTCCGACTATCGGAGACGGTCGCGGAGGCCGCCCGGGGCGCGGATGGCCTGGTCAACGCGACGCCGCTCGGCATGGGTGGCATCGGCGGCTGCCCGTTTCCCGCCGACCTGATCGCCGGTCAGCGCTGGGGCTTCGATTCCATCTATACGCCCGTGGATACGCCCTTCATGCTGGCGGCGCGTGCCGCCGGCGTGACGATGATGAGCGGCTACGAATTGTTCCTCTACCAGGGGATCGACGCCTTCCGGCATTTCACGGGCTGCAATGTGGCCGAGGACCGCTTGCGCGCGGAATTGATGCGCGCCCATGATCGGATCGCGGTATAGGTTGACGCCCGGCTGATCGGTCCGGATTTCGAACAGGAGGTTTCTTGGTGAGCAGCCCGCGCTTCATTCGTCTCGCTCCCGACGACAACGTGGTGGTCGCGGTCGACCAGTTCCCCGTCGGCGCGGGCGTCGCCGATGTGACGGCGCGCGAGCGCGTGCCGCGCGGGCACAAGATGGCGGTCCGACCCATCGCGCTCGACGAGCCGGTGCGCAAATACGGCCAGATCATCGGCTTTGCGTCCAAAGAGATCGCGCCGGGCGACTGGGTGCACGAACAAAACGTCACCATGCACGATTTCGCGCGCGACTACCGCTTCGCCGAGGACGCCAAGAACGACGAAATCCTGCCGCCGGAGCTGCGCGCCACCTTCGAGGGCTATCGGCGGCCCAACGGCAAGACCGGCACCCGCAACTACATCGGCGTGCTCACCTCGGTGAACTGCTCGGCCTCGGTGGCGAAGTTCATCGCCGAGGAGGTCAACCAGTCCGGCATTCTGAACGACTATGCCGGGATCGACGGCGTGGTGGCTTTTGTACATGGAACGGGCTGTGGCATGGCGGCCAAGGGCGAGGGCTGGGACGTGCTGCGCCGGACTCAGTGCGGCTACGCCACCCATCCTAATCTCGGTGCCACGCTCATGGTGGGGCTCGGCTGCGAGGTGTTCCAGATCGACCGCATGAAGAGCGAATACGGCCTGGTCGAGGGCGACCATTTCCAGACCATGACCATCCAGGCGACCGGCGGCACCCGAAAGACGGTGGCCGAGGGCGTCGAGCGCATCAAGGCCATGTTGCCGGTCGCGGCGCGGGCGCAGCGCGAGACCCGGCCGGCGAACGAGATCGTGCTTGCGCTGCAGTGCGGCGGCTCCGACGGCTATTCCGGCATCACCGCCAACCCGTCGCTGGGCGCGGCGGTCGATCTGCTGGCCAAGCACGGCGGCACCGGAGTGCTGGCCGAGACGCCGGAGATCTACGGCGCCGAGCATCTGCTCACCCGCCGCGCGGTCAACAAGTCGGTCGGCGAGAAGCTGGTCGAGCGCATCCGCTGGTGGGAGGACTACACCGAGCGGAACCGCGGCGAGATGAACAACAACCCGTCGCCCGGCAACAAGGCCGGCGGCCTCACCACCATCCTCGAAAAGTCGCTGGGCGCGGCCGCCAAGGGCGGCTCGTCCACCATGCGCGCGGTCTACGAATACGCCGAGCCGGTGACCGAAAGCGGCTTCGTGTTCATGGATACGCCCGGTTACGATCCGGTCGGCGCCACCGGCCAGGTGGCGGGTGGCTGCAACGTCATGTGCTTCACCACCGGCCGCGGCTCGGCCTTCGGTTGCAAGCCGACGCCGTCGATCAAGCTCGCCACCAACCATTACGTCTACGAGAGCATGGTCGACGACATGGACATCAATTGCGGCGACGTGCTCGACGGCGTCAGCGTTGCCGACAAGGGCGAGGAGATCTTCAAGAAGGTGCTGGCGACCGCCTCCGGGGCGCGCACGAAATCGGAAGACCTCGGCTATGGCGATCTGGAATTCGTGCCCTGGCAGATCGGCGCGGTGATGTAGCAACGTGGTCGCTGCCGGGCAGGACCCGGCAATCCATCTTTTTTGCGGGATGGATCACGGCGCACTGCGTCGGCCCGGTGATGATCGAAAGGAAAGGATCGTTGAGATGGCTAAGGGTTCGAAAAGTCGCGGCAAGCACCGCCTGCGTTCGCAACTGTGGTTCGACAATCCCGATAATCCGGGCATGACCGCGCTCTATCTCGAGCGTTATCTCAACTACGGGCTGACGCGCGAGGAACTCACCTCCGGCAAGCCGATCATCGGCATCGCCCAGACCGGCTCGGATCTCTCGCCCTGCAACCGTCATCATCTTGAATTGGCCGCGCGCGTGCGCGAAGGCATCCGCGCCGCCGGCGGCGTCGCCTTCGAATTTCCGGTGCATCCGATCCAGGAGACCGGCAAGCGGCCAACGGCCGCGCTCGACCGCAATCTCGCCTATCTCGGGCTGGTGGAAGTGCTCTACGGCTATCCGCTCGACGGCGTGGTGCTGACCACCGGCTGCGACAAGACCACGCCGGCCTGCCTGATGGCGGCGGCGAGCGTGAATATTCCGGCCATCGTCTTGTCGGGCGGGCCGATGCTGAACGGCTGGTGGAAGGGTGAACGCGCCGGTTCCGGCACGGTGGTGTGGCAGGCGCGCCAGGACCACGCCGCCGGCAAGATCGATTACGATGAATTCCTCGAGATCGTCACCTCGTCGGCGCCGTCGGTCGGCCACTGCAACACCATGGGCACCGCCTCGACCATGAACGCGCTCGCCGAGGCGCTCGGCATGTCGCTGCCGGGCTGCGCGGCGATTCCAGCGCCTTACCGCGAGCGCGCGCAGATCGCCTACGAGACCGGCGTGCGCGCGGTAGAGATCGTTTGGGAGGACTTGAAACCGTCCGACATCCTCACGCGCAAGGCGTTCGAGAACGCCATCGTCGCATGTTCGGCCATCGGAGGCTCCACCAACGCGCAGATCCACATCAATGCCATCGCGCGCCATATCGGCGTCAAGCTCGCCATCGAGGATTGGGAGAAGCTCGGGTACGACGTGCCGCTTCTGGTCAACATGCAGCCGGCCGGCAAATATCTTGGCGAAGAGTATTACCGCGCTGGCGGCCTGCCGGCGGTGATGCGCGAGCTGTTCAAGGCGGGCAGGGGCCAACCCGATGCGCTCACCATCAACGGTAAGACCATGGACAAGAACGTGCGCAAGGCGCGCGTGCAGGATGCCGACGTCATCCGTCCTTATAAAGAGCCGATGCAGGCGCAGGCCGGTTTCAAGGTCCTGAGCGGCAACCTGTTCGATTCCGCCATCATGAAGACGTCGGTGATCTCGGACGAATTCCGCCAGCGCTATCTGTCCGACCCCAAGGATCCGGACGCCTTCGAAGGCCGCGCCATGGTGTTCGAAGGGCCGGAGGATTATCACAAACGCATCGAGGACCCGTCGCTCAAGATCGACGAGCGCACCATGCTGTTCATCCGTGGCGTCGGGCCCATCGGCTATCCGGGCTCGGCGGAGGTGGTGAACATGCAGCCGCCGGCGGCGCTCATCAGGAAAGGCATCACCGCGTTGCCTTGCATCGGCGACGGTCGCCAGTCCGGAACCTCCGGCTCGCCGTCGATCCTTAACGCCTCGCCGGAAGCCGCGGTGGGCGGCGGCCTCGCGCTGCTCAAGACCGGCGACCGCGTGCGCATCGACCTGCGCAAAGGGACGGCTGATATCATGATCTCCGACGAGGAACTCGCCAAACGCCGCGCCAAGCTCGAGAAGCAAG
>JARRQH010000230.1:0-5277 GCA_037381985.1 Pseudolabrys sp.
GGGCGACGTTGGTCGGCTGTTCGAACGTGATGCCGAGAAATCGGCCTATAACAAGCCGATGCGCGCGCTCGCCCTGACCTATGTGACCGGCATGACGCCTCGTCCCGAACACTCGGCGGTTTGCTTCAACCTCATACCGGGCGTCGGCGAATATTTCGTCTTCCCGGCGCTCACCACCACCGGCCCTTGTGAGATCATGGTCTTCGAGGGCGTTCCGGGCGGCCCGATGGATTGCTGGGGCGACGTGAAGACCCCCGAGGCGCATCTGGCGAAAAGCGAGGAAATCCTCAACACTTTCCTGCCTTGGGAGGCAGAGCGTTGCCGGAACATCGAACTGACCGACGACAATGGCATTCTTGCCGGCCGGTTCCCGCCGACCATCCGCCGTCCGATCGGGACGCTACCTTCGGGCCGCCAGGTCCTCGGTGTCGGCGATGCGGTCTGCCTTAACGATCCGATTACCGGGCAGGGCTCCAACAACGCCTCCAAAGCCGCCGCCGTCTATCTGAAGCGCATCCTCGACCATGGCGACCGGCCCTTCGACGCGCAGTGGATGCAGGGCACCTTCGACGCCTTCTGGGACTATGCCCAGTGGGCCGTGCAGTGGACCAACATGCTGTTGCTCCCGCCGCCGTCCTTCATTCTGGAGATCATGAGCACGGCCTGTGCCGAGCCGCGTCTCGCGCACCGGATGGCCAACGGCTTCAACGATCCGCGCGATTTCTTTCCGTGGTTCGCAGACCCTAATGCCGCCGCGGATTATCTGCGTGAGCTGAAAGCCGCGTGAGATGACGATGCAGATCGATCCCTCCGATTTCCGCGCGGCCATGGCCCGTTTTCCCGGTGCGGTGACGATCGTCTCTACCAGGGCGGATGGCGAGCGGCGGGGTATCACCGCCACTGCCGTTTGCTCGGTCACCGCCGAGCCGCCCAGCGTCCTCGTCTGCCTGAACCGCAAGACCGGCACCTGCGCGGCGGTCGCCGAAACCGGTATGTTCAATATCAACCTGCTGGCCGGCGATGGCGGCGAGGTGGCGATGCGCTTCGCCGGGCAGGGCGGTGTTACCGGTGAGGACAAGTTCGCCGCGGGCACATGGGCCGACGATAGCCGCGGCATGCCGGTCCTGCGTGACAGCGTTGTCAGCCTCTCCTGCGAGGTGACCGAGCGGATGGAGGCGGGCTCCCACTCCGTCTTCATCGGCACCATCGTCGCCATCGAGACCGGGGAGGGTGCCGCGCTGATTTACGAGCAGTCCCGCTTCCACCGTCTCACGCCGCTCTAGGGGGTTCCGAAACGGAAAAAGGAAACCGCCTGTCATCTTCGGATGCCGGGCGGTTTCATGTTCTCGCTCTTGTCAAACGAAGCTCTGGACGGTCTGTAGCGCACTGTCGAGCGCTTTACCGTTCTCGTCGACAAGCGCCGCATCGCGTAAGCGCCGCGTCCAGTCGGCGGCATCGTCGCGCCCGGCGAGCAGGTCGACCCCCGCCATGACACGCGCGAATTTCGACTGCCCGCGCGCATGCGTGTCGGAATAGCCCTTCACCAGCCGCTGGCAGCGCAGGATCTCGACCGCGAGATCGTAGTCGCGCCCGGCTTGCTCCACAGCGCGCTCAAGCCATTTTTCGATATGGGCCATTTCCTGCTTGTGGCGCAGCGTGCGCCGCCGCCAGCTCTTCATGCCGCCCAGCACGTAGAGCATCATGAACGGCAGGAATCGGTCGGTGCGCATCCGCCGGCCGCGATTGAACAGCCGGTCTACCAGCGCCATCCGGTAGGGATTGGCGGACCAGCGTGCGCCCATCTTTGCCGGCAGCAGCGAGACCAGTTCCTCGGCGCGCGGATGTAGGAACTCGGTCACCTGCATCAGGTTTGTTTCGCCGGCCCGCATTTCGGTCGCGATCCGTTCGCGTCGCCCGGCACGAGTCTTGGCGTCGGCGACCCGGATGATGTCGTCATAGGCCATGGCATTGGCGAGGTATTTCGCGGCCTCGCGGGTCAGTACGCCGTCACCGGCATCCTTGGTGGCGACCGCTTCAAGTTTGTCAATGTAGTCTCCGCCATAGGCGAGATCTTGAAACTGCACGACTTTCTTCAGCCCGGCCTCGGCCATCTCCACCGCCCCGGACGGAAGCTTGCTTACGCGTTCGGTGAGAGCCTGCCAGCCGCGCATCAGTCGGTCCGGTCCTGCCACACTGGAGGTCTCATCGGGCGGAGCACTGAGGGGCGGTTCCTCGCCGCTGCCGGCGGCGACGTCGTAACCGGCCGCGAATGCCCGCAGGCTTGCTTCCATACCCTTGCCGCCCGAGCGGATAGCGTCCTCATAGGCTTCGCGCGGGAAGGGAAGGGCGCCGGAGCCGGCCAAGGCGCCGAACAAGGTCGCGGAGATCACCGAACTGTTCCTGATCGCAAGGGCGTCGAAATCGGAACAGATGAAATGGCGTGCCGCGACTTCCGCGGCGGCTTTCACCTCTTCACTGGAAGCAATGCCGTCGCCGGGCACGGTTTTTTCGGAGACGGCCAGCGCCCGGTGGCTTGACGTGATCAGCACGGTTCGGTCCGGGGTGACGAACCCGCGCATGATGGCCCGGCCCGCCTCCATCATCTCGGCGGTGATCATGATGTCGACGTCGCCCGCGGCGGGCATCAGCGAGAAGATCGGCGGCTGGTCGCCGGCGGGCGCCATCTCGACATAATAGACGGTAGCGCCGGTACGTTGCGCGACACCGGCGACGCTGGTCGCCTGTGCTTCGTAACCGCTGGCACGCGCCGTGGCCTCGATCCAGCCGGTCAGGACGCCGCCGCCCTGGCCGCCGACCGCCAGGATCGCGAGCTTGATGATACCGCCGAGGCGAGGGTCGGTTTCGCGCGGCGCGAGTGCTTCGTGAACGGTCATGATGTCGTCCCGAACTCCAGCCGGCGTGCGGCGCGGCGCTTGATCAGCCAGTCGATCAGCTTCGTGGTTATGCCCGACAACCATTTCTCGAAGCTGCCCGGATTGTGCACGACGTCGGCGCGATAGAAGCTCGGGCAAAGGATCGCCGCGTCGGCGACTTCACCGCAGTTTCCGCAGCCGACACAGCTCTGGTCGATATGTGCGACCGGGTCGTCGCGAAACGGGTCATCGAGCGTCTTCAACGTAAGCGACGGACAGCCCGATAGCCGCATGCAGGCGTGGTCGCCGGTGCAGACTTCTTCGTCCACGCCGAAACGCGGCGCCTCGACCCGGCGTCCTTCCTTGATCGCTTTCTGGCGCAATGGCCGTTCGCGGCGCTGCCGATTCAGCATGCATTCCGACGAAGCGACGATCACCTTCGGCCCTGTTTCGGGCGTGGTCAGCGCCTCGCGGATCGTGTCCCGCATCCGGCCGACGTCGTAGGTGCGGTCAACCTCGCGCACCCAGTCGATACCCACGCCCTTCAGGGCTTTCGAAATCGGATTCCTGGTGGATTTCGTCGAATTGAAAGCGCGCGACGACATGATGTCCTGCCCGCCGGTCGCCGCCGAGTAGAAATTGTCAACGACGATCGCGACGCCGTCGGACTTGTTGAAGGCCATGTTGGTGAAGGAGGACGACAGCCCATTGTGCCAGAAACCGCCGTCGCCGATGATTGCGACCGGGCGTTTCTCGCCCCCGCCGTCGAAGGCACCGTTGGCGGCAGGGCCGAGGCCGTATCCCATCGTTGCGCCGCCGATCTCGAAGGGCGGCAGCGCGGCGAAAAGGTGACATCCGATATCTGCCGCGATCTGGTGTTTGCCAAGTTCCTTTTCGACCAGCTTCATCGCCGCGAAGATCGGCCGTTCCGGGCAGCCCGTGCAGAAGCCCGGCGGACGGATTGGAACCGTTTTCGACAGGTTCGGAATCTGATGTTTTTCCATGTTCGGCGCGCGCACGGCCGCCGGAAGCATGTCCGGCGAGGCTTGGCGGATGAATGCATCGAGCGTGTCGAGCATCACCGCGCCGGTGTATTCGCCGGCCATCGGGAACAGATCCTTGCCGTGCAGCTTCACGTCCGATCCGGCGCGGTAGAGGAACGAACCGAGCTGCGTCTCGATGAATTCCGGCTGGCCTTCCTCGACGACGAGGACATGTTCCTTGCCTTCGCAGAATTCGAGGAACTCATCGGATATCAGCGGGTAGGTGACGTTAAGGACGTAAAGCGGGACCTCGGTCTTTCCGTAGATGTCGGCGAGACCGAGCCGCTGCAGCGCGCGGATCACGCCATTGTACATACCGCCCTGGACGATGATGCCGAGCTTCGCCTTTTCGGGACCGAAGGTCTCGTTCAGGCCGCGTTCGCGGATGAACTTTTCAGCCATCGGCCAGCGGTTCTTGATCTTGTCCTGCTCGTGGGTAAACGACATCGGCGGCAGCACCACGCGGGCGAAGTCGGAGCGCGGCTCCGACAGCGCCTCGCGCACGGTCAGTTCCGGCCGCTGGTTGTCGCGGCATTCGAACGTGCCAGTGACATGGCAGGACCGGATGCGCACCATCAGCATAACCGGCGTGTTGGAGGCCTCGGAGAGTTCGAAGCCGTCCGACACCGCCTTGACGATCGATGGCAGGTTGGGGCGCGGATCGAGAAGCCAGAACTGCGATTTCATGGCGAACGCGTGCGTGCGCTCCTGCATGATCGAGCTGCCTTCGCCGTAATCCTCGCCGACAATGATCATGGCACCGCCGGTCACGCCCGACGAGGCGAGGTTGGCCAGCGCGTCCGAAGCGACATTGACGCCAACCGATCCCTTGAAGGTCACTGCGCCCCGGATCGGGTAATGCACGGAAGCCGCCAGCATCGCGCCGGCCGCCGCCTCGTTGGCATTGGCCTCGAAGCGAACGCCGAGTTCGGTAAGGAGTTCTTCCGCGTCGGCTAGTACGTCCATCAGGTGCGAAATGGGTGCGCCCTGGTAGCCGCCGACATAGCCGACGCCGGACTCCAGCAACGCCTTTGTCAGCGCCAGGATTCCCTCGCCGGTGAATGTCTCGCCGCTGCCGAGCTTCAGATGTTCGACTTCGACCTTGAATGAGCGTTCAGCCATCGTCGTTTTTTCCGTCTTGCCTGATCAGTGTTTCACTTTGCCGGTTCAGTGTTGGACCAGAGGACGGGCTCTCCGGCTTTTTCGTAGGCCATACCATCGGGGAAAGAGATCGCCTCCATCTGCACGCCCCAGGGCGTGTAGAAATAGAGGATGCTCTGGCCGGCGGCCGACTATCTGAAATCGAAGGGCGTCAAGACCTTGCAGGGGCCCCTGCCCGTTCCCGAAGGCCCGGCCGCCGG
>JARRQH010000231.1:0-10224 GCA_037381985.1 Pseudolabrys sp.
CATCATGATGGGCAACGGCGTGAAGATGATCGTGCTCGACTTGCAGAAGGCGATGATGGGGGAGGGGGCGGGGAAGCCGAAGCCGTAATCCGTCACCCTGAGGTGCTCGGCGCTATGCGCCGAGCCTCGAAGGGCGACGGCCATCACCCTTCGAGGCTCGCTCGCGCTCGCACCTCAGGATGACGCAGGAAGGCTGACGCAGGCGGGCCTTCAAGCGATCCCGTGGCGCGCGAGCAGTTTGCGCACGGCGTCGACAAGGTCCGCTTCCTTCACCGCGAACTGCGCTTCCGCCTGCTTCTTGAGATAATCTTCGCGCTCTTTCGATATCTCGGCGATCTCGGCGCCGAGGATCAGATCCTTGATCTGCACCTCGCCGCGCTCGCGTTCGTCGGAGCCCTGGATGATGGCGCACGGGCTGCCGCGGCGGTCGGCGTATTTCATCTGCTGGCCGAGGCTGTGCTTGGGGTTACCGAGATAGAGCTCGGCGCGGATGCCGGCGTTGCGCAGTGTCGAGACCATGCGCTGGTAGTCGGCGGTGTCGCCGCCGAACACGGTGACGACCACCGGGCCGGGCGCCGGCTTGTCGCCGAGCTTGCCGAGGGCGGTCAGCGCCGCCTGCAGCCGCGAGACGCCGATCGAGAAACCAGTTGCCGGCACCGGCTGCCCCATGAAGCGCGACACCAGGCCGTCATAGCGCCCACCGCCGCCGACCGAACCGAAGCGCACGGGGCGGCCCTTGTCGTCCTTGATCTCGAAGGTCAGCTCAACCTCGTAGACAGGGCCGGTGTAGTATTCGAGGCCGCGGACGACGGAGACATCCATCTTTATTCGCTTGGTACCGTAGCCGGCACTTCTGACAATATCTGAAATTTCGCGGAGTTCTTTAGTGCCAGCATGAACCAGCGGCGAGTTGGCGAACACACTATCATATGTGTCGAGAAATCGTGGGTTGGCAACGATCTGTTTGACGCCGCTTTCAGATGGTAGCAATGCGTCATCGTCCAAAGCAGGAGCTTCTTTATTCGCTGCCATAAAGAAATCTTGAGAACGCTCGTCTTGGTGGCCGTAAAGCTTTTCCAGCGATTCAATTTGACTGTCGCTAAGCTCCGCCCCTTTGGTGAAATCGCCGCTCTCATCCTTTCTGCCCGCGCCAAGGAGTTGGCGTACTCCTTGAACCCCAAGACGGTCCAGCTTGTCGATCGCGCGCAGCACAGTCAATCGCCGGCCGGCATTCTCGTCACCATCAAGCCCGATGGCCTCCATCACGCCATCCAGCACCTTGCGGTTATTCACCTTCACCACATAGCTTCCGCGCGGCACGCCCAGCGCTTCGATGGTGTCGGCGGCGAGCATGCACATCTCGGCGTCGGCCGCCATGGTCGGCGTGCCGACGGTGTCCGCGTCAAATTGCATGAACTGGCGGAAGCGGCCCGGGCCCGGCTTTTCGTTGCGGAACACATAGCCGAAGCGATACGAGCGATAGGGCTTGGCGAGTGAATCGAAATTCTCGGCGACGTAACGCGCCAGCGGAGCGGTCAGGTCGTAGCGCAGGCTTAGCCACTGCTCGTCGTCGTCCTGGAACGAGAACACGCCTTCGTTGGGCCGGTCCTGGTCGGGCAGGAACTTGCCGAGCGCGTCGGTGTACTCCATGGCCGGCGTCTCCACCGGCTCGAAGCCGTAGCGCTCGAACACGCCGCGGATCGTCTCCACCATATGGCGCGTGGCGGCGATCTCGGCGGGCCCGCGGTCGGCGAGGCCGCGCGGCAGGCGGGCTTTGAGCTTGTTCGGCTTCTTGCCGGATTTCTTGTCGGCCATGGTGCTGAAAATTCGTCGCTGTCGGGGATGCGGCTGCTAGGTAGCAGCCGCCCCGGCGGGCGGCAAGCAGGCGGCCCAACTCCGACCAAATCCGACCAAGTCCGAAACGGCGCTCAGACGTGGAAGACCAGCTCTTCGAGCATCTCGACGGTCAGCGACACGAAAATCGCGATGGCGAAGACGGCGAGCAGCAGCCGGCGGTTCGTGTGCGCGAAGCCGAACGCGTCGTCGACCGCCTGGCGCATCCGGCCGCTGGACCCGGCGGCCGTCCGTTGGGGCGTGTGGAAGACCGGCGCATAGGTGCCGGTCGGCAGCTCGATCACGATCGACTGCGCCGCGCCGCCGTCGGCGTAATAGGTGCGCAGCGCCCGCCGCAGCCGGGCGGCTTCCACGCGCACGATGGGGTCAGCCTGCGGGTCGAAGGTCTCGTCGCGGCCAAGCGCGTCGGTGGCGATGGTGTAGGCCTTGATGCGCTTGCCCCGGCCGGCCAGCGTCTCCTCCACCACGAAGCGCAGGAAATTGGTAAGCTGCGCCGACTTGGAAAACGACTGGCTGGCGAGCACATCGGCGAGCGCGGCCCGGATTTCGGCAGGTTCTGGCGCGATTTCCGGGTCAGCATTGGACATTTCCGGCAACCTTGTTGCATTGCGGGCGGCCCGCTGCTGCATCCGCTCAAGCTTGCGCTGCCCAGCAGGAAAAGCCGAGCAGCCATCCTCAACAGGCGACATATGAGCCATCTTTGTGCGACTTCCTGGCAGATTCCACAAGTTGGTGTCGAGTTCTAGCGACTTTTGCGTCTCCTCTTGTATGTCACGCCAACCGCATCCATTGTCTCTTGGTCTCTTGCCGCCTCACCTTGGCGGCTTTGAGGCCGGCCCCGGGATTGTTAATGTGGGCCAGCCGGCTGCCCCAGGCTGCCACCATCGCACCCCGTGCCCCCTGATTGAGAGTGAAATCCATGTCGCTTAGCGCGCTCAAGCCCGTCAACGTTCCCAACGACCTCGAGCCCTATTGGGTGCCTTTCACGCCGAATCGCGCCTTCAAGGCGCGGCCGCGCCTGATTTCCGGCGCCAAGGACATGCACTATGTTACGTCCGACGGCCGCAAGGTGATGGACGCGTCCGCCGGCATGTGGTGCACCAATGCCGGCCACAACCGCGACCCGATCGTGCAGGCGATCCAGGCGCAGGCGGCCGAGATGGACTATGCGCCGGCCTTCCAGTTTTCGCATCCGAAGGCCTTCGAGTTCGCAAGTCGCGTCGCCGCGCTGGCGCCTGCCGATCTCGACCACGTGTTTTTCTGCAACTCTGGCTCGGAGGCGGCCGACACCGCGCTGAAGATCGCGCTCGCCTATCACAACGTGCGCGGCAACGCCTCGCGCGTGCGGCTGATCGGGCGCGAGCGCGGCTATCACGGCGTCGGCTTCGGCGGCATCGCGGTCGGCGGTATCGTTTCGAACCGCAAGCAGTTCGGTGCGCTGATGGCCGGCGTCGACCATCTCCCGCACACCTATAACCGCGAGCAGCAGGCCTTCTCCGTCGGCGAGCCGGAGTGGGGCGCGCATCTCGCCGACGATCTCGACCGTTTGGTCGCGCTGCATGATGCTTCCACCATCGCGGCGGTGATCGTGGAGCCGATGGCCGGCTCCACCGGCGTCCTGCCGGCGCCGAAAGGCTATCTCGAGCGCCTGCGCGCGATCTGCGACAAGCACGGCATCCTGCTGATCTTCGACGAGGTCATCACCGGCTTCGGCCGCCTGGGCCATGCCTTCGCCGCCGAGCGCTACGGCGTCGTCCCCGACATGATTACCTTCGCCAAGGGCGTCACCTCCGGTGCGGTGCCGATGGGCGGCGTGCTGGTGCGCAAGGGCGTCTACGACGCTTTCATGCAGGGTCCGGAGCAGGTCGTCGAGCTGTTCCACGGCTACACCTATTCGGCCCATCCGCTCGCCTGCGCTGCGGGGCTCGCCACCCTCGACCTCTACCGCGAGGAAGGCTTGTTCGAACGCGCCAAGAAGCTCGAGCCCAAGTGGTACGAGGCCGCCATGGGGCTCAAGGGTCTGCCCAACGTGCTCGACATCCGCTGCGTGGGCCTCACCGTTGGCATCGACCTCGCGAGCCTGCCGGACGGCGTCGGCAAACGCGGCTACGCGGCGCTCGACAAGGCTTTCTTCGAGTACGACCTGACGCTGCGCGCGGTCGGCGATACGCTCGCCATGAGCCCGCCGCTGATCGTCAGCGAGGCCGAGATCGACGAGCTGTTCGACAAGGTCGCCAAGATCATCAAGGCGGTGGCCTGACGGCGGTTGCCTCCGGCGGCGGCGCGCCTTGACCGGCGGGCCCCGCCGGGCCAACGAGCGCGCGGCCTCCGCCGCGCAGTTCGAACCGTTTATCCACAAGCGGGCGAAGGCGACCCATCTTCCGGGCCGTGCGACGGCCGGCATCCTTCCCGCAGCGTACCATCGTGCCGACATCCCGACCGTGGTCCACGACGCCATTCAGCCGCCGGCGCGCTGACGAAGCTCTCCGAGCGCGGCGCAACATCCTTGTTATAATTGGAAAACGCGGTTGCCTTGCCGTCCCCCGTCGGGGACAGTGTGCGGGGCGGTCCGAATCGCGGCCGCCTGTCGTCGCTTTTTGTGTCCGGCGCAAGCCGTCTTGGAAACGGCCCAATGCTTCGTATCGGTGCCATCTTCGTCGTCGTCTGCATGGTGCTCATCGCTGGCTCTATCGGGGCGGTGGCGTACCTTGCCCTGGCGCTTGACGCGAGCACCGCCGGCGTTGTGGCGATGGCGGTGCTGGTCGGCCTGGTGCTCTACAACACCATCGACAACCGGTTGCGCGACCGCCGCGAGCTCGGCGACCAGATCGCCGACCTGTCGCGCGGCACCGCCGACCTCGGTCGCCAGGTGGCCGAGCTCACGCGCCGATTCAGCGCCGTGGAAGGGCGCATCGACACATCGCTCAACCGTGCGCGCAGCGCCACCGATCCGCTCGCCTCCGAGATCGGCGAACTCGGGCTCTTGGTGCAGCAACTCGCCGACTCGGTCGCCCACCACGAGACGCTGCTGCATCAGGCCGCCATCGGCAGCGCGTCCACCGCGCCGCTCAACGGCGGCGGCGAACTGGCCGCGGCCGCCGCCGCCGATCCGCTGCCGCTGCGTGAGCGCGACACGGTGAGCGGCGTGCCGCGCTGTCAGGGGCTGAGCCGCGAGGAGATCATCGAACTCGGGGCGCAGGCGGTCGTGGACAACCGCTCCTGCCGTTCGCCGACAGCGCCGGCCTCTTGCCCCGGCTCGACAACCTGCTCTTGTTCCGCTGCGTGCAGGTGACGCGTCGCCTGCGCATGAAGAACCACGACGTCGGCGTGTTCTGCAACATCAGCCCGGCGACGCTGACCGACGCCGCCTACTTCAAGCAGATGCTCGATTTCATGGAGGCCAACCGCGCGCTTGCCTCCGCGCTCACTTTCGAGTTCGCCCAGCAGGACTATCGCAGCTTCGGACCGATCGAGCGCGAGAGCCTGGGCGCGCTGGCGCAGCTCGGCTTCCGCTTCTCGCTCGATCACATCGCCGACCTGCGCATGGAGCCGCGCGAGCTTGCCGACAACGGCATCCGCTTCCTGAAGGCGCCGGCCAAGCTGCTGCTCAACCAGGTCGCCGGCGCGCAGAGCGACATCCACCCGGAAGACCTCGCCGATCTGCTGGCGCGCTCCGGCATCGACCTCATCGCCGAGCACATCGAGAGCGAGCGCATGGTGGTCGACTTGCTCGACTACGACGTGCGTTTCGGCCAGGGCTTCCTGTTCTCGCCGCCGCGGCCGGTGCGCGCCGAGGCGCTGCGGTCGACCGGCGACGCGGACGTGGCGCAGGCGGGCGAACTCGTGGGCGCCGGCGCGCCGCCGGCTTGACTTGCCAGCGTCAGATGGCGATGCGATAGCGGCGGCGCTCCGGAATTCCGGCGCGGCCGCTAACCGTTCGCATGAGACTCCTAGTATGACCGCCACCGCGCCGACCCTGCTGCCGCATTTTTCGGCAATCGCGCCCGACTACGACGTGCTGCTGTGCGACGTCTGGGGCGTGGTGCACAACGGCATCGCCGCCTTTCCCGTGGCCTGCGACGCGCTGATGCGGGCCCGCGCGCGCGGCGCGGCGGTCGTGCTCATCACCAACGCGCCGCGGCCGCGCGAGGCGGTCGAGGGCCAGCTCAAGCACTTCCGCGTGCCGCCGGAGGCCTATGACGCCATTGTCTCCTCGGGCGACGTCACCCGCAGCGTGATCGAGGCGCGGCGGGGAAAAAGCCTGCACTTCCTCGGGCCCGAGCGCGATCGTCCGGTCTTTAGCGGGCTCAACGCGAAGTTCGCGCCTGTCGAGAGCGCCGACTACGTGGTCTGCACCGGGCTCCTCGACGACGACGTCGAGACGCCCGACGACTACCGCGATCGCCTGCAGGCGATGCTGGCGCGCAAGCTGTTCATGGTCTGCGGCAACCCGGACGTGGTGGTGGAGCGCGGCGACCGCCTGGTCTATTGCGCGGGTGCTCTCGCCGACCTCTACGCCACCATGGGCGGCGAGGTGCTCTACGCCGGCAAGCCCTACAAGCCGATCTACGACATGGCGCTCGCGCGCGCGGCGGAAGCGTTCGGGCGCGAGGTGCCGCTGTCGCGCGTACTGGCGGTCGGCGATTCGTTGCGCACCGATCTGAAAGGCGCGCGCGCGGCCGGCATCGACTTCCTCTTCGTGACGGCGGGCATTCACGCCGAGGAGCTGGGCGGCCGCGACAAGCCCGATCCCGCCGCGCTCAACAGCGCCTTCGTCGCCGCCGGCGACGTGCCGAAGGCGGTGATGCGGCAACTGGTGTGGTGAGAATGCAAATTCTGCCGTCATCGCCCGCGAAAGCAGGCGATCTAGTCGTCACGGCGCTTGCTGGGATTACTAGGCCCCCGCTTTGGCGGGGGACGACACGCTTGAATTAAGCCGCCGGCGCCTCGACGACGCCGAACACCGCGTCGATCTTGCTCTTCAGCGTCTGCGCATTGAACGGCTTGACGATGTAGTTCGAGACGCCGGCCTTCTTGGCGGCGAGCACGTTCTCGGTCTTCGATTCCGCCGTCACCATGATGAACGGCGTCCGCTGCAACTCGGGATCGGCGCGCATTTGCGTCAACAGGTCGTAGCCGGTCATCGGCTCCATGTTCCAGTCCGAGATGACCAGGCCATACTCGCGTTCGCGCAGCTTGCCGAGCGCCGCGGCGCCGTCGTTGGCGTCGTCGACGTGCTCGAAGCCGAGCTGCTTGAGCAGGTTGCGAATGATGCGGATCATGGTGTTGTAATCGTCCACCACCAGGACGGGCATCGACAGATCGAGAGCCATGGTATCTCACCCCGATGAGAGGCCCTCCGGCAACGCGGCCGGGAATGGCGGGAAGCTAGCAACGTGGTTTGAATAAGCCGTTAATTTGAAAGTTCATTAACACCGGTTTAACTCTGACCTGCGCCTAACGCCGCATCGTGATAGGCATCGCCGCAACCTCGTTTTGAGCGATCCGACCCGCCCGTGAACCGAACCATGAGCCGAACCGACGAGACTTTTCACGTCGCCCAGGGCGCCGGCGCGACCATCGAGCCCGGGCCGCTTTCCGGCGCGGTGGTGGCGATCGGCAATTTCGACGGCGTCCATCGCGGCCACCGCGCGGTGATCGGGGCCGCGCTGGCGCGCGCCCGGGCGCTTGGGCGGCCGGCGGCGGCGCTGACCTTTGTGCCGCACCCGCGCCAGTTCTTCCGGCCGCAGGAGCCGCTGTTCGCGCTCTCCAGCCTCGCTGACAAATTGCGGCTTTTGGCTGCTACCGGGCTCGACGGCGCCGTGGTCATGACCTTCGACGCCGCGCTGGCCGCCACCCCGGCGGAAGACTTCATCAGCGACATCCTGGCCGGGCGGCTCAAGATCGGCGGGGCGGCCATCGGTTTCGACTTCCATTTCGGCAAGAACCGCACCGGATCGCCGGCCTACCTGAGCGAGCAGGGCGCCCGGCTCGGGTTCCCCGTCGAGGTGGTGCCGCCGCTCGAGGACGAGGGCCGGCCGGTCTCGTCGGGCGCGATCCGCCAGGCGCTCAACGCCGGCCGGGTGGTGGAGGCGACTGAATTGCTTGGCTACCCGTGGTTCGTGACGGCGGAGGTGATCCACGGCGACAAGCGCGGCCGCGATCTCGGCTTTCCCACCGCCAACATGGCGCTGGAGCCGGCCTGCGGCCTCAAGCACGGCATTTACGCGGTGCGGGTGCGGGTCGACGGCGAACTTCATGACGGGGTGGCGAGCTTCGGCCGCCGGCCCACCTTCGACAACGGCGCCGCGCTGCTGGAGGTGTTCCTGTTCGATTTTGAGGGCGATCTCTACGGCAAGGTGATCGAGGTCGCCTTCATCGGCTGGATCCGGCCGGAGCTGAAATTCGACACGGTCGAGGCCCTGATGCGCCAGATGGACCTCGACGCCGCCAAGGCCCGCGAGGCGCTGGCCCGCGCCGCCGGGGCCTTTCCGGTGCTGGAGACGGTTTGAGGCAACGGCGGCCGCACCAATGGTGGCGGCTCGAAGTACGCCTGTTGGCGGCATACAATGCTTGCCGCGCTTGTGTTAATAGGGCGGCTGCAGAACACGGTTGCGGCCTTTGAGGGGCCGTCCAAACCGGAGCCAGGCTATGAGCCCCAATCCCGAACACCGCGCCGACTGGCTTGAGCGACTGCACGAACGCGAGCCGTTTGTGCTGGAACCCGATCAATATGAAGCGCTTGTCCGATTCTTAGACAATCCGCCGCCAGCCGGACCCAAGCTGAAGGCGCTGATGAGGCGCCGTCCGCTTTGGAAGGACTGAACCGCGCTACGTCGGCTAGTCCTAGCGCCGTCTGACCCCCGCAAAACCGGCTTTCCGCCGCCGAATCGGCCTGCTAGTACACGCCCCATGTCGAAAGAGCGCGATTATTCAGAGACCCTGTTCCTGCCGCAGACGGACTTCCCGATGCGCGCCGGCCTCCCGAAGAAGGAGCCGGAAATCCTCAAATCCTGGCAGGAGGCCGGCCTGTACGGCCGCCTGCGCGAGGCATCCAAGGGCCGGCCGAAGTTCATCCTGCACGACGGGCCGCCCTACGCCAACGGCAACATCCATATCGGCACCGCGCTCAACAAGATCCTCAAGGACCTGGTGACCCGCAGCCAGCAGATGCTCGGCTTCGATTCCAACTACGTGCCGGGCTGGGACTGTCACGGCCTGCCGATCGAGTGGAAGATCGAGGAAGAGAACTACCGCGCCAAGGGCAAGGCCAAGCCGAACTTCTCCGACCCGGCGGCGATGATCGCCTTCCGGCAGGAATGCCGCGCCTATGCCGAGCATTGGCTCAACGTGCAGCGCGAGGAGTTCAAGCGCCTCGGCGTCGAGGGCGACTGGGACCATCCCTATATGACCATGAGCTTCCCGGCCGAGGCGCAGATCGCGCGCGAGCTGATGAAGTTCGCGGCCAACGGCACGCTCTATCGCGGCTCCAAGCCGGTGATGTGGTCGGTGGTGGAGAAGACGGCGCTGGCGGAGGCGGAGGTCGAGTACGAGGATTATACCAGCGATACGGTGTGGGTGAAGTTTCCGGTCATCGCCGCAGGCACTGAACGTATGGTCTCGAGCGATGAACTGAGCGGGGCATGGCAGCAGATTGCAGAATTGAGATCAGCTTCGGTTGTCATCTGGACCACCACGCCTTGGACGCTGCCCGGTAACCGCGCGATCTCGTTCTCGCCAAAGATCGAATATGGTCTCTATAAGGTGACCGACGCCGCGCCGGAGAATTGGGCGAAGGTTGGCGATCTGCTCATCCTGGCCGAAAAGCTCGCGGAAGACGTTTTCAAACAGGCACGCGTTGCGGCTTACGAGAAAGTGGCCGAGGTGCCGGCGGGCTTGCTCGGCGCGATGGTCTGCAAGCATCCGCTTGCCGGCAAGGGCTACGACTTCGCCGTGCCGATGCTCGATGGCGAACACGTCACCGACGACACCGGCACCGGCTTCGTCCACACCGCGCCCGGCCACGGCCGCGAGGACTTCGACGTCTGGATTGAGAACAAGGCCGATCTCGAAGCGCGCGGCATCAACACGTCCATCCCCTATACCGTCGACGAGAACGGCGCCTTCACCGAGGCCGCGCCCGGCTTCACGGGCAAGCGCGTCATCAACGACAAGGGCGAGACGGGTGACGCCAACAAGGCGGTGATCGAGGCGCTGGTCGAGGCCGGCATGCTGATCGCGCGCGGGCGCTTGAAGCACCAGTATCCGCATTCCTGGCGCTCCAAGAAGCCGATCATCTTCCGCAATACGCCGCAATGGTTCATCGCCATGGACAAGGATATCGACCGCAAGGACGATACGCTGCGCGCG
>JARRQH010000232.1:0-5243 GCA_037381985.1 Pseudolabrys sp.
ACAAGGGGAGCGGGTAAGGGCGGCGAGGTCTTGCCCCCCTTCCTGGACACATCGCCCCCCCGCCGCTAAATAGCGACGGGATAAAATCCAAGCCGGATGGGCATTTATGGCCCTCCGGATCGCCCTTGGGCGGCGGCCCGCGGGGCGCGCCGGATCGGGGCGATAACAGGGCGACAAAGGACGGCGAGCGGCGTTTTCATGAGTGGCGTCAACGATATCCGCAAGGGCTTCCTGGACTATTTCGAACGCAACGACCACGCGGTCGTGGCGTCGTCGCCGCTGGTGCCGCGCAACGACCCGACGTTGATGTTCACCAATGCCGGCATGGTGCAGTTCAAGAACGTCTTCACCGGCCTTGAAACGCGGCCCTACAACCGGGCGGTGACCTCGCAGAAATGCGTGCGCGCCGGCGGCAAGCACAACGATCTCGACAACGTCGGCTACACCGCGCGCCACCACACCTTCTTCGAGATGCTCGGCAACTTTTCGTTCGGCGACTATTTCAAGGAGCGCGCCATCGAACTCGCTTGGAACCTGGTCACCAAGGAATTCGGGCTGCCGAAGGAGAAGCTGCTTGCCACCGTCTATGTCGACGACGACGACGCCTGCAATCTGTGGAAGAAGGTCGCCGGCCTGCCGGAGTCGAAAATTCTCCGCATCGCCGGCTCCGATAATTTCTGGCAGATGGGCGACATCGGCCCGTGCGGGCCGTGCTCGGAGATATTCTACGACCATGGTGACCGTATCCCCGGCGGCCCGCCCGGCTCCGCCGACCAGGACGGCGACCGCTTCATCGAGATCTGGAATCTCGTGTTCATTCAGTTCGAGCAGCTCGAGGTCGGCCAGCGGCTCGAGCTGCCGCGGCCGTCGATCGACACCGGCATGGGGCTGGAGCGCATCGCCGCCGTCTTGCAGGGCACCCACGACAATTATGCGATCGACCTGTTCGCGACGTTGATCCGCGCCATCGCGGATCTGACCAACGTCGACTCCGAGGGCCCGCAGAAGGCCTCGCACCGGGTCATCGCCGACCACCTGCGCGCCTCGTCGTTCCTGATTGCCGACGGCGTGCTGCCCTCGAACGAGGGCCGCGGCTACGTGCTCCGCCGCATCATGCGCCGCGCCATGCGTCACGCCGAGCTGCTCGGCACCAAAGAGCCGCTGATGTTCAAGCTGGTGCCGGCGCTCACCCGCGAGATGGGCCAGGCCTATCCGGAGTTGATCCGCGCCGAGGCGCTGATCACCGAGACGCTGAAGTTGGAGGAAACCCGCTTCCGCAAGACGCTGGAGCGCGGGCTTTCGATCCTCGACGAGAAGAGCGCGAGCCTGAAGCAGGGCGACATGTTCGACGGTGACACCGCCTTCACGCTCTACGACACCTACGGCTTTCCACTCGATCTCACCCAGGACGCGCTGCGCGCGCGCGGCATCGGCGTCGATCTCGCCGCCTTCGACGACGCCATGGAGCGCCAGCGCGAGAAGGCGCGCGGCTCGTGGTCGGGCTCGGGCGAGGCGGCGCAGGAGGGTGTGTGGTTTGGCTTGCGCGAGAAGGTCGGCGCCACCGAGTTCCTCGGTTACGAAACCGAGAGCGCCGAGGGTATCGTCACCGCGCTCGAGCGCGACGGCCAGGAAGTCGCCGAGCTGAAGGCCGGCGAGAGCGGCGCCGTCATGGTCAACCAGACGCCGTTCTACGGTGAGTCCGGCGGCCAGGTCGGCGACAAGGGCGAGATGCGGCGCGAGGGCGTCAAGGCGCTCGTCACCGACACGCAGAAGAAGGCGGGCGACATGTTCGTCCACTTCGTCACGGTCAAGGAAGGCACGCTCAAGGTCGGCGATCCGCTGCTCCTGGAGGTCGATCACGCGCGGCGCGCCGGCATCCGCCAGAACCATTCCGCCACGCACCTGCTGCACGAGGCGCTGCGCCTGGTGCTCGGCGATCACGTGGCGCAGAAGGGTTCATTAGTGGCGCCCGACCGGCTGCGCTTCGACTTCTCGCACCCGAAGCCGATCAGCGCGGAAGAACTCACTCGCGTCGAGGACATCGCCAACGACATCGTTTTGCAGAACGCGCCGGTGACGACGCGGCTGATGGCGCAGGACGACGCCATCGCCTCCGGCGCACGCGCGCTGTTCGGCGAGAAATACGGCGACGAGGTGCGCGTGGTGGCCATGGGTGAGCCGACGGGTAATGCGATGGGCTGGTCGGTGGAGCTGTGCGGCGGCACGCACGTCAAGCGCACCGGCGACATCGGCTTGATCTCGGTGCTAGGCGACAGTGGCGTCGCCGCCGGTGTGCGCCGCATCGAGGCGCTTACGGGCCGCGCCGCGCGTCACGCCGCCAACGACCAGATGCAGCTCATCAAGACCGCCGCGGCTGAGCTGAAGGTCACGCCCGACGATATGCCAGCGCGCGTCGCCGCGCTGCTCGAAGAGCGCAAGAAGCTCGAGCGCGAGCTCACCGACGCCCGCAAGAAGCTCGCCATGGGTGGCGGCGGAGCCAGGGCCGACGGCGCCGACGAGGGCGTGCGCCAGGTCAACGGCGTGCAGTTGATGGCGCGCGCGGTCAGCGGCATCGGCGTCAAGGAGCTGAAGGGTCTCGCCGACGAAGGCAAGAAGCGGCTCGGCTCCGGCGTCGTGGCGCTGGTCGCCACCAGCGAGGACGGCAAGGCCAGCATCGTCGTTGGCGTCACGCCCGATCTCACCGGTCGCATCTCCGCCGTCGATCTGGTGCGCAAGGCCTCCGAGGTGCTGGGCGGCAAGGGCGGCGGCGGTAAGCCCGACATGGCGCAGGCCGGCGGCCCCGACGGCGCCAAGGCCGAGGACGCGCTGAAGGCGGTCGAGGCGGCGCTCGCGGGCTGACCGTGGCGGTGGACGCACAAGCCGTCTCGCGTTGGACCTCCAGCGACCGGCTCGACGAGCTTCTCGAGCTTGTGCACGGCGCCTTCGCCGGCCTGCAACCGCCCTCGAGCGTACTCAGCGAAACAATCGACGATGTCGCGCGACGCCTGCGCGACGGCTTTGCGCTGGTGGCGCGCGCTGACGGCCGGCTGATCGGCAGCGTCTTTGCCGCGTGGCAGGGTGACGCGCTCTATCTCACGCGGCTGGCGGTCGCGCCCGCGTGGCGCCGACAGGGCGTCGCCCGTGCGCTGGTCGAGGCGTCGGCTGCCGAAGCGCGGGCGGCGGGGCTCGCCCGGCTGACCTTGCGCGTGCGCCAGAATCTGCCCGCCAACCGGGCCTATTTCGCGCGGCTGGGTTTTGCCGTCACCGGCGAGGGCCAGGATCCCGGCCGCCCACCCTATGATGCGATGGCGTGGGTGCTCGGTTGAGGCAATAACAAGTACCGTCTGCCGGTTAGGGGGGCGCGCCAGCGTTGTCGCGCAAAAAGTCTTGCACAAAGCGGACGCGTTCGGCCGCCGGCACACGCGGAATCTCGATCAGCATGTAATCGAGCGCCGTGTAAACCTCGACCATCGCCTCATAGGTGCGCTCGGCCACAACCGGCGTCTGTTTCCGTTCATTGTCGGCGGCATAGATGGCTGGCCATGGCGGGCAAATAAATACGTGAGGTTGATAGCGGTGGCTATTGGCGGCTTGCAGAACGGGGGCCGGCACAGGGATGCCCTCGAGCCGCAGGTAACCGACGATGTCCGGGATACCGCGATCGAAAAACACCGGTCTGGGGAGGTTGCCCGCTCCGGCGTACGATTCGAGATCGTAGACGAGCATGGTTTTGGCAAAGGCGAGGGGGTCGATCCACGGCAAAGCGCGGCCGCCTGTTTCCTGTTGCTGGCGAATGATGCGCCGCCCGGCCTCCGGTTGAGTGGCGTAGCCCGCCGCCGCCAGCGCCTGGATCAGGGTCGTCTTGCCGGACCCTGGCCCGCCGGTGATAACGAAAAACGAGGGTGACGAACCACTCATGGGCAAAGCTCCGCTTTTTGGCTGCGATGCGAGGGTAAGAGGTGGGGGCCGTTCCGCCTGGAGGGCGCCGCTGCCCGAAGGGCCTAGCGCTGAATCGCCCCCTTTGAGAGGCTACCGCAGGCTGGAATATGTCCAGCCGCTAAATTGAGGTTAGCATCGGTCGTGTTGCACGCGGAAGGCCTCAAGGGTCTCATCATCTTCCTGGTGGTCGCCGGCGTCATCGTGCCGCTGTTCCATCGCGCGCGCATCGGCACCGTGCTCGGCTTCCTGATCGCCGGCGTCGTGCTCGGGCCGCACGGGCTCGGCCGCCTCGCTGGCGCACACCCGTGGCTTACCTACGTCACCTTCGACAATCCGGAGCAGGGCGCTGCGTTGGCAGAGTTCGGCATCGTCGTGCTGCTGTTCCTGCTCGGGCTGGAACTGTCGCTGCAGCGGCTGTGGCAGTTGCGCCGCTACGTGCTCGGCGTCGGCCTCGCCCAGGTCGCGCTCGCCACCGTGGCGATCGGCGGCGGCATCCGCCTCGCCGGGGCCGTGCCGCCGGCCGGCATCGTGCTGGGCTTATGTCTTGCGCTATCCTCGACGGCGATCGTGATGCAGCTCCTGATCGAGCAGCACCGCGCCGCCAATCAGGTCGGCCGCATCGCGCTCTCGGTGCTCTTGTTTCAGGACCTGATGGTGGTGCCGATCCTGTTTGTGGTCGACATCATGGGCGGCAGCAAGGAGATCGGCGGCGTCGGCGTCCTGCCGCTGGTCCGGCCGTTCGCCGAAGCGCTCGCCGCGGTGATCGTCATCCTGCTGGTCGGCCGCTACGTCGTGCGGCCGCTGTTGCGCTCCGCATTGCGCACCGGCAGCCGCGACCTGATCATGGCGATCACGCTTTTGATCCTGGTCGTGTTCTCGCTCGCGACGGGCCTGGCCGGCCTGTCGGTCGCGCTCGGCGCCTTCCTCGCCGGCCTGCTGCTCTCGGACAGCGAGGTGCGCCACAATATCGAGGTCGATCTCGAACCGTTCAAGGGCCTGCTGCTCGGCATCTTCTTCATCAGCGTCGGCAGCAATGTCGACGTGGTGCGCATGGCGCCCGATGCCGGCTGGATCGTCGCAGGCGTGGTGGCGCTGATGACGGTGAAGGCGGCGATCCTCTATGGCGTCGCGCGCGCCTTCCGCGTGCCGCGCCCGGACGCCGCCGAGGTGGCGCTGCTGCTGGCGCAGGCCGGCGAATTCGCCTTCGTGGTGATCGCCGTCGCCGGCCCGCTGCTGCCGGCGCGGCTCGCCGCCGGCGCCGTCGCCGCGGTGGGCTTGAGCATGCTGGCGACGCCGCTGCTGGC
>JARRQH010000233.1:0-5239 GCA_037381985.1 Pseudolabrys sp.
GCGTCGGTCCTTGGCACTCGCTAAGAGTGCTTCTCCGAGGCGCCGATCCTCTTCTGGCTCCTGACCGCGCGAGATGCTGCCAGCGAGTGCCATCGTCCGAAATGACCGATTCTCCAGGATCAACAGCGTTTCCGGCGTAGCCCCAGCAAAACAGGCCCCGTGTCGTCCAAATGCAAAAACGCAGGCATTTGGATTTGACTCCCGGAGCCGACGCAACACCGGCGAAATCACGATTGGACCCGCAAACTCCATGTCCAGGGTGCGTGCAGTCACGACTTTCTCCAGGTCGCCGCGTCCAATCGCTGCCACAGCTTCGTTGACCAAAGCCGCCCATCGCTCCTTTGCGTCAGTCCGCCCCTTTGCGACTGGCCTGACGCACTGTGCCTCGACGAAAGCGGTTCGTCTCGTCTGTGCGCAAAACCACAACTCGAGAAGCTCGCCCGTTCTACGATCTACGTCAGTGTCCGCCTCGACGGCCTCCGAGATGATCAAGCGACCGCTGCCGTTGCGCACGCGCACCGCAACGCGCGGTATGATCAGCGACGCGTCCGGGAAACCTCTCCATAGATCAGAAACTTGTTGCTGCGGATCGAACCGAAAGCCGCCCAAAGCAATCGGCCCGGCTTCGCCGGCGACAATCGCCTCTGAAATCAGCGCCCGCCACGCTTTCGCGACTTCCGAAAACCGACCCTCACCGCTCGCAGTTATCTCCCAGGCGGCGCCAAGACCAAAAATCGAATGCTTCCCCGTCCCAAGCCAAAGGCACGCCAATGACCGGTTCGAGCTGGAAGCGAAGAGCGATATCAAGTCGCCTGATTCGATTGGCACGCCCGCCGTCGCCAGTATCGGCCCGCCTTGGTGTCTCGCCCGCTCTCGGGCGCCACGCAACGCTTCACGCAGATGAGTTTCGAGGAGATCCGAAGCCATAACGCATCTCCCGCTATGAGCCGCGCTGCGCGCGCCAGTGCGCGGTCTGCGTCGCAATGTACCAATCCGTAATGTCCTTGAATAAGCCCGCGACGAAGTCCGGTGACAGGCCGTACTTCTCCGCCCAAGCGCGGCGGTCTACCATCATCGTCGCGACCCGGTCAGGAGCCGCTATGCTCGCTTCGGTGGGCTTGAAGTTGGCGGCAGCATAGACATACCGAAGTCGGTCTCCGAGCAGGGAGACAATCTTGCTATCGATATCGTCAATTGCTTCTCGAATATCACTCAATCCAGTGCATTGTTCAGGGCTCTTCATTTCGCAGTTCCTACAGTTTCCGTTTACAATTGACAACAACCGTGCTCTCGCGGCACGGCATCGTGCTCGCTGCTCTCCTATTTCGCCTCGCGACGCGTCGGCTATGGTGTCGACGGCCAACCGACGACATCCGGGCGCAAGTCCTTCGCAACCCCGAGCTCGTCAGCTATTGACTTGATCACCTCTCGCCACTGATCCACGAGATAGAAGTGTCCACCTGAGAAGCGCCTCGTTGCTGATCGGCCATGGCTACACCGACTCCAGCCGCGTGCTTCATCCTGTGTGACTTCTGTGTCCTTGTCGGCGAGGAGGACCGTAATCGGGCAAAAGACACGCCCGGAATGATCGTCCGTATATGTCTCAATAGCCCGGTAATCGTTCCGAATTGCCGGCAGCAGCACCTGGCAGACCTCTCGGTTCTCGAAAATCTCCATCGGAGTTGCGGATAGGCGGCGGATCTCGTCCAACAAGACGGCGTCGCCCTGCAGATGGAACTTCGTCCTACGGTGCTGGCTCGGGGCGGTTTGGGCCGATACGAAGAGGTGGGTGATTGCGATGCCTTCGCGTTCCAGATGGCGCGCCACCTCGAAGGCGAGTGTGGCCCCCATGCTGTGCCCGAACAAGACGACCTGCTTTCGTACAATGCGCCTTAGCGATGCGCTGACCGCACGAGCAAGTTCCGTGATGTCGGGAATGAGATCCTCCGCAATTCGGTCCTCTCGACCGGGATACTGAACTGCAAGGAGCTCGACACTCGGCGGAAGCGCCTGCGCCCACCGCCGATAGAAGCTTGCGCCAGCTCCAGCGTGAGGAAAGCAGACGAGTTGAAATCTGGCAGCGGGGTTCGGGCTATAGAACCTGAACCAATCCTCAGAACCATCCGAATGCACCTGGCTCACAACACGCCCTCATCAATCTCGATGGCGCCACCTTCCAGGACCATGTATCGAAAGTCTGGCTGCCATTCCTTGATCTGGTCGAGCGCTACCTCCGGGGACAGAATGTCGGCGGCATAGTGTACTCCTGCGGGAGTCCGACCGCCGAGAACCGCCAGCGCGGCACAAGCAGCCATGCTGCCGGTCAATTCCGCCCCCGAACCTGCCCGCACGGCGATTGTGCGCACGATCGAACGGTCCGACTTCCGGCCCACAGCTTCTATGACAATGATCTGCTGCGGCGTACGCCCGGCGACGTCCAGCTCACTCGCATCAACAAGTCCGTTCACAACGCCCGGTTTCGCATTCGAACCGCGGCTTGCTCCCGAACCTTGCATGTGACGCAAAAAATCAATCACATGCCGACCGGCAAAGACGTTGTACCAATCTCCGTTCGGCACTCCCAATCGTCGGCAAACACGCTGGAATTCAGTGCTTACAAAGGGATGCGCCTCGGCCACAAAAGTCGCTAGAGGAAGCTTGATCTGATCGCCTGCAGGCCCGTCGCTCGGGCGCATCTCGCCTTGCCGAATGCACATTCCTCCCCAACCAAACCCATTCGACAAGCTCACCAGGAAATCTTCGGCGCCAGCGGGAGAAAAGCGGTCGAGCCCGCCCGCATAGCCCGTCAAGCGTTCGATAGCATCGAAATGCCCAAGGAGCCTGGCCGGCAGGAGACCGGAAAGACCGGGAAGCATTCCCGCCGAAAGAATGACCGAAGTCCCACGGTGCTCCTTAAGAGAAAGAATTCGATGGAGCGGGTCGTCCCCGCCTGGATCCACGTAGTGGGCCCCTGCCTCGATCGCCGCAGTCGCCACGCTGTCCAGGAGCCGACAACTCGGTCCAGCGCAGTTGATGACGACGTCACATCCTTCGCAGAAGCGGCGGACGGCCTGACGATCCGTGGGATCTACCGCGTAAGCCTCGCCAGAGCCTTCGGCTTCTTGTGCCAACGCCAGCGCTACGCGGCTCCTATCCCGGCCACTCACACGCAGCGCACCGAACCCGGCGACGTTCCGGAGAACAGCGCCGCCGACGGCGCCCGATCCGCCCACGACCCCGATGATCGGGTCACTTCCCATCGCGCGCCCTTTGGTCGTCGAGCCCCAGCGCGGCGGCAACAGCAGCTACATTCGGAGTCGCCATGCAACTGAAATGATCTCCCGGAACATCGACCGTCTGCAAGCGGCCGGCACAGAGCTGGGTCCAATATGAGGTCATATCCTCGTGCATCCCGGGCAAGACCTGAACTTCGCCCGTTTGTCGAATGAACACCATGTCACCTTGGTAGGACCGGGCCTCGTGCTGCGCGACCGCTGCCAAACTGTGCTTGATCAGATTGTACTGGGCTCTTACGCGCTCGGGAGATGCCAGGTCAGTGCCAGCATGGCGCATCAGCCGCCCGATCGCGTCCAGCCTTTCTTCCTGGCTTTTGCGCGCAAGGTTCAGGATCGCCAGCGATGCCTCGTCGCGCATGCTACCAGCCGCCGTTTCAAGGGCATTCATCGCCACGCGGCCAGGGCTCTGTTCAAGAGCATTGGTTATCAATCGTTGCATGCCAGCCTCATCCGAGGGATAGCCAAGCGCAAACGGGTCCGCTTGCATGACGCGTGCGAACACATATTCCGCCAGCACGTCGTCTTCGATCATGAACGGCACGCGATAGCTGCTGATGACACTCAAGCGCTCGATCGCGGTCTTCCTGTCGGCCAACTGTCTCGCGATCTCCGTCGCCAGCAATCCGCCCAGGCAGTATCCGATGATGTGGAGCCGCTCTCCTTGCTTCGTGCTCGTCGCGATTTGGTCAACATACCGTTGCGCCAGATCGCATATTGCGGTGGTCGGATCCTTCGACAGAAATACCGCAGGATCTTGAATCGCTACGCCAAGGGCGCGGTGTTCGTCCCCGACAGCATCAAGAAGAGACCGGTAGGGAGCCAGTGTCCCACTTCCATCATGCACGAATACCAGTGTCGGGGCGCCGCGGCCGCGCTTCATTTCGATCAGCGCCAATCCGCTGTCGCCTTGCCCGCGCGCTTCCGCACTTCTCAGGAGCGTAGCAAGCGAACCCACCGTCGGTTCGTTCAGCAGACGCCGCAGCAGAACATCCCATTCGAGGGTAGCCGCTCTCGGTAGCCGCTCGCGCAGACGGCCCACGACCTGCGCTACCAGGAGCGAGTCTCCTCCAAGTTCGAAGAAATTCTGGTCGGTTCCGACGAAATCCAGCCGCAGCACTGACGCCCACACCGCCGCGATCTCTCGCTCGAGGTCATCCTTCGGCGCTGCCCCCTTCGAGGCAACGCTGTCTCGTCGCTGCGGCGCGAAACCGGCCAACTTCTTGCGGTCGATCTTGCCATTCTCTGTAATCGGGAGGGCGTCGAGAACATGGATCTCCGCCGGCACCATATATTCCGGCAGCAATTCGGCTGCATGCTGCCGCAGCTCCGACGGGGATATCGGCTTCCGGTCAGGCTTAAACTGCGCCGCGAATACATGCTGCCCAACGCCAGACATTGGATGACCGTCGCCTGGAAATCGGAGCACGGTCGTCGCGCCGGCATCCCACAGATAGCTCTCCCACTGAGCGCAGGTCAGGAAGGTCGTATCAAGGTCGCGACGGCAATCTTCAAAGTCCGTCAACCCTTCCTTGAATTCCATCGACGACATTATCTGATAGCTGTCTTTGGTCGCTTCGATGAATATGAGCCAGCCGCCTGGACCAAGAATTTCCTGAAGGCGGCCGAGGACGTCGACGACACTGCGGGAATTGTGGAGCACGTTGGCGCATAGAATGACGTCCGTGGCGTTGGGCTCTATGCCTTGCGACAGGTGATCTATATTGATGTCGAATATCCCGAAGCGGACCCATGGGAAGGAAGCCAGCCGTCGCTCCGCTTCGTTCAAAAAATACTGAGAGACATCAGTAAATCGATAGTCGACTCCGTAGCTGTCCAGTTGCGGGATCAAGTCCATGCTCGTCCCGCCGACACCAGCCCCGGCCTCCAGCAGTCGCGTTGTGCCGCTATTCTGATGCGATGCGATGTGCTGGATGATCGCGCAG
>JARRQH010000234.1:0-5219 GCA_037381985.1 Pseudolabrys sp.
GCGTCGCCGTGAGGCCGCCGTGTACCGTGCCCCATGGATTGAGATGCGCGTCCGTCGGCTCAAGCGTGATGACGATGCGGCCGCTTTCGGCCTCCACCACGTCGTAGCCCAGGGTCTCAGCAAACGTATTGAGCGGCAGCGCGCCGCTGGCCAGTCCCTGGACGAACGCCAGCCCGCTCATGGCTCTTTGCTGCTCGGGGCTGACCGTCCCGTAGGTCCTGGCGACGTGGTTCATCGTCGGTGCTCTCCGCCTTGGCGCGTCGAGAACAACTGACGGGAAAGCGGCGGCGCAAGCCACCCGAAACCTGGTCTCGGGCTGCCGCCTACGGCGTGCCGCGCATCATGAGCCGGTCGCCGCTCACTTCCCAGCTCTGCAGGCGGTTGAGGAAGCTCATGCCGAGCAGGTTGTTCTTGAGCCCGCCGTCGTGCACCACCAGCGCCGGCACGGCGCGCTCGACCAATCCGCCGATCGCGACCTTGTCGAGGGTGACCGGCGCCGCGCGCGTGCGGCCGTTGGCGGTGTCGACCTTCACCGAATAGTCGAGCATCTCGATCGGCAGATGCGCCGCCTTGGCCGCGCCTTGCGTGAGCACAACCGAGCTCGCGCCGGTGTCGAGCACCATCGGCACGCGCGCGCCATTGATGTGGACGGTGAGGGCGAAGTCGCCGCCGCGCGTGCGCACCACCTCCACGTTGCGGCCGTGGCCCGCGACGTGGCCGGGCATCAACTCGGCGACCACGCGGTCGGACACGTCGCGCAGCTCGAAGCGGTAGCTGTAGCCGATCACCAGCAAGAGGCCGATCACGGTCCAGAACAGCATGGCCTCTAGCGCCTTGGCGAACCGCTCGCGGAACAGCGTCAGCACCAGCCCACCGACGAACACCAAGAGCGCCAGCTTTATGGCCAGCGGGCCCATGTCGTGGTGCAGCAGGTTGGCGATCGGGTCGGTGTCGGTGATGGCGATCAGCACGGCGAGCGAGAGCGCCATGCCGATGACCAGGGACCAGGTCAGACGGCGGCTCACGGGGGCGTCACCCTGTCGCAGTCGCGTGGGCGGCCCCGCCGCCGGCCGCAAGCCGCGCCGGCAGCTCGGCCATGATCCGCCGGCGCTCGTCGGCGCTCATGGCGCCCCAACTCGCGATCTCATCGACGGTGCGGCCGCAGCCGAGGCAAAGCGCGGCGCGGGCATCCAGCGTGCAGACCTTGACGCACGGGGTCTCGATCATGAGGGCGGACTCTGAATGGGCGAATTGCGTGGCCCGACCATAAGGCCAAGGCGCGGGAAGGCAATCAGGGCGTTTGGTCGCAACGCGTGCCGCCGGATGCCTCAGGTGCCGGCGCGGAACAGTGGTCGACGGGCCAGGCGTTCCCGTTCCTTCGGCGAAAGAATCGGTTCGCCGGGCACGATCGACGGTGCGTGCACGGTGGTGACCGGCGCCATGGCGGCGACCACGCGCTCGGGCGGGAAGGTGACGATCACCTCGGTGCCGATGCGCAGCTTGGACTTCAGGTTGAAGGTGCCGCCGTGCAGGTCGATCAGGCTCTTGGCGATGGGCAGGCCAAGGCCGGCGCCCTGTTCTGCCGACTTGATCGAATTGGAGCCTTGCCCGAACGACGCCAGCACCACCGGAATCTCGTCCTCCGGAATGCCGGGGCCCGTGTCCTGCACGCTCAGGTATTGCCCGCCGGACGCGGTCCAGCCCACCTTCAGCCAGATTTCGCCGCCTTGCGGCGTGAACTTGATCGCGTTCGACAACAGGTTGAGGCAGATTTGGCGCACGGCACGCTCGTCCGCCCACAGCCGCGGCAACTCCGGCTCGAACATTTCGTGGATGGTGATGCCGCGGTTGGTGGCGCGCAACTTGAGCAGGTGGTGGCAGTCTTCGGTGACGCCGGCAAGCGAGATCGATTCCTCGTTGAGCTCGTAGCGGCCGGCTTCGATGCGCGACAGATCGAGGATCTCGTTGATCAGCCCCAAGAGGTGAACGCCGGAATTGTGGATGTCGCCGGAATATTCCTTGTAGGCCGGAACCGAGTGCTTGCCGAACACTTCCGACTTCATCACCTCGGAAAAGCCGAGGATGGCGTTGAGCGGCGTGCGCAGCTCGTGGCTCATCTGCGCTAGGAAGCGCGACTTGGAGATGTTGGCGGCTTCCGCGCGCCGGCGCGCCTCGTCGGAGATCGCCTTGGCCTGCTCCAGCTCGCCGATCAGGGCGTCCTTCTCGGCGCGCGCTTCCAGCGTCGCGAGCGTGGTGGAATAAAGTCGGTAGGCGAGCGCGGCGAAGTAGCCCTGCGCGGTGATCGCCATGCCGGCGAGAATGTAGTTGCGCAAGGACCCCTGCAGCGCGAAGTCGAGCGCGATCGCCGCCGTGACAGGGAAGGTGGCGGCGAAGGCCGCGATCGGCAGGCTCGACGCCAGCATGCTGGAGACCGCCACCACCAGCAACATGACGAACAGCATGAAGGTGTTCGAATTCTCGCCGAACCCGATCGGATGGACCAGGACGAACATCCAGGCGAGCCCGTAGAACAGGTCGAGCAGGATGAAGCGCATGCGCCATTTGCGGTAGGACACCTCGGCCGCCGGCAGTTCGAGGAACTGCTTGCACTTGGTGACGATGACGGCGTGGATGACGAGCACCGCGGCGGTCCAGGTGCCGGCTTCCACCGCGCCGGTCCACAGGCTCGACAGGAAGCCGACGGTCGCCACCAAGAGCAGGATGACCAGCGAAGCGGAGAGGCGGTTCTGCGCGTATTGGCGCAGCAGCTCGAAGTCGAAGGCGGGCCGCGTGCCGCTCGACGAGGTCAGCCGGTCGCGCGCGTCGCGCACGTATTGCGCGGCGAGCCGCCGCTTGACTGGCGACGTCTCCGGGGGGAACGCTGCGAGATCGGGTTGTTCGCCTGGCACGGGCATGGAACGGGGACGTTTGCTATGCTGAAAACTGCGCTCCAACTTCCCTCGAATTCCTTAAGAGCGAGCTTAAGAGGGCGCTAAAGGCGTCAGTTAATAAAAGATGAACCGCCGCGGGCCGGCTTTGACAGGCTCTGGCGGCCATGCTCGGCTGCTGGGTGAGGGGAAGCAGCCGCGCGCGCCGTGCGGCACGACAAGGGACACGTAATGAAGCTATACGACAGCAAAATGGCGCCCAATCCGCGCCGGGCCCGTATTTTTCTGGCCGAGAAGGGTATTTCGGTGCCCACCGAACAGATCGATATTGGCACCAAGGAGCACCTGACGCCGCAGTACACGGCGGTCAATCCGCTGCAACGGACCCCGGCGCTGGAACTCGACGACGGTACCGTGATCACGGAGTCCATCGCCATTTGCCGCTATTTCGAGGCGGTGCAGCCGGAGCCGCCGCTGTTCGGCACCGGGGCCAAGGAAATTGCCATGGTGGAAATGTGGAATCGACGCTGCGAGCTCAACCTGTTTTTCGCGGTTGCGCACGTCTTCCGCCACACCCATCCGGCCATGAAGGAGCTGGAGGTGCCGCAGGTGCCGGAATGGGCGGAAGCCAACCGGCCGCGCATTGCCGCCTTCCTCAAGATCCTCGACGACCAGCTCAAGGCCAACGAGTTCATCGCCGGCGCGCATTACACCGTGGCCGACATCACCGCGCTCTGCGCCGTCGATTTCATGAAGCTGGCGCGGGTGGCGATGCCGGAGGGCTTGGATAACCTGCAGCGCTGGCGCGAGGCGGTGTCGGCGAGGCCCAGTGCACGCGCATGATCCCGAAAAAGCCTGTCCCCGACCTGATCGGGGATGGGAACCGGTTTTCGGATCAGATCATGCGCAAGAAAATATAAGGGCAGGAAGAACACACGGCATTCCCCGGGCGCATCAACGACTTGCTGCGTCCGGGACACGCAAGACGTTACTTCCGCTCCAGCAACGCGATCAGGCTCGACGTATCCCAGCGATTGCCGCCGATCGCCTGCACTTCCGAATAGAGCTGATCGACCAGCGCGGTGATCGGCAGGTGCGCCTTGTTGTTGCGCGCTTCGCCCAGGCAAATGCCGAGGTCCTTGCGCATCCATTCGACCGCGAAGCCGTGGTCGAACTTGTCGGCCACCATGGTCTTGTAGCGGTTCTCCATCTGCCAGGACTGCGCCGCGCCCTTGGAGATGGTGGCGATCACCTTCTCGACGTCGAGATTGGCGCGCTTGGCGAAGTGGATGCCTTCCGACAGGCCCTGTACCAGGCCGGCGATGCAAATCTGATTGACCATCTTGCAGAGCTGGCCGGCGCCGGGCTCGCCGATCAGGTTGCAGGCGCGGGCGAACGCGCCGATCACCGGCTCGGCCTTGGCGAAGGGGCCGGCCTCGCCGCCGCACATCACGGTCAGGACGCCGTTCTCGGCGCCGGCCTGGCCGCCGGACACCGGCGCGTCGATGAAGTCGAAGCCCGCCTTCTTGGCGGCGGCGTGCAGTTCGCGCGCGATCTCGGCCGACGCGGTGGTGTGGTCGACGAAGATGGTGCCCTTGCCCATGGCCTGGAAGGCGCCTTCATGACCGAGGGTCACTTCTCGCAGGTCGTTGTCGTTGCCCACGCACGCCAGCACGAAGTCCTGACCTTCGGCGGCGGCCTTCGGGGTGGGGGCGGACTTGCCGCCATATTCCTTCACCCATCTCCCGGCCTTGGCGGCGGTGCGGTTATAGACCGTGACGTCGTGCCCGCCCTTGTTCTTGAGATGCCCGGCCATGGGGTAGCCCATGACACCCAGGCCCAGAAACGCCACCTTCGCCATTGTTATTCTCCCTGTGAAACTCGGTTGGTGCCAGCGATCGATGTCTTGGCGGACCTTCCGGCGGCCCATATGTGCCATAGGTTGCCCGGGACAGCGGGCGCGTCAACCACCCTTCGACGCCTCTTGGGGCCCCATCTGTCGCGCCGCGTCCGCATTGACGCTGCCGCCATGGTGCCTATGGTGGCGGCGCGAAATTCAAGGAAAAGACGATCATGGCGGTGACGAAGGAACAGGTTCTGGCGGCGCTGGCGAAGGTGCAGGCCCCCGGTGGCGGCGGGCTGCCGGACGCGGGCGTGCTCTCGGACGTGGTCGTCACCGACGACGGCAAGGTGTTTTTCTCGATCGCCGTCGACTCCGCTGCCGTCAAGCAGTGGGAGCCGGTGCGCGAGGCCGCGGACGCCGCGGTCAAGGCGGTGCCGGGCGTGAAATCGGCCATGGTCGCGCTGACGGCGGAGCGCGCCGCCGGCGCC
>JARRQH010000235.1:0-5179 GCA_037381985.1 Pseudolabrys sp.
AGCTGCGCGATGCGCCGCTTCTCGTCGTGAAAGAGCCTCTGCCGGGTGTTGTAGGCGAAGTTCTCGATGCTGGACGGCAGGCCTGCACCGCCGTGGAAACGCCGCAACAGCTGCAGTTCCGACAGGTGGTTGATGTCGCGGCGGATGGTCTGGTGGGTAACGCCGAAATGCTTGGCCAGGGTTTCGACCGACGCGAACCCGTCGTGCTGAACCTGGGTGAGGAGTTCCTGCTGCCGCGGATTGAGCGTCTTCGTGGGCGCATCGCGATGAGAAGGCGGATCGTCCTGCATGAGCACCGTCGTGGCCTAATACGAACGTCTATGTTCGCAATACCACATGAATGTACAGCACATTTTACGGGCAGCCGCCACGGCGGCCAGGCCCGTCGCCATGCAGGCCGATTAATAAATTGATATTGCAGATTTTTTTGCGCGACGGGCCGCGCCGCGACGGCGACCTTAGGTCGCCAGCGTTTGCGTTATCGCGCGCTGCCATCCGGCATATTTGGCGTCCCGGGCAGCGTCATTCATCCGGGGCTCGAACCGGCGCTCCGGCCGCCAGCGCTCCACCAGCGCCTCAGGCGGCGGATAGAGCCCGGCATCGTGGCCGGCGAGGTAGGCCGCGCCCACGGCCGTGGTCTCTACCACTGCGGGGCGCTCGACCGGCGCGCCCAGCATGTCGGCCAGGAACTGCATGGCCCAGCCGTTGGCGCTCAGGCCGCCGTCGACGCGGACCACCCCTTCCCCGCTCGCCCCGCCAGCGTCGGCCGCCATCGCCTCCAGCAGGTCGCGGCTCTGGTAGGCCACGCTTTCGAGCGCCGCGCGCGCCAGCTCGTTGCGTGTGGTGCCGCGCGTGATGCCGGAGACGGTCGCGCGCGCCTGCGGCGCCCAATAGGGCGCGCCCAGACCGGTGAAGGCCGGCACCAGATAGACCGGCTGCTCGGGATCGGCCTTTACCGCCAGCGCCTCGGTTACGGCCGCGGAGGTGACCACACCGAGCCCGTCACGCAGCCACTGCACGGTCGTGCCGGCGGAAAAGATCGAGCCCTCCAGCGCGTAGGTTCTCTTCCCGCCAAACTGATAGGCCACCGTCGTCACCAGGCCGTGGCGCGAGGCCACCGGCTCGGCCCCGAGATTGCGCAACATGAAGCAGCCGGTGCCGTAGGTCGATTTGACCATGCCCGGGCGGAAACAGGCCTGGCCGATGAGCGCGGCCTGCTGGTCGCCCGCGATGCCGCGCACGTCGAGCGGCTTGCCGAACAGCGCGGCGTCCGTGGTGCCGAAATGGCCGGCGCAATCGCGCACCTCGGGCAGCACCGCGCGCGGCACGTCGAACACCCGCAGCATGTCGTCGTCCCAGTCACCGCTCGCGATGTCGTAGAGCAGCGTGCGCGAGGCGTTGGTGGCGTCGGTGGCGTGCACCTTGCCGCCGGTGAGCCGCCACAACAGGAAGGTGTCGACGGTGCCGAAGGCGATCTCGCCATTCTCGGCGCGGCGGCGCGCGCCAGGCACGTTGTCGAGCATCCAGGCGATCTTGGTGGCGGAGAAATAGGGATCGATGCGCAGCCCCGTGCGGACGGACACCATGTCGCCGTGGCCGTCGGCCTCGAGCTGCGCGCAGCGGTCGGCGGTGCGGCGGTCCTGCCAGACGATGGCGTTGGCGATGGGCTTGCCGGTCGCGCGGTCCCACATCACCACGCTCTCGCGCTGGTTGGCGATGCCGATGGCGGCGACGTCGCCGACGCCGATGCCCGCCTTGTCGACGGCCGCCTTCGCGGTCGCGACGGTGGTGCGCCACAAGTCCTCGGGATCGTGCTCGACCCAGCCCGGCGCTGGGAAATGCTGCGTGAACTCCTCCTGCGCCGAGGCGACCGGCGCGAGGTCGGCGTCGAAAACGATCGACCGGGTCGATGTCGTCCCCTGATCGATGGCAAGAATAGTGCCGGCCATGGTCTCAGCCCCTCGGCATCAAATGCGTATAATGGACGCTATTATCGTGACCACCATTTTCATACGCAACAAAAGGTGTCCACCCCGAACGTCATTCGGTGGGCGCGACAGCACCCGGTAGATATAGCGTCGAGATATGATGGCCCCGCCGGCCTACATTCGTTTCGACACCGGGCCCGAGATGATCGCCAAGGTGCTCCGCCAGTGGATTGCGAGGCTGGGTACGAAAAGCCTTTACATCAAGCCGGGCTCACCCTGGGAGAACGGTAATTGCGAGTCCTTCGATGGCAAGCTTGGAGACGAATGCTTGAACGGCGAGATTTTCTACAGTCTGAAGAAGGCAAAGACTGTGATTGAAAATTGGCACATCCACGACAACACCCGCCGGCCGCGCTCGGCCACAGGCCGCCGGCACCGCTCGCCATCGCGTCGCCGCCCCCGCAGCTCGACGCGGTGGAAAACATGCATTAGCCTCTCAACCCGCTTGGTACAAAATATCGGTCAGGCCATTCCTTTGAGGCGCAGCGCTTCACGTTCAAAACAAATGCTTCGAGACGGGCCAGTCGGCGACCCGTGCAAGGTCGCAATACAAGGCACAGGCTTTCTCTGGCGCGCGACCGACAACAAGTTGCACCGCAAGCAAGCAGGCTTGCCGCACAGCCACAATTGCGCCACAGGATCTCGTCCGGGCCGACTAAGCCCTTGCCTCTACGAAGAAATAATCCCCCTTGGGCCTATGACACCGTGCTCATCTGTGGTTATTGTGCAGGCGATCCCATCGTGTCCATGTCAGCTGCGTCAATAAGGGTTTGGAATGTGGTTCGCCGCCGCGCGGCAAATATGGCAGTGCGTCGGTCTCTTCCTTGTCGTGGGAATTCTGCTGTGGCCGCAACGCTCCCTGGCGTTTGATTTCTTCGGCCTGTTCGGCGACGCACCGCCGGCGGTCTCGCAGAAATCCCTGCCCTATTCGCTGAAATTCAACGTCTCCGGCGGGGCCACCGACTGGACCGGCGCGTCCGAGCTGACGGAATCGCTGCAGGAAGCCTCCACCCTCTACAAGCTGCGGCAGAATGCGCCGATCAGCGGCGCCAGCTTGGTGCAGCGCGCGGCGGGCGACCTCGCGCCGATGCTCGATGTGCTGTGGGGCGCCGGGTACTACAACGCCAAGATCGAGATCGAGATCGCGGGGCATTACCTGCGCCTCGGCCAGTCGCCGCCGGCCGGCACCGCCGCTGCCGCGGAAGCCTACCGGGGCCGCAAGCGGGTGCCGATCCAGGTGGCGGTGAAAGCCGGCCCGCTGTTCCGCCTGCGCCACGTCCGCATCACCGACGCCCGCACCGGCAAGCCGTTTCCGCCCAGCGTCCTGCCGCCGCGCGCGATCAAGCTCACGGCCGGTGATCCAGCCCGTGCAGCCGATATTCGCGCCGGCCGCGCGGCGCTGGTCGACTGGTTCCGCGGCAACGGGCATCCACTTGCCAAGGCCACCGCCACCAAGCCGATCGTCTTCCACGACAAGCAGGTAATGGATGTCGCCATTGCCATCGATCCCGGCCCACGCGCGGCGTTCGGCAAGGTCCAGATCACCGGCCAATCGCAAGTCGATCCGCGCGTGGTGCGCTCGCATGTCTATATCGAGCCCGGCATGCTCTATTCGCCGCGCAAGCTCGCCGAGGCGCGTCAATCCATTCTCGGCGGCCTTCCCGCAATCAGTTCGGTGCGCATCCGCGAAGCCAAGACGCTCGACGCCAATGGCCGGCTGCCGATCGACGTCGACGTCACCGACCGCAAGCGTCATGTCGTCGGCTTCGGCGCGCGTTATTCGACCCTCGACGGTCCCGACGTGAAGGCCTATTGGCAGGACCGCAACGTGTTCGGCGGCGGCGAAAGCCTGCGTTTCGAAGGCGAGGCGTTCCTGCCGCCGCATACCTACTCGTCCTTCATCGACAGCCTCGACAGCTTCGGCTGGTCCGATCTCGGCGGCCGGTTCAAGGCCAGCTTCGTCAAGCCGGCGCTTGCCGGCACGCGCAACGACCTGTTGCTCAACGCTCTGGTCGAAAAGAACCGTACCGGCGGCGACCGGTACGGTGGCTACGCCGTCAAGCGCAACCTCGCGAGCGCCGCCATCCGCCACCGCTTCAGCGACAAATCTTCCGTGCAGATCGGCCTCGTTGGCGAGAAGGGCGAAACGACCGACTCGCTCGGTACCATCGATTATCGCTTGATCGGCGTGCCCGCCTCCGTGACCTACGATACCACCGACAACCGGCTCAATCCGACGCGGGGTATCCGCGTCACCGCTTCCGTCGCAGCCTATCCGACCTTCTTCGGCTCGTCGGTCGGGCTGGTGGAAACCAATGCGCAAGGCTCGACCTATTACGCCGTCGACGACGACGCCAAGCTGGTGCTGGCGGCGCGCGCCACCGTCGGCTCGGTCATCGGCGCGTCGCTCGATGCCATTCCCGCCAATCACCGCTTCTACGCCGGCGGCGGCGGCTCGGTGCGCGGCTATCGCTATCGGGGCCTGAGCCCGCTCGACACGAGCGGCCAGGTGATCGGCGGCCGCAGCCTGTTCACGGCGTCGTTCGAGGCGCGCTGGCGGGTGACCGACACCATCGGCCTGGTGCCGTTCCTCGACATGGGCCAGGCGTTCCGCGCGGAGTATCCGGACTTCAGCGAGCCGCTGCGCTACGCGGCGGGTCTCGGTTTCCGCTACTATACCGCCATCGGCCCCATTCGTGTCGATGTGGCCTTGCCGCTCAACCCACGTCCGGGCGACGCCGGCTACGGCATCTACTTCGGTATTGGACAGGCGTTCTGACATGCGGCGCGCGCAACGATCGACAATCTTCGGTGCGCTTGCGGTCCTCGCGATCGCGGTGACGCTGATGCTCGCCTCGACGCTCGCAGGCAGCAGCGCCGACGACAGCAAGGGCGTGCTGGCGAGTTTGTTGTCGCGCGTGCTGTCGACGCCGACGACGCAGGTGTCGATCGGCCAGGTCGATGGCGCGCTATCGTCGAACGCCACCATTCACAACATCACCATCGCCGACCGCGACGGCGTATGGCTGAAGCTCGACACCGCGCGCATCGTCTGGAGCCGCACGGCGCTGTTGCTGCACCAGCGGCTCGAAGTCGACAAGCTCGAGGTCGGCGACCTGCAGATCCTGCGCCGGCCGCGGCCGTCGGAAAAGGCAGTCGCGGGCAGTGACCAGCCGATCCTGCCGAAATTG
>JARRQH010000236.1:0-5142 GCA_037381985.1 Pseudolabrys sp.
TACATGGGCGGGCTGACGAAAGTCGAGAGAGCGGTATGAGGTTGATTCGATCCGTCACCCTGAGGCGCGCGCGTAGCGCGCCTCGAAGGGCGACGGCCCATACATCGAGGAAAATGGCCGCACATCCTTCGAGGCCCGCCTTCGGCGGGCACCTCAGGATGACGGAGCAAAGAAGAAGCGAGTAATCCGAAGCAGCATGCGTATTCTCATCACCAACGACGATGGCATCCACGCGCCGGGCCTGGAGGCCTGCGAGAAAATCGCCCGCGAACTCGGCGGCGAGATCTGGGTGGTGGCGCCGGAGACCGACCAGTCGGGCGTCGCGCATTCGCTGTCGTTGAACGATCCGCTGCGCCTGCGCGAAATCGACGAGCGCCGCTTCGCGGTAAAGGGCACGCCCACCGACTGCGTCATCATGGGCATCCGCCATATCATGAAGGAGCTGCCGGACCTGGTGCTCTCCGGCGTCAACCGCGGCCGCAATTGCGCCGAGGACGTCACCTATTCGGGCACCGTCGCGGGCGCCATGGAAGGCACCGTGCTCGGCGTGCCGTCGTTCGCGCTGTCGCAGTCCTATTCCGTCGCCAGCCGCGCCCATCCCTGCTGGGAAACGTCGATCAAGTTCGCGCCCGATCTCATCCGCCGTGTGCTGAAAACCGGCATACCGCGCGACGTGCTGGTCAACGTCAATTTTCCGGACTGCACGCCGGAGGAAGTGGTCGGCGTTGCCGTCAGCACCCAGGGCAAGCGCGACCAGGAATTGCTGCGCATCGAGCCGCGCCATGACGGCCGCGGCAATCCCTATTACTGGATCGCCTTCGCGCGCGGCGGTCCGTCGGGCGCCGCGCACGGCAGCGACCTCGCGGCCATCGCCGAAAACCGCATCGCGGTGACGCCGCTCAAGCTCGACCTCACCGACGAGCCGTTCATGACGCAGTTGGCAGAGTTGTTTTGAGCGATCCGTCATCCTGAGGTGCCCGCCGCAGGCGGGCCTCGAAGGATGATCGGCCGCCATCCTTCGAGGCTCGCGCGCTTCGCGCACTCGCACCTCAGGATGACGGGGAGGTCGGAAGGGGCTATCGCCTCACGCCGCCGCCAGCAGGCCGGCGAGCGCGACGCGCAACTGCTCGGCCTGGAACGGCTTCTGCAACGCCGGGCGGCTGCGGTGCGGGTCGGGCAGGCTGCGTTCGCCATAGCCGGTGACGAACACGAAGGGCAGGCCGCGTTCGGCGAGGATGTCGGCCACCGGATAGATCTCCTGGCCGTCGAGATTGACGTCGAGGATGGCGGCGTGGAAATCGCCGTTCGAGGCCTCGTCGCTCGCCTCCGAAATGGTGCCGACGCCGGCCGCCATGTCGTAGCCGAGTTCCTCGAGCATGTCCTCGAGCAGCATGCGGATAAGATACTCGTCTTCGACCACGAGCACGCGCGGTCTCGCCGGCGGGGAATTCTCCATTCCGTGCCCTCGGTTGCGGTGCCCCCGTTCGGCGGGCAGTTGATCGCGCGGCGGGCGTCAGGCCCGCCACGACGCTTCCGTAAACCGGCTCAGTCCATGCTAGAAAAGCGGCGAAAAGAGGATGGGGATGTGAGCTTCGGAGCGAGCGGCGACGCCAATGTCGGCCGCATGGAATTTCTTCTCAAGCTGCGCGAACGTGGGATTTCCGACGCCGCGGTGCTGCGCGCCATGGACGCGGTGCCGCGCGCGTCGTTCGTCGAAAGCGCGGACGCCGCGCGCGCCTATGTCGACACCGCGCTGCCGATCGATTGCGGGCAGACCATCAGCCAGCCCTACGTGGTCGCCTATATGACCGAAAAATTGGATGTGAAGCCCGCGCATCGCGTGCTCGAAGTCGGCACCGGCTCCGGCTATCAGGCGGCGGTGCTGTCGCGGCTGGCGGGCGAGGTGATCTCGATCGAGCGCTACCGCACGCTCGCCGCGCGCGCGCGGGAGCGCCTGGCCGCGCTCGGCATCGATAACGTCGAGGTGGTCGTGGGCGACGGCCTCGTCGGTGTGCCGGAGCGTGGGCCGTTCGACCGCATGATGATCACGGCCGCGGCCGCGACCGTGCCGCAGGTGCTGATCGATCAGCTCGCGGACGAGGGGGTCATGGTGCTGCCGCTCGGGCCGCGCGGCGGCGTGCAACGGATCGTTAAGCTTACCAAATCGCAAACGGGCTTAACGCGCCAAGAAGGCATTGCGGTGCGTTTCGTGCCTCTGCTGCAGGGGCCCGCGCACGAACTCTAGGGCAATTTCTGGCCGCCCACGCGTTCGTAGGCTTCACAAAGGATTAAACGGTTATTTACGGGTAACTGGTTTAGTACGCACCCGAGGTAGGTTGCGTACAAACGAGTAATCAAATGTCGTTTTCCGTTGCGTTCAGCTCGCGCGCTTGGCCGCGTGTCGCCATTCTGGCCTTGGTTGCGGTCGTTGCTGCCGGTTGTTCGGACTCGGCACGTTTCGGCTCGAACCGCAGCGAATACTATCAGCCGCCCAAGTCGGAAGTGACCGGGTCGATCGCCCGGCGACGGGCCGCGTCGAGGCGCGTGGTCAGCCAGCCGCTGCCGGCGCCCAGCAAGCCGAAGACCGTGGCGGCCTATCGTCCGCGCGGCACCGCCGACGGCGGCCGCGGCTTCGGCGCCTATCGGCCGGCGACGCAGGGTGGGGACATCACCGGCTCGGTGCCGCCGCAGCCGCCGCAGCCGGCACAACCGCCGCAGCCGGTGCAACCGTCGGGCCACTGGACCTGGAATGGCGGCACGACGCTCGCCATTGCGCGCGGGCAGACGCTCGCCTCGCTCGGGCGCGCGTATCGCGTGCCGACATCCGCCATCATACAGGTCAATCACATCGGCAACCCGCGCGATATCAAGGTCGGCCAGCGCATCGTGATCCCGCGCTGGGTGTCAAGTTCGGGTGACCGCACGGCGTCGGTGGCGCCGCCGGCTCCGCGCGTGCAGGCGCCACGGGCTCAAGCCTCGCGCGCGCAAACCGCACAGGCCCGCGCCCCGCGCGGCGACCACAGCGTGCACGTTGTCGCGCGCGGCGATACGCTGATCGGCATCGCACGCCGTCACGGCATGTCACTGTCGGCGCTGGCGCACTACAACCACATCAGCCCGTTCACCAAGCTCAAAGTCGGCGACCGCGTGACCATTCCCGCCGGCAACATGCAGGTCGCAAGCCGGGAGACGCGGCAGCCGGTACCGGCGCCCTGGGCCGCGCCGCCACGCATCCAGCCGGCGCAATCGGAGCCGAGCGCGCCTGCCGCGACCGCGCGCGTCGCCCGCTCCGAGCCGGATCCGAAGCCGGCACCCGCGCTGGACGCGATCAAGACGGCGGAGCCGGCCGGCGGCGTGCCGCAATTCCATTGGCCGGTGAAGGGTCGCATCATCGCGGGCTTCGGGCGTGAGCCCAACGGCACCCACAACGACGGCATCAACCTGTCGGTGCCGGTCGGCACGCCGATCAAAGCCGCGGACGACGGTGTGGTGGCCTACGCTGGCAACGAGCTCAAGGGTTACGGCAACCTGGTGCTGATCCGTCACGCCGACCATTTCGTGACGGCCTACGCCAACAACAGCGCGCTGCTGGTCCATCGCGGCGAGCGCGTGCGGCGCGGGCAGGTGATCGCGCGCTCCGGCCAGACCGGCAACGTGACCTCGCCGCAGCTTCACTTCGAGATCCGCCGCGGCTCGCGGCCGGTCGATCCGAGCAAGTACCTGGGAAGCTAGCTTCGCTCCGTCACCCTGAGGTGCGCGCCGTCAGGCGCGCCTCGAAGGGCGACGGCCAAGATGTGTAGGCGCCTGGCCTGTCATCCTTCGAGGCTCGCGTGCTGCGCACGCTCGCTCCTCAGGATGACGGCTGGAGGGATGCGCTACTCGCTCTCTTTCAATGCTACGCCCAGGCGGCCGGCGAGATCCTGTACGAACTGCCAGGCCACGCGGCCCGAGCGCGAGCCGCGCGTGGTCGCCCATTCCAGCGCTTCGCGCCTGAGCGGCTCTTCCTCGACCGGAATTGTGAAGTGGCTGACATAGCCGTTCACCATGGCGAGGTATTCGTCCTGGCTGCAGCGGTGGAAGCCGAGCCACAACCCGAAGCGGTCGGAGAGCGACACCTTCTCTTCCACGGCTTCGCCCGGGTTGATGCCGGTCGAGCGCTCGTTCTCGATCATGTCGCGGGCGAGCAGGTGGCGCCGGTTGGAGGTGGCGTAGAAGATGACGTTGTCGGGCCGGCCCTCGATGCCGCCTTCGAGCACGGCCTTCAGCGACTTATAGCTGGTGTCGTCGGAATCGAACGACAGGTCGTCGCAGAACACGATGAACTTGTAGGCGGAGTCCCGGGTGATCGCCATCAGCTCCGGCAGGCTCTCGATGTCCTCGCGGTGGATCTCGATCAGCTTGAGCGGGAGCCTCGAGTTTGAAATGCCACTTGCGGGTTTTGGCTTGTATTAGCACCTAGTTATTTGCTAATTACCTTAATTAAGGTTTTCCGTAACACGGGGTGTTACAGCCCTCCCCCCTTAAAGAAAATCTCGTCCCGAGATTGAAATGAAGGGATAAAAGCGATCGGGAGGGGCGTTACCTTGATGGAAGGAAGTCGGGGTAGTTGGCTCTTAGAAAGTCCTCTCGTTCCCACGTGGCTTCATCTTTGGAGTGTTCATTCCATTGGATCTTGTAGAACCGAGTAGTCTTGTTGCGGGTGACTCGGTCTTGTTGGTCGAGAATCTTAATGGGATAGGTCTTGTACGTCAAATCGGGTTCCAGTGGGATGGTATCTTCGATAACCACATCTGCTGGAGGCTTCAGACACTTCTTGAGTTGGGAGACATGAAACACATTATGAACTCCCGTTAGCTTTGCTGGTAATTCCACTTGATAAGACGCTGGCCCATACTTGTCGATGATAGGATACGGACCAATGTAGCGGGGAGCTAGCTTTCCTTTGATACCGAAGCGGCGTACACCTTTCATTGGAGACACACGAAGGTATACATGATCGCCTACTTCGAATTCCAATGGACTGCGTCTCTTGTCAGTGTAGCTCTTCTGTCGAGATTGGGCGGCTAGGATGTTTGCTTGGATTTGCTTCACCTTTTCTTCCGCCTCGGTCACAATGTCCGGACCAAAGATAACCCTTTCGCC
>JARRQH010000237.1:0-5744 GCA_037381985.1 Pseudolabrys sp.
GCCGGCAGCTCTCCCGCCTCGGCCCGGCCGGCCGGTCAGCGGCCGACCTGCTCCCGGTGCCCGACTCCGAGGGCGTCGGCGATGGCCCGCCGGTCCATCCAGGTGACGTCGTCGCCCTCGATCAGGATCGGCGTGCGGCCCCCGCCCTCGACGTGGCACGACCAGGCCAGCGCCTGGTCCACGGTGGCGAATTCCTTGAACAGCATCTTGCCCTCGGCGAGCGGAGAAATGTCGTCCGATCCCCTGGGACCGCTGTAGACGCGATAGTGCATGGCCCGAACCTCCTCTTGCGGAATATCGTTGCAATGCGAAAGGGTGCGGCGCGCGACGTGCTGCGCGTCATCCCGCAGAGCGACGGTGCCGGCGTGCCGCCCTCGCGCGTCGGCGACCGCGTCTGGGTGTGGAACGGCCAGTGGCGGCGCCCGTTCGGCACGGCGGCGGAGTACATCACGCTGCCGGCGTGCACTGGCGGTGCCGCCACCCGCGGCGTGGGCTTCGAGGAAGGAGCCTGCCTCGGCATCCCGGCGATGACCGCGATCCACGCTGTGGCGCTGGCGGACGCTGACAAGGACAAGGGGCTGGACAAGACCGTGTTCGTCTCCGGCGGCGCCGGATCGGTCAGCCAGTACGTCATCCAGTTCGCCAAAGCGAGGGCTGCGCACATCATCGCCACGGTGTCGTCGGACGAGAAGCCGCAGATCGCACGCGAAGCCGGCGCCGCGCGCGCGCGCCATCGGGCAACTGTTCAACTCGCTCGATCCCTCGCCCTTCCGCGAGAAGGACCTCGACGCCGGCGTCGAGGAGTTCGTGGTCGGCTGGGCCCGCGAATTGCCGAAGGCCGCCGCCTTCACCATCGTCGTGCATCTGCCGCCAGAGGAAGCGGCCGCGCCCGAGGCGGCACGCATCGGCGAGGCCTTCGCGCACTATTTCAGTTACCGCGCGCGCATCGCCGAACAGGAGTTGCGCGAGCTGTTCCGCGTCGGCCGACGTTTCCTCGGCATCGGCGTGGTGGTGCTGGCGGTGTGCCTGGTGGCGAGCCAGACGCTGACCAAGCTCTTGCCCAACGAAGTGGCCGCGCGCGTGGTGGAGGAAAGCCTAATCATCGTCGGCTGGGTGGCCAACTGGCGGCCGATCGAGATCTATCTCTACGACTGGCTGCCGATCCGCCGGCGCATCCAACTGTTCGAGCGCATCGCGGCGGCGCCAGTGGCGGTGAAGGCTGGCTAGTTTCTCACGCTCGAATGTCGACGCGCGATACCGATGAAGACGAGGCGCTCGGCGGCGCCTGGCTCGCAGCCGGATTGCTCGGGTCGGTCTTCCTGCCCGGATCGATGGCGTCTTTGAGATCCTTGAGCGCGCCGCCGAGCACGGTGGCGGACAGGCGGTCGAGGCCGCTCTTCTTGTGCTAGCCATCCTTGCCGTCCTGCGCGGCACCATTCAGCGCCAACGGGTCCTCACCCTGCTTCGCCTTCTTGGCGTCACAGGTGGTGAAGCAGACATACCCGTTAACGACCGCGACCATGAACGCAAGACCCCCGTCGGCCGCGAGGTTAGGCGGCGGCGGTAAACGAGGCTTGAATCGGGCCATTACGCCGCCATCACAGAGGCGTGAGGAAGCTTGGGCCCGTCATGGCCAGGCAAGTTTTGACCGAGACCGACACTTGCTGACGGTCGAGATTTGAAGGCTGCTCTTGAATAAACCGCTAATGGCGCCGACCAGAAAACCGAGAATCCTGCCGCCCACGGCCGTGCGCCAACGATGGGCCGCCAGACGCTGCTCTCGCGGCACCCTGGGTTCTCCAGCTTTCAATCATCCCGCACGCAGGGAACACGGTGCTACGAACCTCGATGTTTAATTCCTAGTGTCTTGGCCCTGTCTAGCCAATACTTCGCCAATCGTCGGTTCCTGGGCGTACCAATTCCATGGTAGTACATTCTGCCGACTTCATAATGTGCCTGAGCATCTCCTCTCAGCGCAGCTAGGACATTTAGCTCAAATGCGCGCGCCAAAGACCGACTGACGCCGTCAGCAGTCTCATAGGCGACCGCCAAGTCATGCGCGGCATCGGCGCTGCCACCCTCAACCGCCTTTTTCAGAAGTTGAACAGCTTTCTTCTCAGGACCGTGCTTGCCCGAACAGGGCTCTCGCGCTCGACCATCTATCGGAAAATCGCCGAGGGCACGTTCCCCGCCCAATTCAGGATCAGCACCAACGGCACCGGCTGGCACGAATCGGACATCGACCGCTGGATCGCCAATCCGGTCGCATGGCGGCCACGTCACGAGGTCGACTTCAATGACTGACGACCCCGCGAGTCACGACGGTGCAGAAGCCGCACCCCGCTCCAGGCGCGTCAGGCCGCCGACCGCATCGGAACAGCTTGAAGAACTGCTCGGATACCATGTCCCCATGGGCCGACCGCCCAAATACGACATGTCGACATGGACCGTCACCGACGACTGGCCCCATCCCGTTCCGGTTACAGAGGCCGAGGTCGCCGTGTTCGAGCAATGGTTCGGCGATCTCTTCGATGAACTCTTTGGCCCCGGCGGCTGATCGCGCGCGAAAGGGCATTCACAGGGAATGTTGCAATATGAGCTATAGCGTGGTACACAGCCTCAATATTAGGGTACGCGAATGATCGTCGGCTTTCGGGATCACTGGCTGCGGGCTTTTTTTGTGGATGATGTCCACTCCCGCAATATCCCATCCGATCTTGAAGCCCGGTTGTTCCGCAAGCTCCAGATGATTGACGACGCCGCAACCGACCAGGACTTGCGCGTGCCGCCCAGCAATCACTTCGAGAAGCTGCGCGGCAATCTGGCGGGGTTCCATTCGGCCCGCGTCAATCAGCAATGGCGGTTGATCTTCCGCTGGGATGGCGAGCGCGGCGAAGCGGACGGGATTTATCTGGACGATCACAGCTACCGATGAGAGTGAGGCAGACCATGCTGACCACGAAGCGCAAGCCGGCCACAGTCGGCGAAATCCTGACCGAAGAGTTCATGCAGCCGATGGGCCTGACGCAAGGCGCGCTCGCCGAGGCGATGGGCGTTCAGCGCAAGCACGTCAACGAATTGTGCGGCAACCGTAGGAATGTGACCGCCGCGACCGCGCTCATTCTCGCGCGCGTGTTCGGCAACAGCCCCGACTTCTGGCTCAACGTGCAGCGGCGCAGCGATCTTTGGGAGGTGCTGAATACGCCGAAGGAACGCGAGCGGGTCAAGCGTGCACGTCCATTGAAGCGTGTAGCGTGAGTGAGGTGACGCGAATGGCGCGACCTACACAAATGGCGCCGTTCGCAAGTATTTGCCGCCTATTGTACGACGAAGGGAAATCAAGTCTTTTCATTCCGGCTTTGCCACCGCTTCATGCCTGTTTGTCTCGAAAGACAATACGGGAAACGGCATGGAAGACGACACTGAGCCGGAACGGTTTAGGCCGGCGAATGACAATATCGGCCCGGCCGCCGAGAACCCGAGTGCGGAGACTCGGCGCAAGATCGACAGGGTAGCTCTGACGCTGGCCCGGATCATTGGCCGTCGCATGGCGCGTGAAGACTATGCGGCGCGTGCCACCGCCAACGACAATCGGCCCATTGCGTCCGAAGGACTGGAGGACGGGGCCGACAAGGAGTGAAAGGATCGCCCCGATGACCACCCGTCCGACGCCCCGCGTTGCGCTCTATACCCGCTACTCCTCCGACAACCAGCGCGATGCTTCCATCGAGGATCAGTTGCGTCAGTGCCGCGAACGCGCAACCCGTGAGGGCTGGACCGTCGTGGAGACCTATTCCGACCGGGCCATCTCCGGCGCATCGCTCATCCGTTCGGGCATCCAATCACTGCTGGCCGACTCGCAGGCCGACCGCTTCGACATGGTGCTGTCCGAGGCGCTGGACCGCATCAGCCGTGATCAGGAGGACGTGGCGGGCGTCTTCAAGCGCCTGCGCTTCGCAGGCGTGACGATCTTCACCTTGTCGGAAGGCGAGATCAACGAGCTTCACGTCGACCTGAAAGGCACCATGAACGCTTTGTTCCTCAAAAACCTCGCCATCAAGACCCATCGCGGCATCAGGGGACGTATCGAGGCGGGCAAGATCGGCGGCGGCAACGCCTATGGCTACCGGGTCGTCCACCAGCTTGACGCAGGATGTGCAGGTAGGTCTCCGCGATGGCGTCGGGATCGAGCATGGAATCCGGCTTGTCGGGCGGTTCGGGCCGGCGCGCGCTCTTGATGCCGCCGTCAATGACAAAGTGCGCGACGTGGATGCCTTGCGGCGAAAGCTCAAGCGCCATGCTCTGGGCCAGCCCGCGCAGCGCGAACTTGCCCATGGCGAAGGGCGCCGACTGGGCATAGCCCTTCACGCCGGCCGAGGCGCCGGTGAACAGCACGGCGCCATGCTTTTTGGGCAGCATGCGCTTGACCGCCGCCTGCGCCACCAGGAAGCCGGCGAAGGCAGACACCGTTAGCGCGTTCTGTACTTCGTTTGGGTCAAGCTCGACGAAGGGCCCGCGCGCGCGGGCGCTGGCGTTGTAGACGACGACGTCGGGGGTCGCACCCGCGCTGTCGAGATCGGCGAACAGATTCTCCACCTCGTCGCGTTTGGCGGCGTCGCAGCTGTACGCCTTGGCGCCGGTCGCCTTGACGAATTCATCCAGCTTGGCGGGCGAGCGCGCCGCAAGCGCGACTGACATCCCGGCCTTGGCGAAAGCCCGCGCCACCGAGGCCGAGAGGCCCGAGCCAGCGCCGACGATGAGGGCGGATTTGTAGGTTTCGGACATCTGGGCTCCCTTCCCTGCGCGCGTTCCGGCTTGCCTTGCTCACCCCGGCCCCGCACCCTATTTGAATTCCGGCGAGGACGACATGGCACGGTTTCTGATCATCGTGGGCGTCATTCTGGTGCTGGCGGGGCTCATGTGGCCCTTCATCGCCAAGCTCGGCCTCGGGCGGCTACCCGGCGACATCGTCTTTCAACGCGGCAACACCACGTTCTATTTCCCGATCGTGACGTCGATTGTTCTGAGCGTCGTGCTGAGCGCGGTGTTGTGGATGATGGGGCGGTGAAGTGACAATGCCCTTGAATTGCCCGATTTATTGTATATACAGTAATTATGAATGAAAATCAACGATCGGCACGACTATGGCGAAGTGCGGATGATCACGGTGGGCTATCTACGCCGGCGCATGGTCGTTGTCGGCTGGACGCCACGTGGCGATGCGCGACACGTCTTTACAATGAGGAAGGCCAATGACCGGGAAAAGAAAAAGTACACCGCGCAAATCGAAGCCCGTCGGTAGCGACCTGAAGAAGGTCGACGCCTATGTGCTCGGTCCGAAGGATTACGAGGAGATTCCGGAGTTAACGGATGAGTGGTTCGAGCGCGCCGATCTGTATGAGGGAGGAAAACTGATCAGCCGCGGCCGGCCGAAGGCCGACGTGACGAAAGATGCCGTCAGCCTGCGGCTCGACCGCGACGTCCTCGCGCATTATCGCGGCACCGGCCGCGGCTGGCAAAGCCGCATCAACGCGGCGCTGAGGAAAGCGGCGAAGTTGCCGGAGAAGAAAAGAGAGAAGGTGTGACTGACATACATCAGCTCGTTACCGGCCAGAACCTCGCTAATCAGCTTTATGGCTTTTGCATTCACCAAAAAATTTCTCGATCCAACTTGTCAATTCGGAGTTACTACGACAGGCAATGCCGCTTCAGGCGGCAGCGGAACAGCACTCAACACTATGGCC
>JARRQH010000238.1:0-5104 GCA_037381985.1 Pseudolabrys sp.
CATTCAATTCGACCGGAACACGGTCAGCCGCACCCGCCGGCCGATGCTGATGTTATAGCCGCGGATGCGCTTGCTGAGCGCGTAATGCAGGCCGATGACGTTGGCGCGCTGGATGAAGGTGTGCTCGCTGCGCGCGTCGATCAGCGCGAACCGGCAAGCGCCACCGTTGAGAAAATCGGCGGCGCCAACCGCGTTGGTAAACTTGGTGTCGGTGCCGAGCAGGAACACCAGGCTCGGTTCCTGGTAGTAGCCGGTGGCCGCCGTTTGCGGGTTCTTGCAGCCGGTCTCGTGCACGGCTTCCGATACGAGCTCGCTCGGGAACAGCGAGGGCATGCCGGGAAAGGTGATCGCAAAGACGGTGATGCCAACCAGCACGGAGGCGGCCATGGCGCGCAGCAGCGCACGCTCGGACCCGTCGACCTCGTAGAGCCACCAGGCAAACAGGCCCACGATGACCGCCGCGCCCGCGGTCGGCCACGCCTGCAGACCGAGATCGTGGTCGAGCAACACGAAGCCGACCACCACCGCACTGGCGATCACGACCGGGAACACGAACCAGCCGACGGTGCCGCGGATGAGCCAGCGCGCCTTGCTCATGCCTTCGCCTTCGAGGATGCCGGCGATCAGGATGGCGATGGCCGGATAGAGCGGCATCACGTAGTGCGGCAGCTTGGTCATGACCGCTTCGAACACCAGCCACGACGGAATGAGCCAGGCGAGCAGAAACTGCACTCCCGGCTCGCGCCGTGCCTTCCATACCGCGGGCACCGCGAAGCCAGCGAGCAGCGAGGTCGGCCAGAACGTCACGAAGAACAGGAGAAAGTAAAGCCCAGGCGGCGCGCCGTGGGCCTCCTGCCCGCTCGCGACCTTGGCCAGCATGTCGTGGCCGACCGCGTCCTTGAAGAACAGGAAGCCCGACTTGGCGATGATCGCCAGGAACCAAGGCAGCACCAGGAGCAGCAGCCAGGCGACGCCGGCGAGCGGGCGCGTCGCCTTCAGCCAGCGCGCCGAACGGTCGAGGATCGAGACCGTGATGCTCGCGAGCGCCACGAACATAACGACGAGCGGCCCCTTGATCAGGATGCCGCCGGCCATCGCCGTCCACAGGATCGCGGGCCAGCGCCAACCGGCTGGCTCCTCCGGATGGCGCCTTTGGCTGAGATAAATGCGCGCCAGCGCGCCCATGGCGGTGACGCAGGTGAGCAGTAGCACCGCGTCGGTGGTGGCAAGCCGCGCCTCCACCCCGAGCACGATGGAACTGGCCATCATCAGCGCGGACAGAATCGCGGCGCGGCGGTCGACGAAGGCGAGCGCGGCCCAATAGGTCATGAGCACCGCGCCGATGGCGCCAAACAGCGACGGCAGCCGGTAGAGCCAGATGGTGGTCTTGGCATCCGGCACGCCGAGGGCTTGGCCGGTCTTCACGGCGGCGACCTGCAACCAGTAGATGCCGATCGGCTTCTTGTAGCGGACCTTGTCCTGGAACCGGATATCGACGTACTGCCCGGCCTCGATCATCTGCTTGGAGGCCTGCGCGTAGCGCGACTCGTCGCGGTCGACCGGCGGAACCCGAAAGAAGCCCGGCAGGAAGGCGATGAGACAGAACAGCACCAGCAGCAGCGCGGCCCGCCCGTGCGAACCGGTCGCGACGTCGAGCAAGGCGCCAAGCCCCGCGCCTGCCCGGCGGGGTGCCGCCACTACCGAATGACTTTCCATTTTTTATAGAAGATGAAATTCGCGCCCTTGAACAAGGAGTACACGAGCTTGACGAACGGGCGCAACAGGGCCGGTAAAAGCGACGGCCGCAACATATCGACGAACAGGCAATAGCGCACCTTGTCGGTCTCGTTGATCGACTGATGCAGCAAGGTGTCGTCAAAAATGAAAAGCTTGTTGTCCTTCCAATAGCTGGTCTTGTTGCCGACGACGATATAGGCGGAATGGTCGTCGATATCATTGAGGTTGTAGAGCACGCGCAAGGTGGGCCGGATCGGCCCGAAATGCTTGGAGGTCGACACCTTCTTGTTGAAGACCGAGACGCCGATGGTCTGGATATATTTCCATTTCTCGTGGAAGGCCGGGGTATCGAGGAAGGTATCCACGTTCGTGCCGTACCATTTGAAGAAGATCATGGTACGATCGAGTTCCTTGGCGCGCTCTTCGATCTGACCGACCAGGTTCTGCCGCTTCGCCACGTCGATCAGGCGCTCGACCTCGGCGCGATAGGGCGCCGGCAGGTCGGCGAGCTGATAGACGCCCTTGTTGATGTAAGGCAGCGTCAGGATGTCCATCAGGATGTTGAACGGCGACAAGAGCCAGGTCGTCACGCCGTTGCCGACAAAATATTGCCGCAGCACGAACCAGGTGACCGGGCGATGGCGACTCACGTCGTAGACGCCGCACAGGATGTAGAACAGGCTCAGCTTCGGGAAAAAATAGATAAAGGCGACGGCGCCAAGACCGATGCCGGCGAACTTCATCTTCTTCTTCAGCGAGAGCCTGGGCGGAGGCGATGCCGACGTGGTGACCGTCATAAGAACTGTCTTGCTGCCGTTGGGAGCCGGCGCGACCATAGAGAAAAACCCACCCCGGCGAAAGCTGGATGGTCCCGTTTCGCGGGAAAATTCGTGATTTTCACTGAATCCGCACCATGACGCTATCGCTGGCGCCGCGGGCATCCATGACGGTCAGGCGCACGAAGCCGGGCCCGTCGGGCCGGAAGAACACCGTGTGGCGCCCGCGCGGCGCCGGCAGCGGCACACCGTTGACCATGACCGTGAGCGGCGCCCGCCCGCCGGCGAGCTTGAGCGCCACCGGGTCGGGGGCGTTGCGCGGGCCGTCGAGCTCCAGCCGCGCGCCGTTGGGTGGGAACATGATGCGCGGCGCCGAAGCCACAACGCCCACGTTCCGGTCCGGGTTGAAGACGCGCAAGGGCGGCGGCAGCTTGCCGTTGGTGGCGATGATCACCCCCTTGGGGGCCGGCGGCAGCGGCGCCGGGGCAAAGCCGGTGCGGGCGAAGGCGTCGAACAGAATGGGCGCCGCCACGGCGCGCCCGACCAGCCCCGGCACCGGTGTACCGTCCGGCCGGCCGACCCAGACGCCAATGGTCAGGCGACCGTCGTAGCCGACCGCCCAGGCATCGCGATAGCCGTAGGAGGTGCCGGTCTTGTAGGCGATGCGGCCGGGGGCTGCGTTCCGCGGCGGCGGGGCGCCGATCAGGATGTTCCCGACGTACCAGGCGGCGACCGGGCTCATGAGCCGGCGCGCCGGCGCGGGCTTGTCCCCCACCCGCTCGATCAGCGGCGCGACCGTGCCGAGGCGCGCGAGCCCGGTATAGAGCATCACTAGGTCCGACAGCCGGATGCCGACGCCGCCGAGCCCCATGGCGAGCCCCGGCGTTTCGTCCGGCGGCAAAACGAGCCGGGCGCCGGCTTGGGTGAGCCGCGCGTCGAGGCGGGTCGCGCCGACGCGGTTCAGCACCGCGATCGCCGGCACGTTGAGCGACCATTGCAGCGCCTGCCGCACCGTCACCGTGCCCTGGAAATTGAGATCGAAATCGTGCGGCTGATAGTTGCCGAAGCGCTGCGGCTTGTCGTCGATCAGCGTCTCGGGATGAATGAGGCCGTCCTCGAACGCCATGCCGTAGATGAACGGCTTGAGCGTCGAGCCGGGCGAGCGCAGCGCGTCGGTCATGTCGACTTGGCCGTCGCGCGCCTCGTCGAAATAGCCGGCGGAGCCGACCCGCGCCAATACCTCGCCGGTGGCGTTATCGACGACCATGATGGCAACCGACATATGCGGCCCGAGCGCCTGCGCACGCTCGTGCGCGAGATGCTGCAGCGACTTCTGCAGCGGCGCCTCGATGGTGAGGCGGTCGACCTCGCGCCGCGGATGCATCGCCACGACCTTGTCGGCGGCGTGCGGCGCCAACATCGGCAGTTGCAGGCGCTTGTGCGGCACCGGCTGCCGCTTGGCGCGGGCAATCTCGTCGGGCGGCGCCACATGGTCCTCGGCGACACGATCGAGCACGATGTTGCGCGCTTCCAGCGCCGCCTTGGGATGACGGTCGGGCCGGCGATATTCCGGCGACTGCGGCAGGGCCACCAGCAGTGCCGCCTGCGCTAGCGTGAGATGCAGCGGCTCCTTGCCGAAATAGGCGAGCGAGGCCGCGCGGATGCCCTCGAGATTGCCACCGTACGGCGCCAGCGTCAGATAGAGCCCCAGGATCTGCTTCTTGCTCAGCGCCCGTTCGAGCTCGAGCGCGCGCACCATCTGGCGCAGCTTGGCTTCGATGGTGCGGTGCCGCCGCGGCTCCAACAGCCGCGCCACCTGCATGGTGATGGTGGAGCCTCCGGAGACGATGTGGCCGGTTGAGATCCACTGCCAGGCCGCCCGCATCATCGCGAGCGGGTCGACGCCGTCGTGCTCGTAGAAGCGCTTGTCCTCGTAGGCGAGCAACACTTTGAGGAACCGCGGATCGACGTCCTTCACGGTCGCGGGCAACCGCCAGCGCCCTTCCGGCGTGGTGTAGGCACGCAACAGCTTGCCGTTGCGATCGACGACGATGTGTGAATAGGCAAGATGGCGGCCGAGCGGCACCGGCCCGAGTGCGTGGACGTAGAGCGCGGCGGCGATGACGAAAGCCACCGCCGCGAGGCCCGTGCCCGCGAACACGTAGCGCAGCAGCCACCAGAGGCGCGGCTTTTTCGCCCCCTGCTCGCGGGGGTCCTCGCTCGGTTCGCTCATTTGGCGGCCGAGACCTCGATCGCGCCGGTGCCGGTGCGCGCGAAGCGATCGGGCCTGTACATGTCCTCGACGAACGCCTGCGGCAGCACGTAATGGCCCGGCGTCACCGCGCGCACCACGTAGGCCACCGTGAACACCGGCTTGGAGTTCTTGTTGCGGTTGAAGGCCGCGGTGAAGCGGTCGTCGCGGAATTCGGTGTGCACCGGGGTGGCGGTGTCGGTGATCCACGGCAGCGTGCCGGTATCACCGGACGACACCAGGTGCGGGTTGTCGATCTCGAAGCCCGCCGGCAGGTAGTCGGCGAGAATGACGCGGCCGAATTGCGGCGTCGGCTCGGTCACCTTGAGCACCACCACGA
>JARRQH010000239.1:0-12358 GCA_037381985.1 Pseudolabrys sp.
CATAACGCCTGACGTCGACAACTCGAAGCACCCCCCGGCAGCAAAACGGCCGCAGCGGGGGACGATGCGGGCGGCAACCTCTTTCACCTCTCCCCGCGTGCGGGGAGAGGGAGAAGACCTCACTCCCCTTCCCGCCAGATCCCGAGCGATTCCTGCGCCGGCTTGTCGGAGATGGAGAACAGCACCGCCTCGCCGTCGGCCTCGTGGTGATAGCGTTTCCACGGCGGCACCACGAACACGTCGTTGACGCCCCAGTCGTACGGCTTGCCGTCGATGACGGTGCGGCCCTTGCCTTCGGCGACGCAGAACACGGTGCCGTCGGTCGAGCGATAGGGCTGGCCCTTGAAGCCCTCGGGCAGCAGCGACAGCCAGGCGCCCATGGTCGGCAACACCGGGCCGCCGTTGATCGGGTTGGCGTAGTGCACGCGCGCGCCGTGGCGCTTGTCGACGTCGCCGGTCTTCTTCAGCCGCTCGAGGATCGGCTTCATCTTCTTATAGGGATAGTTGATCACCGGCGTGCGGTTGGTCACCGCCGGCTTGCCGTCCGGCAAGACGCCCATGGCGTAGCGCTCGAACGAGTCGCCGTCCTCGTGACTGACGTTCTGCATCTTCTCGTCGAAGTGATGCGCGAACGACGTCTGGAAATGGTTGACGATGTGCATGTCGAGCACATCGAGCCACATCACCGGCTCGTTGCCGGGATTGCCGTGGTCGTGCGGCGCCCAGTTGGCGGTGATGATGAAGTCGCCGTGCTCCATCGTCGCCTTCTCGCCTTCGACCGCGGTGTAGGCGCCCTTGCCCTTGAGCACGAAGCGGACGGCGGAGGCGACGTGCTGGTGCGCCTCGGCGATCTCGCCCGGCATGATGAGCTGTATGCCGGCGAACAGCGAATTGGTGATGCGCGACTTGCCGCGGTCGCCGGGGTTCTCCAGCACCAGCACGCGGCGCTCGGCTTCCTCGGCGGTGATGACGTCGCCGGCCTCCAGCATGAAGGTCTCGACCGCGGGGAATTTCCACAAGGCCGGCACCATCTGGGTCTTGGGCTCGGGCGTGACGAGGCCTTTCAGCACCTCCCATAAGGGCGCGAGGTTTTGCTCCGAAATCTTGTCGTAGTAGGCCTGCCGGACGCCTTGGATGTTGTGCTTCTTGTCAGCCTGAGCTTCAGCGACCGCCATGGTTTCCTCCGTTACGAACGCAATAGTTGGATTTGTAACCAGTATACCCGGTTCCGGGCCCGCCGGAAATGGGCCTGTTTGACCCGCGTGGCGGGCTGTCTTATGGCCCCGGAGCTAGTTATTGACCGATCCACCGTCCACGATGCCGTAGGCACCGAGCTCGCGCGACAGCGCGCGTGAAGGCAATGATGGCGCCCTTGGAGGTGACATAGGGCAACATGCGCGGCACGCCCTTGTAGGGGGCGCCGGAGGCGATGCTCACATCGGTGATGGCGCTCGCCCGCGATCTCGTCGGCGAGCGGCTTGCCGTCGGCGATGTCGGCGATCGTCACCTTGGCGCCTTCCGCGGCCAACGCCAGCGCGTAATGGCGGCCGATGCCCAGTGCACCGCCGGTGACAATGGCGGCTTTTCCGGCGAGCCTCGGCATTCGTCTCTCTCTTTCCCGCATTCCGCGCGGTGACGGCGAATTCCATATCAGCTATGAGCGCACAAACCGAAAGGCTCTCCATGACCGACACCGCCGACCGCCTCGCCATCCGGGACATCGTCGAAAACTGGGTGCTGTGGCGCGACGCGCGCCGGTGGGACCGCTTCCGCACGCTCTGGCATCCAGAAGGCGCCATGTGGGCGACCTGGTTCCAGGGCGGCTACGAGGACTTCATCAAGGTGAGCCAGGACGGCTTCGACCGCGGCGCGCGCATCGTCCACATGCTCGGCGGCCACACCGCCGACATCGCGGGCACGCGCGCCATTGGACAGACCAAGCTCACCATCACCCAGCGCGCGCCCGTCGAAGGCGTCTTATGCGACGTCGCCTGCATGGGGCGCGCCTACGACTTCCTGGAAAAGCGCGACGGGCGCTGGGGCATCGTGCTGCGCCGGCACATCTACGAAAAGGATCGGCTCGATCCCGTCGCGCCCGACGGCAAACTCACGCTCGATCCCGCCCTGCTGGCGCAGTTCCCCGAAGGCTATCGCCATCTCGCCTATCTGCAAACCAAGGTCGGCTACGACGTCAAACGCGACCTGCCCGGCCTCGAAGGCGAAGCGCTGGAGGCGCTCTATGCCGCCGGCGCCAGGTGGCTGGAAAGCGGGACGGTGCAAATGTAGGACTGCCGGGCGCGCGACTGGGTACCGACCCGGTTTGGCTATCGAGACTTGACGGGGCGCATGCGAATGCGGCCGGGCTCGATGACCGCAAAGTTGCCGGCCCAGTCGCTTCGCTGCCCAATACGCGCCGCCAGAAACGCGCCGCTGTCACCCGCTCTTTGCATCGGCAACCTGAACAACACGACGCCAGATGTCGATGGCAAGCCCGCATGCAAGGCGAGTTCGCCGAAATCCTTGTCGAAGGTCAACAAAACGCGTTCTTCGCGCGCCGCCCACGCAATGATCTCGGCGTCGGTTGCGCCCGGCCCGGCGATGCGGACCCAGACGACATCGTGACCGTCCTGGACAAGTTGCTCCACCGCCGCGCCGGGAAAATTTTCGTCGGCGAGGAAGCGCATCTCACGCCACGCTCGGGTAGACCTTTTCCGCGCTCAGGACGTCGCGCGCGTAAGCAAGGCACGCCGCGATATCGTCGTGAGTGAGCCCCGGATAATTCTGCAAGATATCGGCCTCGCTCCAGCCGTCGGCCATGAGGCCGATAATGAAATCAACGGACAAGCGGGTGCCCCGGATGACCGGCTTACCGGCCAGAACGGCGGGGTCCACGACAATGCGCGGAGATACGGTCATGGCCTTGGTCCTCACGGCCGCCGGGTGAGGCGGCTCCTGGGGCTTATAGCACGGATTGTCGCCCGGCGTGAGGGCGTCTTCGCTCAGGCCCGCACGCGCCGGATGAACGCGGCGAAGCCTTCGAGCTGCTGCTTGACGAAACCGCGGGTGGTCTCGTCGACAAGCTTGAGGTCCTGATCGAACTTACTCGGCGCAAACGCCACGATGACTTCCGGCGTGCCGAAGGTGAAGGCCTTCAGGTAAACCAGCGACTGGCGCAGATGATATTGCATGCGCGAGCCACCCAACGGCCCACCCGCGCAGGACTGGATTGCCACCGGCTTGTCGGCGAAGGGCTGATCCTTCATGCGCGAGACCCAGTCGATGGCGTTCTTCAGCGCGCCGGGAATGGTCCAGTTATATTCCGGCGAGACGATGATGACGCCGTCGGCGGCGCGGATCGCGGTGGCCAAGTCCTCGGCCGCGGGCGGAAAGCCGGAGACGTCCTGGATGTCTTGGTTGTAGTGCGGCAAGACTTCGTAATCGGGCGCGTCGATGAACGTCATCTCCGGCGGTGCCAGCTCCGGCAGCGTGCGCGCGAGCGCCGCGTTGTAGGACTTCTTGCGCAGCGAGCCGCAGATGACGAGCACGTTGAGTTGGTCGGCCATATCGCTCCCTTTTCAAATAGAATTTCCGAAATCGCCGCCCCGGCGCCTAGAGCTTCTCGTCCTCGATCGGATTGACCAGCGTACCGACTCCCTCGATCTCGACCTCGATCTTGTCGCCGGCCTTCATCCATACCGGGTTGGGCTTGCGCGCGTGGCCGACGCCGGAGGGCGTGCCGGTGAACAGCATGTCACCCGGCTCCAGCGTCATGCCCTCGGTGAGATAGACCAGCGACTCCGCCACCGGAAACATAAAGTGATCGGTGTTCGACGACTGCATGACATTGCCGTTGAGCCGGCTCTCGATCTTGAGGCCCTTGCCGCCCGGCGGCAACTCGTCGGCGGTCACCATCCAGGGGCCGACGCTGCCGGTCTGGTCGAAATTCTTGCCCATGCCCCACTGCGTGGTGTGGCGCTGATATTCGCGGATGGAGCCTTCCATGCCGCAGCAATAGCCGGCGACGCAGTCGACCGCGTTCTCGAGCGTGAGATGCTTGGCGCGCTTGCCGATAATGACGACCAACTCGGCCTCGTAGTCGAATTGGATCGACTTCTGCGGCCGTATCACCGGCTGCAGATGCGACGTCAGCGAGGTGAGCGTGCGGAAGAAGATCGACTGGAATTTCGGGATGTTGTCCTTCTGCGGGCCTTCCTTGACGTGGTCGAGGTAGTTGAGGCCGAAGCAGACGATCTTGCCGGGCGTGCGCACCGGCAAGGCAAACCTGAGCCCCGCCAGCGGACGGCGCGCGGCGGCCGGCGCCTTGGCGGCCAGATCGGCGAGCGCCTTGAGATCGCCGTTGCTGCGGCGCAGCCAATCGCCGAGCCCGGTGGGCGCGCTGGCATCGATCGCCTGCAGATCGATGACGTTGTCGCCCTCGACCACGCCGAGATGCGGGCCGCGGTCTTCGAAACTCACGATCTTCATGGGTCTGTTTCCTGCCTACCTTCTCGCCAAGCACGACTATTCGGGATGCGAAAACCCGAATGTGGCGCGACGGCGTTTGCGGACCGCCCGCCGCGCGCGAACGTCAAGGCTTAGCGCGGGAGCCTGCGCGAATCCAGAGGCTGGAAAGAATGCTATCGGGACGCGAGAAAAGAGCCGTCACAGGTCATTCCTGGGCGCACGCGCCAGCGCGAGCCCGGGCGCCTTGCCGGCCTTGCCATCGGTGCCCTCGGGCTCGAGCTTGAAGGCCTGGATCGAGAAATATTTGTCCGCGTCGGTCCACACCTTCAGCGGCTGCCAGCCGACGCCGCGCGCCAGCGCCGACAGCGACTCCACGCTGTACTTGTAGCTGTTCTCGGTGTGGATGGTTTCGCCGGCGCGGAAATCGAAGCATTCGCCGGCCACCTTCACCTTCTGCCGCTTGAGGCTGGCGAGATGCATCTCGATACGGTTGCGCTCGCGATTATAGATGGCGTGGTGCTCGAAGCCGCCGAGATCGAAGGTGCCGCCGAGCTCGCGATTGATGCGCTTGAGCAGGTTGAGATTGAATTTGGCGGTGACGCCGGACTTGTCGTTATAGGCGGCTTTGAGCACCTCGACCGGCTTGATGAGGTCGACGCCGATAATGATGGCGGCGCCAGGCCCGAGGATTTTGCCGACGTTGTTGAGAAACGCGGCCGCCTCGTGCGGCTCGAAATTGCCGATGGTCGAGCCCGGGAAAAAACCGACGCGTGCGGACGCCTCGCGCGCCGCTTCCGGCAGCTCGAATTCCTTGGTGAAGTCGGCGGTAACCGGCGCGACCTTGAGCTTGGGGAAATAGCGGCGCAGTTCCACCGCCTCCCGCTCGATCATCTCGCCGCAGATATCGACCGGCACGTAGACCCCGATATGCGGCGCGGCCTTGAGCAGGATGCGCACCTTCTTGTTGGAGCCGGCGCCGAGCTCGACCAGCGCCGCGCCTTCCGGGATCAGCTTGCAGATCTCTTCCGCCTTCGCTTCGAGAATGCCCATCTCGCAGCGCGTCGGGTAATATTCCGGCAGATCGGTGATGCGGTCGAACAGCAGCGAGCCGGCATCGTCATAGAAATACTTCGCCGGAATGCGCTTTGGCGTCGCGTTCAGGCCGCGCAGGACGTCGGCGGCGAAGGCCGACTCCTCCTCGCTCGCCGAATGCGACTGTGATGAACGAGCAAGGGCGACCATCGGTCCTCCTGACATGACCTTTTTGCGTCGACCGTCCGAGGCCGGATCAGGCGTCGAACGCGACGAGCCTTACGCCGCTGAATTGCCAACGCGAAGGGGGATAGAAGAAGTTGCGGTAACTCACGCGCTCGTGACCCTCCGGCGTCGCCAGCGACGAGCCGCGCAACACCATCTGGCTGACCATGAATTTGCCGTTGTACTCGCCGAGCGCTCCGTCTCCGGCACGGTATCCTGGATAGGGTAGATAAGCGCTGCGGGTCCACTGCCAAGCGATACCGAAGCCGTCCGCCAGCAGGCCGGAACGGGCCGAAACCTCCCATTCCGCCTCGCTCGGCAGGTGTTTACCGGCAAAACGCGCGAAGGCATCCGCTTCGTAATAGCTGACATGCATGACAGGCGCGGCTGGATCGATGGGTTTGAGGCCGGCCAGCGTCATCGAATGCCAGGCCCCGTCCTGAAGCCGCCAGTAGCCGGGGGCCTGCCAGGCTTCCGCCTGAACGATGGCCCAGCCCTCCTGCAGCCAGAGCGAGGGCGTCGCATAGCCGCCCGCGTCGATGAATTCAACCCACTCCGCGTTGGTGACCAGATGCCGGTTAATGCGCATCGGCGGAATCAATTCATCGTGGCGCGGCGTCTCGTTGTCGAAGAAATAGCCCTCGCCGTCGTAGCCGATCGGGTGAATGCCCGCCGGCACATCGACGAAACCGCGCGGACCCTGCGCGGCTCGCGGCGGCTGCCAGGCGGGATCGTAAGCCGGATCGGTCGGGTTCTGCGCGAAGGCATGCAGGATGTCGGTGATGAGCAGCTCCTGATGCTGCTGCTCATGATGCAGGCCGATCTCCAGGATGCGGAAGACTTCGCCGGCCTGCGCCGCCGGCACGCCCGCGATCAACTTTTCCACCGCGGCGTCGACGTGGGCGCGATACCCGGTGACGTCCGCGTGGTCGGGCCGCGTGATCATGCCGCGCTGGGGGCGCGCGTGACGCGGGCCGGCCGCGACATAATAAGAATTGAACAGGAAAGGAAAGCGCTCGTCGTAAATCGTATAGCTGGAATCGCTCGGCCTGAGCAGGAAGGTCTCGAAAAACCAGGTGACGTGGGCCCGATGCCACTTGGTTGGGCTGGCGTCGGTCATCGACTGCACGATCTGGTCTTCCGGCGACAGGTGCGCGGCACGCGCTTCCGTCTCGCCGCGTACCCGGCGGAAGGTGGCAAGCCAGCGCGCGCGGTTTGCGTCGAGCGCCTCGACCGACGATGCGCCGACGCCGGCGGATTCGCGCGGAAGCGAAGAGGTTGCGGTGCGCGCCATCGTTGCCTCCATTGCTCTTGTCGGGGAAATGGTGGTTTCGGGACTGTGGCGGTTGTCGGGAACGTGTTGCGGCACTCGCCGATATGACGAACAAGCCGGCGGATTGTTCCACTCCGCTTGCGCCAGAGCAACCTTGAACCGGACCTTCGCTTGTGGACTGGCGGCTTTGTGATGCGCCCGCCACGACCGCCCGGCCGCGCATAGCCCATTCAAATCATTCGATTAAATTCGACAATGAAAGAGGCCGGACGCCCGGCGCGCCCGGCCCGATGACAAAATTGCTGCAGAATTGTTGCGGGCCTCACTTTGTTTCAACGGTGGTGGCGCGGTATTTGGGATCGTGCGTGATGGCGTGCATGCCGTCGAGCACGGCGAGCACGCGCGCCGGTCCGAGCGCGTCGCCGAAGGCGAGCGGACCCTTCGGATAAGCGAGTCCGAGCTCGACCGCGGTGTCGATATCGGCGGGCGCCGCGATACGCAGTTCGGCGATGCGAGTGCCTATGTTGACGATCATGGCGAGCAGCCGCTGCACCACGAAGCCGGGGCTGTCATTGATGACGGTGACCGGCGCCTTGGTGGCGGCGAGCGCGGCGTAAGCCGCGCCGAGCGTTTCCGGCGCCGTCAGCGGGTTCTTCATCAGCGTACGCCGGCCCTGGAATCCGCCGAACATGTCGACGGCGACGGTTTTGGCCGGGTCGAGCCCCAGCCGCACCGCGGCGTTGGAGCAGTCCTCGCCCAGCGGCGTGACCATGCACACCGGATGCGCGCCCGGCGCGCCGCCGCGTTGCGCCTTGATGCCGGCGGCATTGAGCAACGCAGCCAGCGCCGCGCCGCCCTCTTCGTCGGCGATCCAGGCCGACGCGGGCTTCGGTGCCTCAACAACCGGCACGCTCGGCGCCTCGCCCGCCGGCGGGCCGGCATAATCGTAAAAGCCGCGCTTCGACTTGCGCCCGAGCAGGCCGCCGGCGACGCGCACCGTCATCTCGGCGGAGGGCTGGTACATGGGCTCGTTGAAATACTGGCTGAAGATGCTGACCATCACCGCGTGGGTGACATCGCCGCCGACGAGATCGAGCAATTCGAACGGCCCCATGCGGAAGCCGGCGGCTTCCTTCATCAGGATGTCGACCTCGCGGGGGCTGGCGATACCCTGCGCCATGATGCGCAGCGCCTCCGGCCCGTAGGCGCGGCCGGCGTGGTTGACCACAAAACCGGGCGTGTCGGTGGCAACCACCGGATGCTTCTTGATGCGCTTGACGAAACCGGTGAGCGCCTCGACCAACGCCGGCTCGGTGTTCAAGCCGCCGATCACCTCGACCAGCTTCATCACCGGCGGTGGATTGAAGAAGTGCAGGCCGGCGACGCGCTCCGGCTTGTCGCAGCCGGCGGCGACTTCCGTCACCGACAACGACGAGGTGTTGGTGGCGAGCACGGCGTCGGGCGCGACGAGCTTTTCCAGCGCGCGGAACAGCTCGCGCTTGACCTCGAGCTTCTCGACGATCGCTTCGATGACGACGTCCGAAGCCGCCGCTTCGTCGAGCGAAGCGATCGGCTTCAGATGCGCCAAGACATCGGTCTTGACCTCTTCCGTTATGCGGCCCTTGGCGACCTGGCCGTCGAGGCCCTTGCCGATGGCAGTGAGCGCTTCCGCCACCGCGCCCTCGCGGGTATCGAACATCTGGGCGTTGAGCCCAGCCTGCGCGCAAACCTGCGCGATGCCGCGGCCCATGGTGCCGGTGCCGATGACCGTCACCGTGAGGGTCGGTGCATTCAGATCTCTTGCCACGCTTACTTTCCTTCGTACGTTATTTGCCTTCGTATTTGGGCTTACGTTTTTCCATGAAGGCCTTCATGCCTTCCTTCTGGTCTTGAGTCGCAAACTGCAGCTCGAAAGCCTTGCGCTCCAGCATCAGCGCGGTCTCGAGCGGCGCGTTCAGCCCGGCGTTGACGATCTCCTTGATCTGCTTGACCGAGACCGGCGGCATGGCGGCGATCTCCTGCGCGATCTCGAGCGCGCGGGCGAGCGCCCCGCCCGCCGGCGCCACCTCGCTGGCGACGCCCATGGCGAGCGCTTCCGCCGCGCCTAACACGCGCCCGGTCATTAAGAGCAGCATGGCGCGCTGGCGGCCGACCAGCCGCGCCAGCTTCTGGGTGCCGCCGCCGCCGGGCAGGATGCCGATCTTCGCCTCGGGCAGGCCGAGCTTGGCGCCCTCGCCCGCCACGATGATGTCGGCGCACAGCGCCATTTCGAGGCCTCCGCCGAGCGCGAAGCCCTCGACCGCGGCAATCAGTGGTTTCGGGCAGTCCATGAGCACGCGCCAATACTGCTGTACGTTGCGCGCCATCACCTCCATCGGCCCGGCATTGGCCATCTCGTTGATATCGGCGCCGGCGGCGAACACCGTGTCGGAGCCGGTAATAAGGAGGCAGCGGATCGCCGGGTCGGCGCCATGGCGCGCGACCTCGGCGGCCAGCCGCTGGCGTACCGTGAGGTTGAGGGCGTTGCGCACCTGCGGCCGGTTGAGCCGGAAGACGACGATGTCGTCGGCGGGGTATTCTACCAGCAGTGGATCTGGCTCGGTCATCGTTTAGCATCCTGTGCCCGGAAAAGAGCGGCGGTGACGTCGTCAATCGCGTGACAGCCGGCCGCCACGGACGAGATGTGGCCGGGCGCGCCGGCCCATCGGGGCCGTTCGCCGGCGCAGGCGCGTGTAGCATAAAATAGAGGCTCGCGGACTAGGCCCGGGCGCGGCGACCGCCGCGATATCATTCCGACGGCGGCCGACGCGCGGTTCAATGTCTCGCGGATGCGACGTTGCTGAACAGGGCCGCTTTCTTGGGCAGCACCGCCGCTGCCGGCCGGCCGCTTGTTGCTCCAGCCGCTTGCCGCCCACTGCCGGAACGAGCAGCGGCGGCACCGGCTTCACGCCCCATGCCGCCGCAAAAGCCGCTCGGTCCCGCCGACGCTAGTGGAGCGAATTTGACATTTGATACCCACTTGCAGCGGGCCACTCATCAAATGTCAAATTCAAAGCTCCACTAGAATCAAATAGTTGTTAGTGGTCCTTTGCTTCCGACAGTTGCTCGGGGACCTGCCGCAACGGAATGCAAATGTCGGAAGCGGACCACTAGGTCGAGATGCCGCGAAGCCGCTCGGCCCGCCGCCGCATGTATTCGAGGCTGCCCAGGAGCGTGATGGCGAACGCCAGGATCAACGTGGCAACCGACAGGATGGTCGGGTCGATCGTGTAGCGCAGGTTGGTCCACATCTGCAGCGGCAGCGTCTTCTGCTCCGGGCCCGCGATGAAGAGCACGATCACCACTTCGTCGAATGACGTCATGAAAGCGAAGAGCGCGCCGGAGATGATGCCCGGCAAGATAAGCGGCATCACAACCTTGAAGAAGGCCGTCCGGGGCGTGGCGCCGAGACTCAAAGCCGCGCGATAAAAACGGTCGTCGAGACCGCTGAGCGTGGCAGTGACCGTGATCACCACGAACGGCGTGCCGAGAATCGCATGCGCGATGATGATCCCGACATACGTGTTCACGATGTGCAGATACGAGAAGTAGAAGAACAGCGCCGTCGCGGTGATGATCAGCGGCACGATCATCGGCAGGATGAGGATGCTGGTGATCGCCGTCCGGAACGGCATGTGGGGGCGCGTCAGGCCGAGCGCGGCGAGCGTGCCGAGCGTCGTCGCGAGCAGGGTCGCGATCGGCGCAATGATAAAGCTGTTCTTGACGCCGTGGAGCCAGACGGGGTCGGTGAAGAACTTGCTATACCACTGCGACGAATAGCCCACCGGGTTCAACGTCAGCATGTCATGTGTGAACGTAAAATACGGCGTGGCGTTGAACGACAGCGGAACGATGACGACGAGCGGCACCACCAGGAACGCCAGAACGACGAGCCCATAAAAACGGAATACGTAGTACCAGCCATGCTCGGCGGGACTCATATACGCTGGGAGTTTGCTGCTCATCCGAACGAGACCTTCCCGGCGCCGGCGATGAAGCTGTAGATCGCAAACAGGCCCAACGTCAGCCCCGTCAGGATGGTGCCAAGCGCGGCCGCCAAGCCCCAGTTCAGCGATTGCTGGACGTTATAGGCGATGCGATTACTGATGAACTGGCCGCTCTGACCGCCCACCAGTTCGGGCGTGATGTAGTAGCCGATCGACAGGATGAAGACGAGCAAGGCGCCGGCGCCGATGCCCGGCAACGTGAGCGGTGCGAACACGCGCCAGAAGGCGCGCCACGGATGCGAGCCCAGCGAAACGGCCGCCCGCATGTCGAAGTCCGGAATGCCGCGCATGACGCTGTAGAGCGGCAACACCATGAACGGCAACAGCACCTGCGTCATCACGATGACCGTGCCGAGACCGTTGTTGATGAGCTGTGGCCGATGGGCGTCGGAGATGAGACCCGAACTCACCAACGCGGAATTGACCACGCCGTGCGACTGCAGGAGCACGATCCAGGCGGTGATGCGCACGAGCAGCGACGTCCAGAACGGTAGCAGCACGGCGATCATCATCAGGTTCGCCTTGCTCTCGGGCATGCGCGAGATCCAATAGGCGAGCGGATAGCCGAGCACCAGGGTCAGCACGGTAACGAGCAAACTCATCCATATGGTGCGGATGAAGAGCGGAATATAGACCCGCGCATAAGGCGGGACACGCTCGATGCTACCGTCCTCTCCGTACTTCAAGTCGACCGCGGCGAGATAGAAATCGGCCGTGAAGTAAGAACTCTCGCGCTTGAGCAGCCGCCAGATCGGCATCTTGCCCCAGGCGGGATCGATCTTTTCCAGCGTCTCTTTCCAGGACGCGGGCGGCGCCATGCGCGCGGTGCGGAAGGTCGACTTGTTAATGAGGCCGAACGAGCCGGGCGATTCCTCATTGAGCCGCTTGCCGATGCGACCGAACGTATGAGTCTTGAAGGCTGCCTTCAAATCCGCCGCGACGGCGGCATAGGCGGCCTCCGGCGGCAACTCCTTGGCGTCCCAGTGCGACAGGGCCGCGACCGTTTTCGGCATGTAGGACGATATCGTCAGGTTCGACACGCTCAGCCAGAACATGCTGGCGAGCGGAAACAGGAACATGACGGCAATAAAGAGGAGCAGAGGCGTGGTCAGAAGGAAAGCGCCCCGGCGCTTTTTCGCTTCCGCCCGTCGCAGACTGGCTTTCAGGGTGGAGGAGCCGATTTCCATCGGCTCCCCCGTGGCTGAAATGGCAGCGCTCACCACACGATTCCTAGCTGGCGAGCCAAGCCTGGAAGCGCTGGTTGAGCTGCGGCCCGTAATTGGACCAGAACGCCGCATTCTTCGGAATGGCGACCTTC
>JARRQH010000240.1:0-5037 GCA_037381985.1 Pseudolabrys sp.
GTCGATCATGCGGCTTCTCCGGGGTCAGACTGTTCGCGCGTGGATCATGCCGCGTCGTCGGCGCCTACAGCAAGTCCCGGTGAAACACCTGATCCTTCATGTAATAGAACGGCACCGGCAGGTCGCGGCCCATGCCGGCGGCGACGCGGGCCGACAATTCCTCCAGCACCACGCCGGTGATGGTCGGCATGTCGAGTTGGGTGGCTTCCGCGATCGGCACCCAGGTGAGCTCGACCAGTTCGGAGTCCGGCCCGACGACGCCCTCGATGGTATGCGCCACAGCGGACGCATCCGCGGTGAAGAAGCGGGTATCGAAGCGCTTGGGCCGCCGCGGCGGCGTGCAGGCGCGGGCAATGAAGTGCAAGGAGCCGAGATCGGGATAAACCTTGGCCTTGCCGAACTCGGTCCAGATCTCGCCGGGGGTCTCGGGCGGCTCGTTGCCTTTCTCGCCGAGCAGCAGGCCAGTCTCTTCCGCGGTTTCGCGTAGCGCCGCGAGCGCCAGCCCGCGCGCGAAATCGGTGCTCGGCTGCGCGACGCGCTCCAGCAGTTTCTTCTCGGTGTCGGGATGCAGTTCGCTCAGCGCCGGCATGGCGCGGTCGAGCGTCTCGATGCGCCCGCCGGGGAAGACGAACTTGCCCGGCATGAACTTGTGGCTGTGATGGCGGCGGCCCAGCAGCACCTTCGGCACGACCGCGTCCGAGCGGTCGATCAGCATCAGCGTGGCGGCATCGCGCGGCTCGCTGTCGGGGAACGACTGATCGCGCTCCTGATTACTCATGCGCTCGGTCAGCTTGTGGGCAATGTCGCTCGTCATCGGGATTTCCGTTGCTTGTTGCGCTTCTTAGTTTGTTTCGGGCGATGCGCTTTGGCCGAACGGCGCTCGCGCGGCGGGAGACTATGGCGGGCCGGGCGGCCACTGCGTCCCTCTGATAGCATTTCGAAGCGTAGCGCGCCCGCGACGGGGGCGGCTTCTACAAGCTTGACGGTGACCATATCGCCGAGCCGATAGGTCTCGCCCGAATGGCGGCCGACCATCGAATGGCTCTTTTCGTCGTAGTGGAAATACTCGTCGCCGATGGTGCGCGCCGGCACGAAGCCGTCGGCGCCGGTCTCGTGCAGCTTCACGAACAGGCCGGCGCGGGTGACGCCGGAGATGCGGCCGTCGAACGAAGCACCGATGCGGTCGGCGAGGAAGTGCGCGATCAGGCGGTCGTTGGTCTCGCGCTCGGCCAGCATGGCGCGGCGCTCGGTGGCGGAGATTTGCGCCGCGATCTCGCCCAGCACCTTGCGGTCGGCCTTATCCGAGAGGCCATCGGGGCCGAGCCCGAGCGCGCGGATCAGCCCGCGGTGCACGACGAGATCGGCATAGCGGCGAATGGGCGAGGTGAAGTGCGCGTAGCGGCGCAGGTTGAGGCCGAAGTGGCCGTAGTTCTCGGCGTTGTACTCGGCCTGCGCCTGGCTGCGCAGCACCACTTCGTTGACGAGCTGTTCGGCCTCCAGACCCTTCACGCGCTTGAGCACGCGGTTGAAGGCCTCGGGCTTGAGCGCGCCGGTCTTGGGGAAGGGGATGTCGAGCGTCTGCAGGAACTCGCGCAGCGCCACCACGCGCTCCATCGCCGGCTCGTCGTGCACGCGGTAGATCAACGGCACGCGCGCTTTCTCCAGCGTCTCGGCGGCGGCGACGTTGGCCTGGATCATGAATTCTTCGATCAGGCGATGCGCTTCCAGTCGCTCCGGCATGATGACGCGGTCGACGGTGCCGTGAGCGGTCAAGAGGATCTTGCGCTCGGGCAGATCGAGATCGAGCGGCTGCCGTTCGTCACGCGCCCGCGCCATGGCCTCGTAAGCAGTATAAAGCGGCTTCAGGATCGGCTCGACCAGGCTTTCGGTGACCTCGTCGGTGCGGCCGCCGATGGCGACCTGCGCCTGCTGGTAGGACAGCCGCGCGGCCGAGCGCATCATGATGCGGTGGAATGTGTGCGACTTCTTGTGCCCGTCGGCGCCGATCACCATGCGCACGGCGAGCGCGGCGCGGTTTTCCTGCGGGCGCAGCGAGCAGAGATCGTTGGAGATGCGCTCCGGCAGCATCGGCACCACGCGGTCGGGGAAGTAGACCGAGTTGCCTCGGGTCGCGGCTTCGTGGTCGAGCGCCGAGCCGGGCGTGACGTAATGCGCGACGTCGGCGATGGCGACGGTGACGATGAAGCCACCTTTGTTGCCCTTCGCGGTGTCGGGCTCGGCGTGCACCGCGTCGTCGTGATCCTTGGCGTCGGGCGGATCGATGGTGACGAACGGGACTTTGCGCCAGTCCTCGCGATGCGCCATCGTCGCTGGCTTGGCGGCGTCGGCTTCGTTCAGGGTTTCGCGGCGGAAGACGTTGGGGATGCCGTGGGCGTTGATGGCGATCAGGCTGACGGCGCGTTCCGAATTGAGCGAGCCGAGCTTCTCGACTACGCGCCCGGTGGGGAGCCCCAAGCGCCGCCCGCGCTGCGTTTCGACGGCGATCAGGTCGCCGTCTTTCGCATCGTCGGTGGCGCCGGGCGGAATGGCGATCTCCTTGCCGAGCATCTTCTTGTCGACCGGCTCGACGCGACCGCCGCCGTTGGGCATCGGGCGGAAGATGCCGAGCACGCGATGCTTGGGCCGGTCGATGACCTTGATGACGCGGGCGCGATAGCGCGCCACCTCGTCGTCTTGGGTTTCCTCGATGCGCATGAGCGCGCGGTCGCCGACGCCGGCGGCTTCGCCGGGGCGCGGCCGGTGCGGCGTGGTGAGGCGGATCTTGGGAGCGGGGCCGTTGGCTTCCTCGTCCCATTCGTCGGGGATGGCGAGCAGGTCGCCGTCGCTATCGCGCGACACCACGTCGGCGAGGATGGTGGAGGGCAGCGTGCCGCGGTGGTGGACGTGTCTGCGGCGCTTCTCGATCGCGCCCTCGTCGGCGAGCTCGCGCAGCAGGGCTTTGAGTTCGGCGCGCAAGGCGTTCTTGAGGCCGAAGGCGCGGGCGATCTCCTTGGCGCCGACCTTGCCGGGCTCGCGCTTGATGAAGGCGAGGATGTCGGCCTTGGACGGCAGCGCGGTCGCGGCTTTCTTGGCTGCCTTCTTGGCGGATTTCTTGTCGGGTTTCGTGGCGGATTTGGTCAATAGCAATGTCCTGCGTCCGGTGGGGACGCGATTTTCATCAGTAATGTAATGGGCGGGGGCGGATTGTGGTAGGCCTCTCGCCGTCACCCTGAGGTGCGCGGCATAGCCGCGCCTCGAAGGGCGACGGCCCCGGCTGCCATCCTTCGAGGCTCGCGTGCTCCGCACGCTCGCACCTCAGGATGACGGGGAGAAGCTCCAGCCGGAATCCTGGGGCTGCATGCAACCACGTTGGATTGTCGCACTGGGTCCCTGCTTTCGCGGGGACGAACGGATAGGGACTACTCCGCCGCCGTGGTCTTGGGCGTTGCCTTCTTGGCCGCCGACTTCTTGGCCGGTGCTTTGGCGGTCGACTTGCTCGCCGTCTTTGTTGTCGTTGTCGCCTTGCGGCCGGCGGCGCGGCGTGGTTTCGCCTCAGTGGTAGCGGTCTCGGCCTCGGCGTCGCCCTGCTCGACAGTTTTCTTGGCGGCTTTCTTGGTGGTCTTTTTCTCTGTCTTTTCGGCAGCCTTCTTGGCCGGCTTCTTGGCTTTCTTGCCGCCGCGCTTGCCGACCTGCTCGGCGCGGGCGTCGAGCAGGCTGACGGCCTCTTCCAGCGTGATGGTCTCCGGCGTCTTGTCGCCGGTGATGGTGGCGTTGATGCCGTCGTGGGAAACGTAAGGTCCGTAGCGGCCCTTCTTGGCGACAATCGGCCCGCCCTTGTCGGGATGCTCGCCCAGCGTCTTGCCGGGATCGGCGCCGAAGCGGCGGCCCTTGCCGGGATTGGCCTTCTTCTCGGCGATCAGCGTGACCGCACGGTTCAGGCCCACCGACAGCACCTCGTCGCCTTCTTCAAGGCTGGCGTAGGTCTTGCCGTGTTTGACGTAAGGTCCGAAGCGGCCGACGCCGGCGATGATCATCTCGCCGTCTTCCGGATGCGGGCCGACGTCGCGCGGCAGCGCCAACAGGCCGAGCGCGCGTTCGAGATCGATGTCGTCGGGCGCGACGCCCTTGGGGATGCCGGCGCGCTTGGGCTTCTCGGCGTCCTTCTCTTTCGCCTGCTCGCCGAGTTGCAGATAGGGCCCGAAGCGGCCCGAGCGCACGGTGACCTCGAGGCCGGTCACAGGATCCTCGCCCAGCACCTTGGTGCCGTTGACACTGCCTTCGGCGCCGGGCGTCATCTGCCGGGTGTAGTTGCATTCAGGATAGTTCGAGCAGCCGATGAAGGCGCCGAACTTGCCGAGCTTGAGCGAGAGCTGGCCGGTTTCGCAATTCGGGCATTTGCGGCGTTCGCTGCCGTCAGCCGGCTGCGGGAAGATGTGCGGCTCGAGCAGGTCGTTGAGCGCGTCGAGCACCTGGCTGACGCGCAGGTCCTTGATCTCGTTGACCGCGCCGATGAAGTCGGTCCAGAAGGCGTGCAGGATCTTCTTCCAGTCGGCCTCGTTGTTGGCGATGAGGTCGAGTTGCTCTTCAAGGTTGGCGGTGAAGTCGTATTCGACGTAGCGCTGGAAGAAGCTTTCCAGGAAGCCGACCACGACGCGGCCCTTGTCCTCGGGCATCAGGCGCTTCTTCTCGATGCGCACGTAACCGCGGGTCTGCAGCACCTGCAGGATGGCGGCGTAGGTCGAGGGTCGGCCGATGCCGAGCTCTTCCATGCGCTTGACCAGCGCCGCGTCCGAATAGCGCGGCGGCGGCTCGGTAAAGTGCTGCGCAGAATTGATCGCCTGCTTCTGCAGAACCTCATCGGCGCTCATGGCGGGCAGGCGGCGGGACTCATCGTCATCGGCCGCTTCGTCGGTGCCTTCCTGGTAGAGCGTCAGGAAGCCATCGAACTTGATGACCTGGCCGGTGGCGCGCAGTTCGAGCGTGCGGGCGCCCGCCTTGGCTTCGATGTCGACGGTGGTGCGTTCGAGCTCCGCCGAC
>JARRQH010000241.1:0-5024 GCA_037381985.1 Pseudolabrys sp.
CCGCCGTGCAGCGCCATGCCGTTCATGGCCGCGGCCATGCCGAACTCGCGGATGCCGTAATGGATGAAGCGGCCGGAGAAATCCGCCGCGGTCATCGCCTGCATCGACTTGGTGCGGGTGTTGTTGGAACCGGTGAGGTCGGCAGAGCCGCCGATCATCTCCGGCAGCGCCGGCACCAGGGTCTCGAGCGCGAACTCGGACGACGAGCGCGTGGCGATGTCCTTCGGCGTGGCGGCGAGGCTTTCCTTCACCGCACGCACGGCCTTATCGAGCGCCTGCGCCGAGATCTCCTTGTTCGTGCGGCGCTCGAATTCGGCGCGCTTGCCGGCATCGAGCGCGGCGAGGCGCTTCGCCCAATCGGCATGCGCCGGTTGGCTGCGTGCGCCGGCGGTGCGCCAAGCGTTAAGAATGTCATCCGGAATTTCAAAAGCCGGATAATCCCAGCCGAGCGCTGCGCGCGCGCCCTTGATCTCCTCGGCGCCGAGCGGCGAGCCATGCGACGACGACTTGCCGGCCTTGGTCGGCGCACCGAAACCGATTTTCGTTTTGCAGGCGATCAGCGTGGGGCGATCCGATTCTTGAGCTTTTGCAATTGCTGACGCAATCGCCTGCGGATCGTGGCCGTCGATGCGCGAAGCGTTCCAGCCGCAGGCCTCGAAACGCTTCACCTGATCGACCGAGTCCGACAGCGACAGCGCGCCGTCGATGGAAATGCCGTTGTCGTCGAACAGCACAATCAGCTTGTTGAGCTTGAGGTGGCCGGCGAGCGCGATGGCCTCGTGGCTGATGCCTTCCATCAGGTCGCCGTCGGAGGCGATGACGTAGGTCTTGTGGTCGACGACACTGTCGCCGAACACGGCGGCCATGTGCCGTTCGGCGATCGCCATGCCGACCGCGGTGGCGAGCCCCTGGCCGAGCGGGCCGGTGGTGGTCTCGACGCCCGCGGTGTGGCCGTATTCCGGATGCCCCGGCGTCTTGGAACCGAGCTGGCGGAAGCGCTTGATCTCGTCGAGCGTCATGTCCGCGTAGCCGGTGAGATAGAGCAGCGAGTAGAGCAGCATCGAGCCGTGGCCGGCCGACAGCACGAAGCGGTCGCGGTCGGGCCAGGAAGGATCGGCCGGATCGAATTTCAGGAATTGCGTGAACAGCACCGTCGCCACATCGGCGGTGCCCATGGGCATGCCGGGATGGCCGGACTTGGCCTTTTCGACGGCGTCCATGGCGAGCGCGCGGATGGCGTTGGCCATGCGGTCGTGGCTTACCGCGGCAGCGGCGTCGCAGGGTTCAGCGGGCGCCACGGCGGCCGTCGACGAACGGGTTGCATTCATGAAAATGGCCTGCTTTGCCGGGCTCGATTGGCACGATCCGGTCCGAATGCGAGGCTGGATAGCATGTGACGGCCCGGAGTCAATGTGACGGCCTGACCCGCGAACCGCCATGCACAGGCGCCTGAAAACAACGGTTTATATCGTTCTCTCCGGCGTTGACGAGTGGATCGCGCAGCACGTAAGATTCTTTGCCTAAACAGTTGCCGACATTGGCATTTTTGCACGCAACGTCCGGGGCAACGGCAATGACCGACGAAAGTGCCGTCGATACGGCCGTCAGGCGTCTGGCGCTGGCGCTCGATGCGCTCGATGCCGCAGTCGAGCGGCGGACGCAGGCCGACCAGAGTGAGGCGGCGCTGGCTGCCCAGGTGCAGGCGCTTGGCACCGACCGTACCCGGCTCGCCGCCGCGCTGGACGGCGAGGCCGCGCGCTCGCGCAGGCTGGAAGAGACCAACCGCGAGATCGCCGGGCGGCTGGACGCGGCCGTGATCTCGATCCAGTCGGTGCTGGCCGCGCACGGCGAGGCCCCACCACCGCAAGAACAGCCGCAAGCCGCCCCAATACCGCACGCGGAAACGCAGGACGCGCCGCAAGAAGCCGACGAAGCCGAAGAAGAGGCGGAGGAGGAAGCGGAGCAGGACGCGGAAGAAGACGAAAAAAAGCAACAAAAGGCGTCATAAGGAGCCCGACATTGGCCCAGGTCACCGCCACCATCGCCGGCCGTCAGTTCCGCCTCGCCTGCGAGGACGGCCAGGAGGAGCACCTCTTGGCGCTCTCCTCGGAGGTCGACGGCCGCATCGCCGAGCTGCGCCAGCGCTTCGGCGAGATCGGCGACACCCGGCTGACGGTGATGGCGGCGCTGATGGTGGCCGACGAGGTGAGCGAGGCCAAGGCGCAGGTGCGCCGCCTGGAGGAGGAGATATCCGCCCTGCAGGACGCCCGCATGGTCGCCGGCGACCGCGCCAAGCAGGCATCCGCCGCCGTGGTCGGCGCTTTCAATTCGGCTGCCGAGCGCATCGAGGGCCTCACCCGCCGGCTCAACGAAACCGTCGGCGAAAGCGTCGCGATCGGGTAGCTGGCGGCGCGCGCACTTCCGCACTACATTCCCTCCCGCGGGGCTGCGAGGCGCGACGGAGATAAATTCCCCGGGGCCTTACGATCCCAACGGGAGCTGTCCCTGACCGGACCCGTGGGTCCGGACATATGGCGCCCACCTACTTATGTAGGTTCCCGGGATCACGCTCTGACGGCCGTTGCGGCTCCGCACTGAATTTGTTGGCACTGACCTCTCGCCGTCACCCTGAGGTGCGAGCGAGCGGAGGTCGTGAGCCCCGAAGGGTGACGGCCAAGGTATCGATGATTTTGGCCGATCATCCTTCGAGGCTCGCCGCTGACCCGGCTCACAACCTCAGGATGACGGTTTTGACTTCTTCCGATATCGCCCAAGCCAAGAAAGACATCCGCGCCTCGGCCCTCGCCAAGCGCGACGCCATGACGGCCGACGAGCGCGCGGCGGCGGCCGAGCAAATCGCCGCGCGCGACTTTCCTGTGGCGATCGCGCCCGGCGTCCTCATCTCCGGCTTCATGCCGATGAAGACCGAGATCAACCCGCTGCCGTTGATGAAGGTGCTTGAGCAAGCCGGCGCGCGGCTGGCGCTGCCGGCGATCGAGGGCCGCGGCCATCCGCTCATCATGCGGGCCTATAAATTCGGCGACGAGTTCGCGCGCGGGCAGTGGGGCATCCGCGAGCCCAAGCCGGAAGCGCCGGAGGTCGCGCCCGATATCGTCATCGTGCCGCTCGCCGCCTTCGACGGCGCGGGTAACCGCATTGGCTACGGCGCCGGCTATTACGACATGACGCTTGCTGCGCTGCGTGCGAAGAAGAAAGTCACCGCCATCGGCATCGCCTTCGCGGCGCAGGAAATGCCCGCGGTGCCCACCGACGCCCGCGACGAACCCCTCGATCTCGTGCTAACGGAACACGGAGTGATTGATCTGCGCGCGTGAGGTGAAGGTTAACGGATGCGAATTCTCTTTGTCGGCGATGTGGTGGGGCGCAGCGGACGCCAGGCGGTGACCGAGCGGCTGCCGGGCCTCGTTACCAAATGGAAGCTCGACCTGGTGGTGGTCAACGGCGAGAACGCTGCCGGCGGCTTCGGCATCACCGAAAAGATCTACGACGAACTGATCGACGCCGGCGCCGACGCCATCACGCTCGGTAACCATTCCTGGGACCAGCGCGAGGCGCTGGTGTTCATCGCGCGCGCGCCGCGCCTGATCCGCCCGGTCAACTATCCCGCCGGCACGCCCGGCTGCGGCGCCGCCCTGGTCGACACCAAGAACGGCCAGCGCGCGTTGGTCATCAACGCCATGGGCCGCATCTTCATGGACGCGCTCGACGACCCCTTCGCGGCGGTCGAGCGCGAGCTTTCCGCCTGTCCGCTGCGTGAAGCCGCCGATGCCATCATCGTCGATATGCATTGCGAGGCCTCGAGCGAGAAGCAGGCCATGGGCTATTTCTGCGACGGCCGCGTCAGCCTCACCGTCGGCACGCACACCCACGTGCCGACCGCCGACCAGCGCATCCTGCCCAAAGGAAGCGCCTTCATCACCGACGTCGGCATGACCGGCGACTTCCAGTCGGTGATCGGCATGAACAAGGACGAACCGCTCAACCGCTTCCTGACCAAGATCCCGAGCGGGCGCTTCGAGCCGGCCGGCGGCCCGGCCACCTTCTGCGCGGTGGCGGTTGAGACCGACGACAAGGGCTTGGCCAGGAAGGTCGCCGCCGTGCGGCTCGGCGGTCAGCTCGAAGAGGCGCGGCCGGCGTTCTGGGAGTAAGACCCGTCATCCTGAGGTGGCCGCATAGCGGCCCTCGAAGGATGAACGGCCGATTTCTCTCGGACCTTGGCCGTCGCCCTTCGAGGCTCGCTTCGCTCGCACCTCAGGGTGACGGATCGGAGTTTATTTTCCCGCCGTTTCGCTCTATATAGCCGCCCAATCCAACCCTGTTAGAAGCCTGAAGACCTGCACATGGCCGGCCATTCCCAATTCAAGAACATCATGCACAAGAAGGGGCGTGCCGATAAGGCGCGCGCCAAATTGTTCTCCAAGCTCGCCCGCGAGATCACGGTTGCCGCCAAGCTCGGCATGCCCGACCCGGCGTTCAACCCGCGCCTGCGCGCCGCGATCCTGGCCGCCAAGGCCGAGAACGTGCCGAAGGACAATATCGAGCGCGCCATCAAGAAGAGCCAGGGCGGCGACGGCGAGAACTACGATGAGATGCGCTACGAGGGCTACGCGCCCGGCGGCGTGGCGGTGATCGTCGAAGCGCTGACCGACAACCGCAACCGCACCGCCGGCGAAGTGCGCTCGATCTTCACCAAGGCGGGCGGCAACCTGGCGGAGACCGGCGCGGTGTCGTTCATGTTCGACCACGTCGGCGTCGTCGAATACGACGCCGACAAGGCCAGCGCCGACGCCATGCTGGAAGCTGGGATCGAGGCCGGCGCCGAGGACGTCGTTTCGGACGAGAACGGCCACCAGATCTTCACGCAAGTCGACGATCTCGCCGAGGTGACCAAGGCGCTGGAAGCCAAGTTCGGTGAGCCGCGCAAGTCGGCGCTCACCTGGAAGCCGCAGAACACCATCGCGGTCGACGACGAGGCCGGCGAAAAGATCCTGAAATTGATCGAC
>JARRQH010000242.1:0-5010 GCA_037381985.1 Pseudolabrys sp.
GGCCTCAAGATTACCACGCGCCCCGGCGCGGCATTTATTAAATAACCGTAGGGAAAGGCGTGCGGTGCAGCGAGCGGGGCGGCCCGCCGAGCGGCCGCCGCATCAAACCTCCGCCTTGAATGTCTTTCCCAGGAAGGCGGCATTTCCAAAGTAATGACGGAATATATAGAAGAGCGGGTTCCATCGCGCCGTGTCGATATGATTGGTACCGGGAACGACAATGTCGCGGTGCGCATGCACCCGAACGACCTCGACATCGACGATCACCCGTCGCACCGGCGTGGCGCCGTCCTGCCGGTCTTCGTCTTCATGCAACGCCTTGACCTTGGCCTCGAGCTGGATCGGGCATTCGAGGATGCGGGGCACGTCAACCAGGTCGGAGGCTTGCTGGGTGAAGCCGCCGAGGGCGAACTTGTCGGCGACGTGCGTATAGCCGATCGCGGCCTTGTAAGCCGGCACGGGATCGCGGCCGGTCGCTCGGGCGATGCGCTCCACGCGCGGCCACAGCTCGGCCGACGGAAAATTGAGCGTGCATTCGCCGTGCCGGCGAAGGTTGCCGGCGCCCTGGCCGTCCGCCAGCAGGCCGAGAACGACGGACGGCCCCAGCGCCCAGGCCGACGACATCGGGGTCATGTTGGCGGTGCCGTCCGGATTACGGGTGACGATGAGGGTGACCGGCGTGCCGAAATAGAGCACCGATGGCGAAATGGTCAGATGATCCGGGCCGGGGGCTTCTGAAGCGGGAGCGAGCATCGTTTGCAATTCCGTTCTTTCCGTGTTCGGGGCGCATCCAATACCCGCTTTTGGGGCCCGCATAATTCGGCCAGGATCGAACTATATTGTGCTGACGGCGATTGTTCCGGCTGCTAGGCATTCCTGAATGGCGAACATCCCATCAGGCAACGCGATTGCGGCGGTGGCGGCGCTTCTCGGCGATGCCGCCCGCGCCAACATGCTGTCGGCTCTGATGGGCGGCCAGGCGCTGACCGCGGGCGAGCTGGCGCGCCACGCCGGCGTCACGGCGCAGACCACGAGCGGCCACTTGGCAAAGCTGGCCGACGCACGGCTGATAGCCATGGAAAAGCAGGGTCGGCACCGCTACTACCGCCTGTTCTCGGCGGAGATCGCGGATGCGATCCATGCGCTGATGGCGGTCGCGGCGGCCGGACCGAACCGGCATCGTCCGCCCGGGCCGCGCGACCAGGCGCTACGCACCGCGCGCACCTGCTACGACCACATGGCCGGCCGTCTCGCGGTATCGCTGGCCGACGCCTTCCGCGCCGGCGGCTACATCGCGCTGTCGGACGGCGCGGCGCTCATCACCGACGACGGCCGGTGCTTCTTCTGCGACTTCGGCATCGACCTCGACGCCACGCGGGCGGGCAAGCGGCCGCTGTGCCGGACCTGTCTGGACTGGAGCGAGCGACGCCCGCATCTCGCCGGGCAATTCGGCGCCCGTCTTCTCGACAGGCTGCTCGATCTCAAATGGGTCGTGCGCAAGCCGGACACCCGCGCGCTGCGCATCACGCCAACTGGGGACGCCGGCTTGGTCAAAGTCTTCGGGCTGTCTTACGACTGGTGCGTTGGCGCGTCGCCATCGCCATCGCCATCGCCATCGTCATCGTCTTGGCCGGCGCGCCGACCCGAGGACCAAAATCCTTGACAGCGTGACGCTGCGCCGCTAAGCTTGCGGCACCGTCGGCGTGCTGACGCCGCCGCCGACACTTAATCCCCGCAAAAATCGAATCCGTTTCGAAACGCAATGGAGCTTCGCCATGGCGACGTCCCAGCGCGCGCGGTTACGCGCGCCCGCAAACCCATACGCGCCGTCGCGCGCGCCCACAAACCGATGCGCGCCTGAAAATCCTTGCGCGCCCGACCCCGCGCCGGAACAGAGCCCGCCGAAACGGGGCTGGCCGGCGCCGGTCGTCTACACCGAGGAAGCGCTGGCCGAGGCCCGCCGCCGCTACGAGCACACCGACGAATCCCTCACCAGCATCGCCGCCGGCCTCGGCACCAGCGCGCGCACCCTGCAGCGCATCGCGCGCCCCGAAGGCTGGGAGCGCTACGTGCCGCCGCCGCGCGACGCCACCCCGGCGGCGCGGCTGCTGATGGAGGCGCGGGCGCTGGAGGAGAGGGCGAGCGGTGACCGTCATCCTGAGGTGGCCGCGAAGCGGCCCTCGAAGGATGACAGCCCGTGCGTGGCGGGCGCCGACGGCCGATCGTCCTTCGAGGCGCGACCGCTGCGCGATCTCGCACCTCAGGATGACGGGGAAGGGGAGAGCGCCACCGCGCCCGACGACACCGCCGTCCTGCTCGACCGCCTGACGCGCGCGGTGGTGCGCGAGCTGGCCGCGGTCGAAGCCATGCGCGCCGAGATGAAGAGCACCCCGCAGCGTCCGCGCGACGCCATCGCCACCGCGCAGACGCTATCGAGCCTCACCGAGACCCTGAACAAATTGCAGCGCATGCGCTGCGGCCTCGCGGACCAAGACCGGGACCGGAACCATGACGACAGCGACGACCTCCCCAGCGATATCGATGCCCGCCGTGACGCGCTTGCGCGCCGCATTGAGGCATTCATGGCAAGCCGGCCGGACGCGGACGATGCTGCGGGCGTTGAGCGAGAGCGACCTGACGGCGCTTGAGCGCGACTTCATCGCGCTGGCGCACGCGCATCAGGAGCCGCCGGCGCTTGGCGCCAACGGCAAGCCCTGGACCACCTGGCTGGTGCTGGCCGGGCGCGGCGCCGGCAAGACGCGCCTCGGCGCCGAGTGGGTGCGCGCGCTGGCGAAAGGCGAGGGGCCTTACGCCGACGCGGCGCACCGCGCCATCGCGCTCGTCGGCGAAACCGAGCACGACGCCCGCGAGGTGATGATCGAAGGCCCGGCCGGCCTGTTGCGCTCATCGCCGCCCGGCGAGCGGCCGCTCTGGATCCCGTCGCGCCGGCGGCTGGAATGGCCGAACGGCGCGGTCGCCCTCTGCTTTTCGGCGGAAGACCCCGAGCAGTTGCGTGGGCCGCAGTTCGACGCCGCCTGGTGCGACGAGCTCGCCAAGTGGCACCATGCCGACGCCACCTTCGACATGCTGCAGTTCGGCCTGCGCCTGGGCGCGCGCCCGCGCCAGCTCGTCACCACCACGCCGCGGCCGATCCCGCTCATCAAGCGCCTCGTCGCCGACCCGCGCACGGCGGTGACGCGCGCGGCCACGCAGGCCAACGCCGCGTTCCTCTCGCCGACGTTTCTCGACGAGGTGCTGGCGCGCTATGCCGGCACGCGGCTGGGGCGCCAGGAGATCGACGGCGAGATCATCGAGGACCGCGCCGACGCGCTGTGGACCCGGGCCATGATCGAGGCCGCGCGCGTGGCCGTCGCGCCGCCGCTGATGCGTATCGTCGTCGGCATCGACCCGCCGGCCTCGGCCCGCGCCGGCGCGGACTTGTGCGGCATCGTGGCGGCGGGGCTCTCCGAAGAAGGCGTCGTCTACGTGCTGGCGGACGAAAGCATTGGCGGTCTCGCCCCCGCCGGCTGGGCGCAAAAGGCGATCGCGCTCTATCGCAGGCTCAAGGCCGATGCGCTGATCGCCGAGGTCAACCAGGGCGGCGACATGGTGAGCGCGGTGCTGCGCCAGGTCGACCGCGGCGTGCCGGTGCGCGAGGTGCGCGCCACGCGCGGCAAGTACCTGCGCGCCGAGCCGGTGGCGGCGCTCTACGCGCAGGGCAAGGTCCGGCACGTCGACCCGCCCTTGGCGGCGCTGGAAGACGAGATGTGCGACTTCGGTTTGGGCGGCCTTTCCACCGGCGCCTCGCCCGACCGGTTGGATGCGCTGGTGTGGGCCATCACAGCACTCACCTCGCGCGGATGGGAAGGGCCACGGATCAGGAGTTTGGGCGGCGATCCGTTGGTGCCGCGGGGTGTGTGGCGGTAGGGGCCGATCTTTTCCCTCTCGCCGCCAGTGGGGAGAGGGTGCCCGGGTGGGTGCGAGGGTAGGGTCCCTGGCATCTTGCGCCGTCGGCCACAAATCCTATATAAATTAATGTCGCGATTCCAATGGCTTGCTATAGATTTACCTTATCTACAGGCGAGCCGATCATCCTGGCGCTGCGGCGCGCGTGCCCTTGTCGCGGCTGGGTTCAGGTGCCAACCTGTCGAACGGATCGGCCACGGTCAGGTATGGGTACGTTGAAGAAGCGCCCATTTGGAGAGCCAACATGCTCGTCAAGATGAAAAACTCTGAGCTGATCGACAAGCTCGTGGTGATCGCGGACGGCAATTTCGATCTCGTCCAAGAGGCCGTCGTTGCGTGCGCGCAAGGCGCCGACGGCCGCGCCGACCTGAAGAAGGTCGTGGAATACATCCAGGCGCACCGATTGCAATCTCCGGCTGCAGCCTAGCAAAACTCCTGCTACGCTGTGCCCATGTCATTGGCATGGGCGACCATTGCTCTCATCCTATTTCTCCTGCCTGGAATTTTCTTTTTCATCGGGCTGGCGAGCTACGAGCGGCTGCCGCGCGAGATCATCCGCAGCAGCGTCGTCAGCGAGGTGGCGATGGCCTGCGCCATCGCGATCGCCATCCATGTTGTGTCGATTTCCGCCCTCAGCGTCTTCGGCTTCCGGCTGAGCCACTTCATCGCGCCGCTTGCGGAATATTCAAAAATCTCTACGGAGGCCTTCGTCGCGCGCGCGTCCGGCGATCTTATGCCGGCGGCCGTCTACCTTGCGGTGACAACGGCGCTCGGCTTTGCATTTGGGTTCGTCGTCGCCATCAACATCGTGTCGGGTCGCTTGCGGCGACTGGCGCGGCACAAATGGATCTACGACATCATCGACATCGACCGGAAGGGCGGCTTCGTGACGGCATTCGTCATGACGACCATCGTCGATGACTCGCGCATCATCATGTACAAAGGGCGCGTGCACGACATCTTCCTCACGCCGACCGGCAATATTGCCTACCTCGTTCTGAAGAACTGCTTCCGTTACTACATGACGTTCGCGGAAGGCCAATT
>JARRQH010000243.1:0-5004 GCA_037381985.1 Pseudolabrys sp.
CCTTGGGCATGTCCCACTTGTCGAACTCGATGCTGATGTCACGCTCGATCCAGGGGAAGGCGTTCTCCTGGCCGACCGCTACCAGCACGTCGTCGCACGGAAAGTGCCGCTCCGGTTCGCCCGCGGGGATCAGCCGGCGCCGGCCGTCGGCGTCGTATTTCGCCTTCACCTTCTCGAAGGTGACGCCGGTGAGCTTGCCGTTGTTGTGGGTGAAGTCCTTCGGCACGAGGAAGTTATGGATCGGGATGCCCTCGTGCATGGCGTCTTCCTTTTCCCAAGGCGACGCCTTCATCTCCTCGAAGCCGGAACGCACCACCACGTCGACCTTGTCGCCGCCGAGCCGGCGCGCCGAGCGGCAGCAGTCCATGGCGGTGTTGCCGCCGCCGAGCACGACCACGCGCTTGCCGATCTTGGTGGTGTGGCCGAACGACACCGAGTTCAGCCAGTCGATGCCGATGTGGATGTTGGCGGCCGCTTCCTGGCGTCCGGGGATATCGAGATCGCGCCCGCGCGGCGCGCCCGAGCCGACGAACACCGCGTCCCAGCCTTCGCCGAGCAATGCTTTCAGGCTGTCGACGCGGGTGCCGCCACGAAACTCGACACCGAGGTCGAGGATGTAACCGCACTCTTCGTCGATCACTTCATCGGGCAGACGGAATTTCGGGATCTGCGTGCGAATCATGCCGCCGGCTCTAGGATCGCCGTCGAACACCACGCAACTATAACCGAACGTGCTGAGATCGCGCGCGACCGTCAGCGACGCAGGCCCGGCGCCGACCAGCGCGACGCGCTTGCCGTTCTTGTGCGCCGCCTTCTTCGGCATGCGCTCGTGCATGTCGTCTTTGTAATCGGCGGCGACGCGCTTCAAGCGGCAGATCGCCACCGGTTCGTTCTCGACGCGCACGCGGCGGCACGCCGGTTCGCACGGGCGGTCGCAGGTGCGTCCGAGGATTCCCGGAAACACGTTCGATTTCCAATTGATCATGTAGGCGTCGGTGTAACGCCCATGCGCGATCAGCCGGATGTATTCGGGGACCGGTGTGTGGGCCGGACAGGCCCATTGGCAGTCGACGACCTTGTGGAAGTAGTCGGGCGCCGCAATGTCGGTATTCTTCATTGACTCCTCGAAACGCCCCTCCGCTACGCGGATACTCGACGGTGGTGCGTCACAGCCGGCAGCGGCTGGTCTTCCCCAGATCGGCCTTGTTTCCGGCTCGATTGCAGGAGCGATATTATGGCTTACCAAGCGTTAAGGCTACCTATCCTTCCGTCGGGGCTGCTTCCTCTCAACTGCAAGCGGCAGCTTCTTGCTTCCCGCACTGTGAAACAAACGACGCGCTGTGCATCATGTATGCTAGGCTCGCGCCCGGCCGCGCGATGGAAGCGGTTTTATGCGACGCCAAGCGGGCAAGATAACGGCGCCAAAGGAGCGGCAGGCTGACGCAGCCGACGCAAGACTGACGTCACGACGGCATCTATTGCGCCGCACCATCACAGGATTCTGAAGGCAGCGGCCTCTTAACGCTGCGATCAAATTTCGCGGCAGATTGTTGCTTTCAGTCGCGCGTCGGGGTGCGACGGGGTCAGTGGACGAGGGGGCGGGGCAGGGCCATATAGAGGGCGCAGTCGGGTTCCGGTTCCCCCGCTCTTACGATCACCACAAGTGCGATGCGCGACATATTCGAAGACCTCTATAATAACCAGACCGCCAACCCCATGGAGGCGGCCCGCCGCGCCATGCGCCCGCCGCTGCGCAAGCGCTTCTACACGCGCGCCGCGGCCGGTGAGGGCGGGGCGGAAGGGGTGCCGGTCACCCTTGACGACAAGCCGGTGCGCACGCCGCTCAGGCGCCTCTTGGCGGCGCCGACGCCGGCGCTGGCCGAGGCCATCGCGGCGGAGTGGAACGCGCAGGAAAAAGAGATCGACCCCGGCCGCATGCCGCTCACCCGGCTCGCCAACGCGGTGATCGATGCGGTCAGCGACGCACCGGGGCCGGTGGCCGCGGAGGTCGAAAAATACCTCGACTCCGATCTGGTCTGCTATCGCGCCGACACGCCGGCTGGTTTGATTGAGGCGCAGGCGCAGGCCTGGGACCCGGTGCTGGCCTGGGCGCATGAGGCGCTCGGAGCCCGCTTCGTGCAGGTCGAAGGCGTCATCCACGCCGCGCAGCCGGTCGAGGCGATCGCCGCCGCGCGCGGCGCCATTCCGGCCGACGCAAGTAACGTGAAAGAGATGTGGCGGCTCGGCGCGGTGTCGTCGGTCACCACGCTCACCGGCTCGGCGCTGCTGGCGCTGGCGCTGATGCACGGGCGGCTCGACGCGCAAGCGGCCTGGGCCGCCGCGCACGTTGACGAGGACTGGCAGATGGCGCAGTGGGGCTGCGACGACGTCGCACTCGAACGCCGCGCCTATCGTCAGGCGGAGCTGGACGCCGCGGTCAGGGTGCTCGACACGCTAAGGTGAAGAGGCTTCGCCGTCATCCTGAGGTGGCCGCGTAGCGGCCCTCGAAGGATGGCGGCCGATTATCCTTCGAGGCTCGCGCTTCGCGCTCGCACCTCAGGATGGCGGTTGGATGCCCAGCGCCTCGATCAACGGACCCCATTCTTCTTCATCGGCGGCCCCTCAAACGTCGCGCGGCGAACTAATGCCCGCCGGAATCGTCCGCGCCCCCATGGTCACTGGCGCGCTCGCTCAGCCGTTCGCGCAGCGCCTGGGCGATGTCGGCAAAGACCGGCGCCCATTGCCCGGGCTCGTCCTGCCGGAACAGGCGCAAGGTCGGATACCACGGGCTGTCGGCGCGTTCGAGCATCCAGCGCCAATCCGGCACCTGCGGCAGCGCCAACCAGGCCGGCTTGCCGAGCGCGCCGGCCATGTGGATCGGCAATGCGTCGACGCCGATCACTAGGTCGAGATTGGCGATGATGGCGGCGATGTCGAGCATGGTGTTGGCGCTCACGTTGGCATCGGCGAGTGGCCGCTCGATGTGGGCGGCGAACGGCACCGGTGCGGTGGCGCGCAGCACGCCTTGCGTATGCAGCGCGATCAACCGTACGCCACGCAGGGCCGCGAGCGGCGCGAAGTTGGCGAGTGGCACGCCGGCGGTTTCGCCCTGCCAGCAGATGCCGACCTTCATGTCCATGCCGGCGAGCTTCTCCGCCCAGGCGGCGGCCCGATCCTGCGGCACGCTCAAATAGGGGCACTGCTGCGGCACCGTGTCGGGGGTGAGATGCATCGCGCCCATGACCGACTGCAGCGGGAACTGAACCATGGGCCGCTTGTCGTCGGCGAGCGTGGCGGGGTTGTCGGCGACCCGCTCCACCTTCGGCAGCGACGACAGCAGAGGCACGAGATCGTGGCGCGTGAGCAGCGTCACGTCATAGCCGCGCCCGGCCATGACCGCGGCGTAACGCGAAAACATCACGGCGTCGGCGACGCGTCCTTCGGACAGCAGCACGAGCCGGAACGCGCCCGCCGGCTCGCCCCGCCACGCCGGCACCTCGGGGAGCTGCGGGCGGCTCTCGCGCGCCTCGTAGAGCGGCCAGCCGTTACGCCAGTCGCCGGTGAGCAGCATGATGTCGGCGAGCGCCGCCTTGGGACCCGGCTCGTCGGGGGCGAGCGTACGGGCGTGTTCGATCAGCGTGCGCGCCTCGCCGAAGCGGCAGCGGTACTTCGCCGCCAGGCCTTTCTGCAGATAGGCGGAAAACATCTTGGGCTTGAGCACGATCACCTGCTCGTAGACCGTGTCGGCGTCTTCCAGGCGGCCGAGCATGACCAGCGCGTTGGCGCGGTTGAGCATCACGTGCGGCTCGTTGGGCGCCAGCATCAGCGCCTTGTCGAAGCTCTCCAGCGCTTCGGCGTGGCGGCCGAGCTCGTGCAGCAGCGCGCCACGGTTGATCCAGTCCTCGGTCGCCGTCGGATCGAGCGCCAGCGCCTTGTCGAAGCTCTTCAGGGCCTCCTCCGGGAAGCCGGCCTGCGCCGCCAGGTTGGCCCGGTTGCCATGCGCCTCGGCGAAGTCGGGGTCGACCGCGATGGCCGCCTCGTAGGCGCGGGCCGCCTCCGGGTACTGGCTGAGCCGCTCGTGGGCCTTGCCGATCAGGTTGTGCAGGCGCGCCTGTGGCTCGCCCACCGACAGGGCGCGCCGGGCGAGATCGATGCCCTGCTGGAACTGGCCCTCCTGGCAGGCCACCACGGCGACGTAATAGAGCGCCTCGGTGTTCGTGGGGTCGTTGCGCAGGACCTGGGTGTAGTGGTCCATGGCACGGGCGAGTTCACCCTGGCTGTGGTGAAAACGGCCCTGTTGCAGGAGCTGTGCGGCGGGGGCGGCTGAATCGGTCATGGGGGAGGTCTAAGCAGGGATTTGGGGCGCCGCCAAGCCTTCTCAGGTCCCCGGAATGACGCTTTCGCACCGCCGTGCTATGCAACCCCGGAAACCGCGAGATCGGCCGCAAGGGCAGCCAAGAGGGCAGCCAAAAGGGCAGGGAATCAGGACTGGAAATGAAGGACATCCTCGACAAACTGGACACCCGGCGGGCCGAGGCCCTCTTGGGCGGCGGCGAGAAGCGCATCGAGGCCCAGCACAAGCGCGGGAAACTGACCGCCCGCGAGCGGATCGAGCTTTTGCTCGACAAGGGCTCGTTCGAGGAGTTCGACATGTTCGTCGAGCACCGTTCCAACGACTTCGGCATGGAGAAGACCAAGATCCCTGGCGACGGCGTGGTCACCGGCTGGGGCACGGTCAATGGCCGGGCGGTCTACCTGTTCTCCAAGGACTTCACGGTGTTCGGCGGCTCGCTCTCCGAGACCCACGCCCAGAAGATCATCAAGGTCCAGGACATGGCCCTGAAGGCGCGCGCGCCGATCATCGGCCTGTTCGACGCCGGCGGCGCCCGCATCCAGGAGGGCGTGGCCGCGCTCGGCGGCTACGGCGAGGTGTTCAAGCGCAACGTCATCGCCTCGGGCGTCATCCCGCAGATCAGCGTCATCATGGGCCCGTGCGCGGGCGGC
>JARRQH010000244.1:0-4986 GCA_037381985.1 Pseudolabrys sp.
CGTGAAGGCCTGCGCGCTCGGCCAAGCCTCCTCCTCGCTGATGGCCCGCCATGTCGTCGGTACCAAGGCCGACGAACTGCGCGAATTGCGCGAGAGCATGCGCAAGATGCTGAAGGAGAACGGCCCGCCGCCGTCCGGCAAATGGGCCGATTTCGCGGTGCTGGAGCCGGTGCGCGATTACAAGGCGCGCCACGCCTCCACCATGCTCACTTTCGATGCCGTGGTGCAGGCGATCGACGAAATCCAGGCCAAGCGGGCGCAGGCGGCCGAATAACCCCCTACCTCGCCGCCACCTCGCTGCCGGTCTTGTCGAGGCGCAGCTCGGCGCGCTCGCCCTGACCCTTGCGGCAGGTCGCGACCAACTGCGGCAGGCTGCGGTACGCACCGGTGTTGCCCAAGCGGATGCTGGTAACGAGGCCCGGGCTGCGGGTCTCCACCGTCATCGAATGGTTTCCCGGCCCGGCAAAGGCGTCGATCATTCGCGCCGGCACCGCCGCTTCCGCATAGGTGACGAGCTGGCCGGAAACGTCGACGTGGCGCGAGGACACCACTTTCAGATCGGCCGCCGTGTCGCCGGCGGCCAAGCGCACGCCGCGCACCGCATGCGGCAGCGGCCGGTCGGCGGTCTCATGCCGGCGCTCGATATAACTGACGACGTAACGGCCGTTGGTGCTGCAGGCGACCAGCAGATCGAAATGGCCGATGCCCTCGCCCTCCACCGTCAGCGGCTGGCTGCGTGCCAGAGTCGCGACGCCGGCGTGGTCGACCACCGCCCACTCGCGCTCGCTGATTTCGGCCCGTACGCCACCGGCGCGCAGCAGCGCAGGCCGCGGCTGCGCGCGTTCGGTCGCCGCCACCGTTCCGGCCGAAGGCCGGTCGCCGTCGGCGGTGGCGACCCGGGCCTTCTCGATCTCCACCCGGGTCAGGCGGTACATGGGCTCCCAGGGCGGGATGCGCAGCGCCAAGTCGAGCACCTCGATCGAAGCGCCCATGTCGCGGGTGTAGCGCGCGAGCCGGCCGATATCCCGCTGCACCAGCACCAGATCCTCGGCCGAATAGCTCGCGGCCGTGGGATCGCTGCGGCGGTCGCCGAGCCAGATCTGGTGCACCATCACGCGCGCCTGCCGCGGCACCGTACGGTGCACGCCGGCCAGCAGCACGAAGGCGCACATGGATTCGCAGTTCGCGCGCGGCGAGATGCTGGCGCGCCGCAGGCCCGCCCCCAACGCCGAGCCCCTGCGCGGCAGATCGGTCACACGGCCGACCGTGGTGTCAAGACCAAGCGCGCGCATCTCGCGGCCGAGCTTGATGGCGCCGTGCACCGAGCCTCCGTCGGATTCGAGCACGACCAATGCGCCCTTCAACTTGTGGTTCTTGGCAACGTTGTCGGCGAACGTCCGGAACTCGGCCGGCGTGTCGGCGGTGATCGCGCCGCGCGCCACCACCATCAGACGGCAGCGATGACCGCACGCGGTGGCCGGCCCTTGCAGGCGCAACGAAAACTGCATCGAATTGCTTCTGGCGGCCGACCGGGACGACGCCGACAACAGCAGCAGCAGCGGAATCGTCAAGGTAATTGCAACGACTGTCGCCAGGGAGCGACCCATCATGATCCCCGAATTCTGGCCGCCGGGTCCCGTATCTTGAAGCGTGGTTGTTCCACGTTCTGCCGGGCTTCGCGGCCGCTGGATCCCTTCACGAGGTGCCTTGAAGGTAGGCCGACGTACAGATTCGCGTCCAGATTAAATTACCACACTCAACGCTACGGAGCCGCGGAACTGTTGGGATTCCTGCAAAGACTCGCGCCAAACGACGAAAGTTCCAGATCGTTTATCGATTTGGAACTTGCATCGACCGTTCTTGGTGCGCATTTGATGGTGCGATGGACGGACACCCAAATGTGGCGGAAATGATCGCCAGGCTGCCGCGGCGCGCCGGCCGCGCGCTGGTGCTGTTCTATCGCTACACCCTGCTGGCGCTCATCGGCCCGCGCTGCCGCCACCTGCCGGGCTGCTCGGAATATACCGAAGAGGCCATTTCCCGCTTCGGCCTGTGGGCGGGCGGTTGGATGGGCTTGGCGCGCATCCTGCGCTGTCACCCCTTCGGCACCCACGGCCTCGACTTCGTCCCCGGCGAGTTGCCGAAGAACGCGCATTGGTGGACGCCCTGGCGTTACGGGCGCTGGCGCGGGACCAACGAAACGCCGCCACGCTGACTCCGGCCCGCCGTTTCGGTCGCCACAAATCGGGTGGACGGCCGCCGCTTCAATGCCCGATGTGACAGGCCGCGCATTCCACGCGCCGTTGCAACATCGGAACCGCCTCACATGCCGAAATTGTCCAAAGCCGCCGTCGACGTGCATCCGCAGGACTGGCTGCTGTTGGTGTTCCTCTCCATCCTGTGGGGCGGCTCGTTCTTCCTTGTCGGGGCGGCGGAACGCGCATTGCCGCCGATGACCATCGTGCTGGCGCGCGTCGCTCTCGCCGCGCTCATGCTGCTGCCGTTCGTCCGCCTTCTCGGCGGCGCACTGCCCCGGCGCGCCATCGACTGGCTGCCCTTTGCCGGCATGGGGCTGCTCAACAACGTCATCCCGTTCTCGCTGTTCGCTACCGCGATGACCTACATCCCCAGCGGCATGGCCTCGGTGCTCAACGCCATGACGCCGCTGTTCACCGTGCTGGTGCTGGCCGGCTTCGGCGAAGAGCGGCTGATCGCGCGGCGCGTCGTCGGCGTTGTCATCGGCCTCGTCGGCGTCATCATTCTGCGCGAGCCCGGCGCGGCCTCGTCCGGCCAGACCATCGGCATTCTCCTGTGCCTCGGTGCGGCACTGAGCTATGGCTTCGCCGGGCTATGGGGACGGCGCATGCTCAAGGGCGTGCCGCCGATCACCGCGGCCGCCGGCCAGCTCATCAGCTCGAGCGTGATGATGGCGGTGATCGCCAGCGCGGTCGAGCGGCCCTGGACTCTGCCAATGCCGAGCCCCCTGACCTGGCTCTCATTGATCGGCCTCGCGGCGCTGTCCACCGCGCTCGCCTATATCGTGTTCTTCCGCATCCTCGACCGCTCGGGCGCCACCAACGTGATGCTGGTGACGCTGCTCATCCCGGTCACCGCCATCCTGCTGGGCTGGGCGGTGCTGGGCGAGCCGCTGGGCCCGCGCGAGATCGTCGGCGCGCTGGTGATCGCCAGCGCCCTCGTCGCCATTGACGGGCGCGTCTTTGGCTGGCTGCGGATCAGGCTGGTGGCCCGCAAGGCCTGAACCGCCTGCCAACCTTGCATCCGCTCGGCCGTTTCTATATTTCCCTGCCCTGACGCTTACCTGCATTCGTAGGCAGCGAGTGAGCAAAGGAGACCGAAATGGCCGACGCCGGCATCGCGGGCGAGCAGCCCGCTGCGAATTCCGCCCCCCAGATCACCCTCACCTTCCCCGACGGCGCCGCCCGGCCCTACCCGGCCGGCACCACCGGCATGGATATCGCCAAGGGCATCTCGCCGTCGCTGGCCAAGCGCACGGTCGCGATGGCGCTCGACGGCGTGCTGACCGACCTCAACGATCCCGTCGAACACGACGCCAAGATCGACTTCGTCAACCGCGAAGACCCGCGCGCGCTGGAACTGATCCGCCACGACGCCGCCCATGTGCTTGCCGAAGCGGTGCAGGACCTGTGGCCGGGCACGCAGGTGACCATCGGCCCGGTGATCGCGAACGGTTTCTATTACGACTTCTACCGCAACCAGCCGTTCACGCCGGAAGACCTGCCCGTCATCGAGAAGAAGATGAAGGAGTTGATTTCGCTCGACCGTCCTTTCAGCAAGGAAGTGTGGTCGCGCGCGAAGGCCAAGCAGACCTTCCGCGACATGGGCGAGAACTTCAAGGTCGAGCTGGTCGACGCCATTCCGGAAGACCAGCAGATCAAGATCTATAAGCAGGGCGAGTGGTTCGACCTCTGCCGCGGCCCGCACATGACCTCGACCGGCAAGATCGGCAACGCCTTCAAGCTGATGAAGGTGGCGGGCGCCTATTGGCGCGGCGACAGCAACAATCCGATGCTGACCCGCATCTACGGCACGGCCTTCGCCAAGCAGGCCGATCTCGACGACTACCTGCATCAGATGGAAGAGGCCGAGAAGCGCGACCACCGCAAGCTCGGCCGCGAGATGGACCTGTTCCACTTCCAGGAGGAAGGCCCCGGCACCGTATTCTGGCACGCCAGTGGCTGGACCATCTTCCAGGAGATCGTCGCCTATATGCGCCGCCGCCTGAAGGGCGACTACCAGGAAGTCAATGCGCCGCAGCTGCTCGACAAGTCGCTGTGGGAGACCTCGGGCCACTGGGGCTGGTTCCGCGAGAACATGTTCCAGGCGACCACCGCCGGCGACGACACCGAAGACGAGCGCGTCTTCGCCATCAAGCCGATGAACTGCCCGGGCCACGTGCAGATCTTCAAGCACGGACTGAAGTCGTACCGCGACCTGCCGCTGCGGCTGGCCGAGTTCGGCATCGTGCACCGCTACGAGCCGTCGGGCGCGCTGCACGGGCTGTTGCGTGTGCGCGCCTTCACCCAGGACGACGCCCACGTGTTCTGCACCGAAGAGGAGATGGCCGACGAATGCCTGAAGATCAACGACCTGATCCTCACGACCTATGACGACTTCGGCTTTACCGGCGACCTCACGGTCAAGCTTTCGACCCGGCCGGAGAAGCGCGTCGGCTCCGACGCGGCCTGGGATCACGCCGAGAGCATCATGATGGATGTGCTCGAGCAGATCAAAGCCCGCGGCGGCAACCGCATCAAGACCGCGATCAATCCGGGCGAAGGCGCCTTCTACGGGCCGAAGTTCGAATACGTGCTGCGCGACGCCATCGGCCGCGACTGGCAGTGCGGCACCACGCAGGTCGACTTCAACCTGCCGGAACGCTTCGACGCCTTCTACATCGCGCCCGACGGCTCCAAGAAGGCGCCGGTGATGATCCACCGCGCCATC
>JARRQH010000245.1:0-4947 GCA_037381985.1 Pseudolabrys sp.
CTGTCAGAAATGGCGATCAGTGATTGCTCACCTGGAAGCGCAGCGGCCGCGGCCCCGTCAGCGTGACGCGGTCGCTGCGGCGACGCCAGCCGGTGACCTGGATGAGCGCGGAGAGCGTATCGCTATCGGCCGCCATGCGCCGCGACGTGCACTGGCCGTCGACCTGGTAGCGCGGCAATCCCTGCGGCAGCGGGCCGGGCTCGATGCGCATCGTCCCGCCCGACAGTTGCACACGGGCGCGTACCGAGCGGCACCACAGGCCGATGGTGGCGCTGCCGTCGCTCGACACATTAAGGATCGGCACCAGCTTGGCATGGCCCACGTAACGGGCCTGGAGCAGCAGGTCCTGGTCATACGGAAAACGTTCGGCGGCCGTCGCCGCCCGCCATCCGGCGGCGCCGAGCAGGATCAGGCCTGCGGCAATCACGCCGCGCGAAAAAGAAGTGCGGCCCGCGAGCAGGCGTACAAAAATCATAATGATGCTCCGAAGACGACCGCCGCGGCCACGGCGCCCCGATCACGTTCACTTGAACGGTGCGTGCCGGCGCGTCAAGCGGAATAGAGTCCGGCAGCCCCGTGATCGGATGCCGCCAGCAACAGCGGAAGCGACATCATCCCTGAACGTATCAAAGATCAACGCATCATCGATCTCTACGATGCCTTCACCCATGGCGGCATCGGCCGCTGCACCTTCCTCGACCGGTTGACGGCAATTGCCGGTTCCAGCGCCGCTGGCGATAACGCTGCTACCGCTGTTGCAGAACGACTATGCGCGCGCGGCGACCGTTGGAGCCGACGATGCGCGGCTCGCCATCGACAAAGTCAGCTACGCGGCGCTCGGCGGCACGCCCGCCGACAAAAACAAGGCGCGCGACATGATCGGCACGCTCGACGCCAATCAGACCGCCGAGCGCATCGCCGCGGCGGTGCCGCAACTGGCGGCGCAGGTGAAATCCATCCAGGCGCCATTGCTGCTGCACTATGCCGGACTCGACACACGAATCGGCGCCGGCATCGACGCCTACAAGGCGGCGCTCACCGCCGACCACAAGACCTTCACCGTCTACGTCTATCCGGGCGTCAACCACGCCTTCAACAATGACACCTCCAGCCGCTACGACAAGGCAGCGGCGACGCTCGCCTGGGGGCGGACGACTGCCTTCCCGCACGAGCACTTGGATTGAGCCTGTTTGGGCTGAAGCACTTGGGCTGAAGCACTTGGGCCGACCAAATTTGAGCTGGTCAAATTTGGATCGACGAGCGCGTGTTGAATGCCGCGGCCCGGCGTGCTTTAATTCGCACGAACGACAGGCCGCAACCCGATGAGCGTGGCCGAAAGGGGCGGAAGATCATGGTCAATCTCATCGCCAACATCATCGGCGCCGCGGGCAGCATCCTCTTCGTCGGCTACCTAGCCTACAAGATCGACAAACTTCCGCTCTCGATCATCGTCGTGGCGACGCTCGGCCTGATGGTCTATTCGTTCTACGACGACATGCGCAACGACCACGCCGCCGCGCGCTCCCGCAACGGCTGACCGCAGCCGGGCCGGCGCCTCGACAAGGTGCCTCACGACGCCGCTTCGACCCGCTCCCATAACCAACGCGCCGTGCGCAGCAGGCGCGCGTCCTGTCCGTGCTGACCGACGAGCTGTACGCCGATCGGCATGCCGTTGCTGCCGGTGAGCAGCGGCAGGCTGATGGCCGGCATGCCGAGCAGCGTCCAGGTGGTGCAGAAGATCGGATTGCCCGTGCCGTCGAGGCCGACCGGCGCTTCGCCGGGCGCCGCCGGCGTCAAGAACGCGTCGAAGTGGTCGAAATATTCATCCAGGCTCTCGCGCAGCAGGGCAATGCGGGCGACGGCGCGGATGTAGTCGACGGCGGTGACCTCACGACCATGCTCGATGATCTCACGCAGCTTGGCGCTGAGCTGGTCGCGGCCCTTTTCGTATTCCCGACTGTAGTTCACCGCCGCTTCCGCATCCTGGATGCTGCGTTGGACCTCGGCCGCCCGCTCGAAGATGGACGGCAGCTCGGTCTCCTGCGCGCCGTCTCCGAGAACCTCCATCAGCTCGGCGAAAGCTTCCTTGGTGTCGTCCTCGGCGTGATTCCAGTACGGCGTCTTGACGAAGGCGACCTTCGGCGGCAGCGGCGGCTCCTCCATCATCGTCTCGCCGAGGGCCGGGCGCGCCCGCGGCCGCATCTCGGCATCGGCGGGATCGTAGGCCATCAGCACCTCGGCCAGCAGCGCCGCGTCGGCGAGGCTGCCGGCAAACACGCCCACTTGGTCGAGCGTGTTCGAGAGGGTCAGAGCCCCCTTGCGCGAGATCAGGCCGCGGCTCGGCTTGAAGCCGACCACGCCGCAGAACGACGCCGGACGAATGGTCGAGCCGTTGGTCTGCGAACCGATCGCCAGCGGCACCATGCCGGACGCGACCGCGGCCGCCGAGCCGCTCGACGAGCCGCCGGGCGTGCGCGACGGATCGCGCGGATTGCGGGTCTTGCCCGGCCCGAACAGCGCGAGCTCGGTGGTCACGGTCTTGCCCATGATGATCGCGCCGGCCTCGCGCAGCAGCGCGACGGCGGTGCTGTCGCGCTCAGGACGGCGGCCGGCGTGCAGCACGGTGCCGTCCTCGGTCGGCATGTCGTCGGTATCGAAGATGTCCTTGATGCCGATCGGAATGCCGTGCAGCGGCCCCATCGGCTTACCCTCGGAGCGCGCCTCGTCGATCCTGCGCGCCTGCTCCCGCGCGTAGTCGGGATCGAGGAACGCCCAGGCCTGCACGTCGGCGTCGACTTCCGCGATCCGGGCGAGGCACGACTCCACGACGTCCAGCGCGCTGATCACGCCGTCCCGCAGCATCGTAATCGTTTCCGCCAGTGTCGCTTGATCGGCCATACCGCACATTCTCCCACACGCCGCCAAGGCGGCGCGTTACCTATCGTTGAAGCGTCTTGGCAGCTTCCGCTGTCGTCATTTGTAGAAAGCGTGCGGCAGCCAGAGCGCGAGTCCCGGGAAAATATAGAGCAGCGCCATGGTGATGAACACCATGAACACGAACGGCAGAGATCCGCTAAATATTTCCGACAGACGCACCTGTGGCGGTGCCACGCCTTTCAAGTAGTAGGCGGCCATCGCCATCGGCGGCGTATTGAACGAGGTCTGGATGTTGAGCGCCACCAGGATGCCGAACACGATCGGATCGACATGGAAGTACTTCAACAGCGGCAGGAAGATGGGCACGAAGATGATGATGATCTCAGTCCATTCCAGCGGCCAGCCGAGCAGGAAGATGATCGTCTGGGTGAGGAGCAGGAACTCCACCCGGTTCAAGTTCAGGCCCTTGATCAGCTCTTCGACCAAACCTTGGCCACCGAGATAGGCGAACACCGAGGCGAAGGTCCATGAGCCGATGAAGAGGTAGGTCACCATCGCCGTGGTGCGAGCGGTGAGATAAACGGCCTCCTTGAGGCGCGGGAAGTCGAGCTCGCGATAGGCGGCCGCCAGCACCAGCGCGCCGAAGGAGCCGACCGCTGCCGCTTCCGTCGGCGTCGCCAGCCCGAGCAGAATGGCGCCGAGCACCGACATGATCAGCACGGCGAGCGGGAAGAACGACGTCAACAGCGCCCAGAGTACTTCGAGCGGCGGCACCCGAGCCTGGTCTTCCGGCAATTTCGGCGCCAGCTTGGGATTGATGACGGCACGAGCGACGACGTAGAGGATGTACAGACCGGCCAGGATGAAGCCGGGGATGAACGCACCGGCGTAGAGCTGGACCACGGACTGGCCAGCCGTCGCGGCATACAGGATCAGCAGGATGCTGGGCGGGATCATGATGCCGAGACAGCCGCCCGCGCAGATCACGCCGGCCGCCAGCTTGGTGTCGTAGCCCGCCTTGAGCATGGCCGGGAACGCCAGGAGGCCCATCAATGTCACCACCGCGCCGATGATGCCCGTCGCGGTCGCGAACATCGCGCACGTGATCAGGGTCGCCACCGCCAGCGAGCCGGGCACGCGCCGCGCCGCGATCTGGATCGAATAGAACAGCCGATCCAGGATATTGGCGCGTTCGACCACGTAGCCCATGAACAGGAACAACGGCACCGCCGTCAGCGTATCGTTACTGAGAATACTGAACGTATTCTGGACCAGAAGATCGAAGATGCGGTTGTTGAGGATGTGGTGGATCTGATCCGGCGTGGCGTAGGCGTAGTAGCCGAAACTCACGCCCATCCCCATGAGCGTGAACACGATCGGAAAGCCAAGCAGAACGGTTAGAATAAACAGGCTGATCATCAACAGCCCGACTTCGGCGCCGGTCATCAGTTATTCTCCTGCGCGACACCAGGGGCTGCGGTTTCGCCCTCATGCTGACCGGCGAATTCGCGCTCGTGCAGAATGGCGGTCTCGAGCTCTTCGACGTCGTCGAGGCGCCGCGGCCATTGCCCGGTGCGCAGGCATATGATGCAGCGGAAAATCTCGGCAAGGCCCTGCACGAGCAAGGTCGCGCCGGCCACCGGAATGAGCGTCTTAAGCGGATAGATCGGAATGTCGGTCGGGCTGTAGACACTGACCTCGTGGTAGCGCCACGATTCGCCGGCGTATTGGTAGCCCGCGAAAGTGAGCGCCAGCACGCCCGGCAGGAAAAACAGGACGTAGAGCGTCAGATCGATTCCCGCCTGAACGCGCGCCGGCCAGAGCCGGTAAATCACGTCGCCGCGCACATGCGCGTTGCGTGACAACGTGTAGGCGCCCGCCATGATGAACAGGGCGCCGTACATGTTGTAGGACATGTCGTAGGCCCAGGTCGTCGGATTATCGAGAACATAACGGACGAGCACCTCGTAACTGGTGCCGAAAGTCATGACCAGAATGAACAAGCCGAAGGCCTTACCGATCGCCGCACTGATGCGATCGGCAACACTAATATAGGTGCGCATCGAAACC
>JARRQH010000246.1:0-4925 GCA_037381985.1 Pseudolabrys sp.
AAGAGCTTGCCGAGGTCGCAGTCGACGGTGAGATAGAACACCGGCATCGACTGCGCCGCCGCGGTCAATCTTTGCGCAATCGTGCGGCGCATCGAGTCGTGCGGGATCAACTCGTAGGAGCCTTCGTCGAACAGCGCCAAGACTTGTTGGTCTGTCATCGCTGGAGCAACGGCAGGCGCCGCTGCACCCGCCGCCGGCGCCAGGCCCTTGCCGGACTTGGCCGCCTCGATATCGCGGGCGACGACGCGGCCGTGCGGACCGGAGCCGGTCACGCGCGAAAGGTCGATGCCGGCGTCCTTGGCGAGCCGGCGCGCCAGCGGCGAGGAGAAGATGCGGCCGGTGGAAGCTTTAGCCCCCTCACCCGCCAGCTTCGGCGGCGACCTCTCCCCGCTGGGGAGAGGTGAAGAGCTCGGTGCCTGTTGCGCGGCAGGGGCTGCTCCCTCTCCCTTCATGGGAGAGGGTTGGGATGAGGGGGCTGGAGCGCTTGCTTGCGGCGCCGGCGTTGCCGCGGCCTGTGCCTTGCCGGCGCTGGCGGCGGTCGCCTTCACGTCCTCGCCCTCGCCCGCCATCACGGCGATGACCGAATTCACCGCCACGTCCTGCGTGCCTTCCGGCACCACGATCTTGGCAAGCGTGCCCTCGTCCACCGCCTCGTATTCCATGGTGGCCTTGTCGGTCTCGATCTCGGCGATGACGTCGCCGGCCGACACCTTGTCGCCTTCCTTCGTCAGCCACTTGGCGAGGTTGCCCTTCTCCATGGTGGGCGACAGCGCGGGCATGAGAATGTTGGTCGGCATACCGTGGGGCCTTCCTTCGGCCTTGATGAAATGGGTCTTAGCTGACGGCGCTGGTGGAGCCGGGATCGGTCGGCTCGTCGAGCTCGGCGTCGAACATGGCGCGGATGGTGGCGAGCGCTTGGTCCTCGCTCATCCCGGTTTCGGTGGCGAAGACGCGCGCGGCGTGACGCGCCACGTCGGCGATCAGCATGCCCCAGAGATCGACCTCCTCGAAGGCGCGGCGCAGCGAGACTTCCAACTTGCCCTCGACGATGAAGGCGCGCAGCACTTCGATGCCGCCCTGCGCTTGGGCTTCGGGCGGCACGGGCAAGGCATCGACTTCAGCATCCGCCATGTTGCTCACCGATAACAAACCGCTTTCGCGGCCTCGACCACTTCCGCGACCGAGGGCAGCGCCAGCTTTTCAAGGTTGGCCGCGTAGGGCATCGGCACGTCCTTGCCGGCAACCCGCGCGACCGGCGCATCGAGATAGTCGAAGGCTTCTTCCATCAGCCGCGCCGCGATCTCGGCGCCGACACCGGACTGCTTCCAGCCCTCTTCCACCGTCACCGCGCGGCCGGTCTTCCGCACCGACGCCGCGACCGTCGCGATGTCCATGGGCCGCAGCGTGCGCATGTCGATGACTTCCGCTTCGATGCCCTCGCCTGCCAGCGCGTCGGCCGCTTGAAGCGCGTAGGTCATGCCCATGGACCAGGCGACGATGGTGACGTCCTTGCCGGCGCGGGCGATGCGCGCCTTGCCGATGGGCAGCACGAAGTCGTCGAGCTTGGGCACCGGCGAGGAATGGCCGTAGAGGATTTCGTTTTCGAGGAAGATCACCGGATTGGGATCGCGGATCGCCGCCTTCAGCAGGCCCTTGGCGTCGGCGGCGTTCGACGGCGCGATCACCTTGAGGCCCGGGATGTGCGAATACCAGGAGGTGTAATCCTGGCTGTGCTGGGCGGCGACGCGGGCGGCGGCGCCGTTGGGACCGCGGAACACCATCTGGCAGTTCACCTGGCCGCCGGACATGTAATGGGTCTTGGCGGCGGAGTTGATCAGATGGTCCATGGCCTGCATGGCGAAATTGAAGGTCATGAACTCGACGATCGGTTTCAGGCCGGCGAAGGCCGCCCCGACGCCGAGCCCGGCAAAGCCGTGCTCGGTGATCGGCGTGTCGATGACGCGCTTGTCGCCGAACTCCTGCAGCAGGCCCTGGGTCACCTTGTAGGCGCCCTGATACTCGGCGACCTCCTCGCCCATCACGAACACGTCGCCGTCGCGGCGCATCTCCTCGGCCATGGCGTCGCGCAGCGCCTCGCGCATGGTCATGGTCACCATCTCGGTGCCGGCGGGAATGTCGGGATCGCTCGCGGGCTCGACCTGCGGCGCGGCGGGGGCCGGCACTTCGGCTTGTACCGCGGGAGCGGCCGGCGGCGCGGCACTCTCGGGCGGTGCTGCCTCCGCGGCCTTCGGAGCCGGCGCGGGCGCCGGCTTCACGTCGTTGATCGCGCCCTTGTCCTCGCCGTCGGCGAGGATGACCGCGATCGGCGTGTTCACCGCCACGTCCGCGGTGCCTTCCGGAATAAGGATCTTGCCGAGCGTGCCCTCGTCGGCGGCTTCCACTTCCATGGTCGCCTTGTCGGTTTCGATCTCGGCGATGACGTCGCCGGAGCGCACCGTGTCGCCCTCCTTCTTCAGCCACTTGGCCAGATTGCCCTTCTCCATGGTGGGCGATAGCGCGGGCATGAGCACATTGGTCGGCATGGGCGTTTTTCGTTTCCTAGACAAACCCGGCTTGGTCCTGCCGCGCCAGGCGGCCAGACGGTCAGCGATAGACGTCGGTATAGAGCTCGGAAGCCTCAGGCTCCGGATCGTGGGTGGCGAATTCCGCCGCCTGGTTGATGAGATCGCGCACCTCGCCGTCGATCTTCTTCAAGGCGGCTTCGTTGGCGAACTTCTTCTCCAGGATGCGCTGGCGCACCATGTCGATGGGATCGTGGTGCGAGCGCACCTCGTCGACCTCCTCGCGGGTGCGGTACTTGGCCGGGTCCGACATGGAGTGGCCGCGGTAGCGATAGGTGAGCATCTCGAGGATGTACGGCCCCTTGCCGGCGCGGCACCACGCCACCGCCTTGTCGCCGGCGGCCTTCACCGCCCGCACGTCCATGCCGTCGACCTGCTCGCCCGGAATCTTGAACGAGATGCCGCGTCGCGACAGGTTGGTTTCCGCCGACGAACGCGTCGAGGCGGTGCCCATGGCGTAGCGGTTGTTCTCGATGACGTAGATGACCGGCAGCTTCCACAACTCGGCCATGTTGAAGCTCTCGTAGACTTGGCCCTGGTTGGCGGCACCGTCGCCGAAATAAGTGACGCTGACATTGTCGTTACCGCGGTAACGGTTGGCGAAGGCGAGCCCCGTCCCGAGCGGCACCTGGGCGCCGACAATGCCGTGACCGCCGAAAAAGTTCTTCTCGACGCTGAACATGTGCATCGAGCCGCCCTTGCCCTTGGAATAGCCGTGGCTACGGCCGGTCAGCTCGGCCATCACCCCCTTGGGGTCCATCTCGCAGGCCAGCATGTGGCCGTGATCGCGGTAGCCGGTGATGATTTCGTCGCCGGGCTTGAGCGCCATCTGCATGCCGATGACAACGGCTTCCTGGCCGATATAGAGGTGGCAGAAGCCGCCGATCAGGCCCATGCCGTACATCTGGCCGGCCTTTTCCTCGAAGCGGCGAATGTTGAGCATGCGCCGATAGGCTTCGAGGTCCTGTTCCTTGGTGAAAGCCGGCGGCTTGCCGGTCGGAAACTCGACTTCGTGTACGTCGGCACTTGGTTTGGATTTGGCAACCGCCATTGGCACTCCTGCGGGACCGGCTGATGTGACAGGGCGTCGGAAGGTCTTTGAGCAATCCCCATAGCCCAAATCCTGGGCCTGCGAAAGCAGGGTAAGCGGCCCGACCGCCACCTGATGCATGCGCCAAGGATTTGAATGCAAACGGAAATAGACGAGCGGGGATAACGCGTGTCAACGCCGCCCGGTTACCGGAAACCGCTGCGGCATCCGGTCTTGCCGGTCCCGCACAGGCGTTACGTCGGCGCCCCGCGGCTCGTCATTTTGTTGCGTCACTCCTGCGGATGAAGCAGCAAAGTGACGTCGCGCGGGTCGGCATAGCCGAGCAGTGCGCGGGCGCGCTCGGCCAGCATGTCCGGATCGATCTGGTTGGATTGCAGAAGCGCCACCCGCCGCTGCCACTGGATGCGTTCGGCCTTGAGATGCTTGAGCTCGGCCTGCATGTGGACAAGCCGCTTGTCGAGGTCCTGTTGCGCGCGCAACCCATGCGCCCCCGTGAATGCGTTGACCGCGAAATAGCCGATGTAGAGCGCCGCAAAGGCATAAAGCCCGAGCGCGGTCAGGACGGCGCGGCGACGACGATGGGTGACCATGATGCGACGAAGATGAGCAATGAGCCGTTAAGGCTGCTTTAACGGCGAACGCATGGCGGGGCTGCGCCCGCTCCGTCATCCAGAGGAGCGAGCGAGCTTTGGCGAGCGAACCGCGAAGGATGACGGCCGCCACCCTTCGAGGGCCGCGCTGAGCGCGGCCACCTCAGGATGACGGAGTAATCACACCCGGTGCCGGATCTCGTTGAGCACGAAATTGCCCAGGCGCTTGCCGCGGTTGCGCAGCACCTTGAGCATGCCGGAATCGACAAAATAGGTGAGCAGGATCGAATCGCGGGTCTTCACCCGATCATGCACCGGGTCGGCCGAATGCCAAGTGTCGTCGCCGACGGCGAAGGCATAGCCGGTGTTGGGCGCAAAGCGCATCTGCGTGTGCTTCGGCTTGGAGCCGTCCGGCTTCACCTCATGGAAGATGGTGCCGATATCGGTGTTGGCGTCGGTCTCGGGCAAATAAAGCTGGACCGTGATGCCCTTCCAATGGGTGTCGGTGTGCGGCGTGATCAGATAGCCGGGGATGTCGCGGGTGAGGATCGGGATCGGATACATGCCGGTCTTGGCGAAGTCGGGCCCGAATCGCTTGGTGAGGCCCGGCGCGAGACGCCGCATGAAAGCTTGCCGCACGACGTCGGAGGTGAGCGCGCGGCCGACTACGTCCCACAGCGCGCGCTTCTCCGGCGGCAGGTT
>JARRQH010000247.1:0-4912 GCA_037381985.1 Pseudolabrys sp.
CCACTTGGCGCAGCTTCGCCACGATCTCTTCGGGCTTGTGTTTCTTCTGGGGCATTCAAATGTCCTCCTTTGGCTCAAAAGCCTACTTCAGGGAGGACCACGTTTCAGGGGGCAGGCCACGGCGTCGAACTAATCAGTGGACTGGGCAACTGATGTGTTTTCATTTGCCTATCCAACTGACGTGATATTAGGGCCAACCCCACCGACGCAAAATCAGTTTTTGTGAGCAATCGCGATGATCAGCGAAGAGGACTATGCCGCTGCAGCGGATGCTCCACCGGAGTTAGCGTTCGTGCGCCTTGAGCGCAAATTCCGCGAAATTCTTGAGCGGAACTTGGAGCATGCAGACAGCAATCGCGAGCACGATAGCTCTATCATCGAATATAAGAATCACACTTTTGCTACTGCCGAAGCGCTGGGTGTCGATTTTCTGGCTGCCTATTATGTTCCTGATCTCGAATCCGATCGAGTCACACAGAACTGTGAGATAGTTCGAAAGGTAATCGACGCATTCGCGGTCAACGTTCAAATAAGCCACGTCCGCAACGCGTCCGCGCACACTGTCCAACTTGACGATGACGAAAAGAAAAGACTCCGTGCCTACATAAACAAGATCAAAGAAATCATAGAAGGATCGTCACTAGTCACGGCAAAGAAGGAACGTCTTTTCGATAAGCTGAACTCGTTCCTCTCCGAACTTGATCGCACCCGGACTGTGCTCCAAAGATTCAATGATGTCATTTTGTCGCTTGCGAACACGGGGGGAGAGGCAGCCAACGAAATGGAGCCCGCTTGGAAGTGGGCAAAGCTTGCTGCTGGTGTGCTTGGGGTTCGCCAAGAGACCGAGATGACAAAACAACTGCCAACGCCGGTCAAGAAGTTGGAAGAGCGGCCGAAGCGCCAACTGCCGTCGCCTTCGAAAAAAAGCGGCCATGGGGGCTCGGATTTAGATGACGAAATCCCCTTCTAATGAGGGTTACCGACTCGGCCCCCGAGTACTGTCGCACGGGAAAGTCGCACGCGCCGCAAAAACAGTTGCCTAAAGGGCGGACAAAGTCCGATTAAGCGACGTCTAAGCTATAGAAATCATTGAAGCCCGCATTGGCTTTTAATCAGTAGGTCCAGGGTTCGAGCCCCTGCGCGCTCACAATTCATTCGTATCCAGCCTCGAAACACCCCCACCCCTACAACCCGAACCGTCTCTGCCTTTGCTGGAACGCCCGCACCGCGCGCAGGAAGTCGATCTTGCGGAACGCCGGCCAGAACACGTCGGAGAAATAGTACTCGCTGTTGGCGCTCTGCCAGAGCAGAAAGCCGGACATGCGGATCTCGCCGCTGGTGCGGATGATGAGGTCGGGGTCCGAGACGCCGGCGAGATACATGTGCGAGCCGATCGACTCCGGCGTGATGCGCGCGATCGCGTCCTGCAGCGACAGGCCGGCCGCCGCTTCCTCGCTGAGCAGCGTGCGCACGGAATCGACGATCTCCTCGCGGCCGCCATAGGCAATGGCGATCGTCAGCACCATGCCGTCGTAGCCGGCGGTCGCCTCGCGCGCGGCGCGGATCGCGGCCACCGTGCGCTCGGGCAGCAGCCCGAGCCGCCCGATGGTCTGCACCCGCACGCGCTGGCTGTGTATGCGCGGGTTGTCGACCAGCGACAGGAGCTTCGCCTCCACCGCGGCCAGGATGCCGGACACCTGGTCCTCCGGGCGGCTCAGATTATCCGTGGAACACACCCACAGCGTCACCGCCGGGATGGCGAGCTCGCCGCACCAATCGAGCACGTCGTCCAGCTTACGCGCGCCGAGGGCATAGACCTGCGCCGGATCGGTGAAGCCCCACTGCTGGCCGTAGCGGCGGTTACCGTCGAGGATGATGCCGACGTGCCGGGGCGCGGCGCGCGCGACGACCTCGGCCATGAGCTGGCGTTCATAGGCGCGGTAGAGCGGCCTGGTCGCGACCCCGAAGGCCGCCGCGACGAACTGCCGGATCGCCCGCCAGCCGGAGATGGCCGGCCGGCCGGCAAAGTCCACGTTCACGGGCGAAGGCGTTTGTTGCGGCAGCATTCGCGTGTCTTTGCCTTGAGCCCCCGCCGTCGCCAGACCGTCGACTCCCTATATACGTCCAAGCGCGGCGCCCCGGCAATGCGGCATGGCGCAAGGGCCATCAAGACAGGAAAACCAGGGCGCGCGCGCCGCCGGGTGCCCCGCCTTCAGGCATCCGCCCGGCCGCTCAGGCCCCGACCGCCAGCTTGAGCGCGGGCGCCTCGCCCGAGCACGTTCAGGCTGATGGAGAAGTCATGCCGCTCGGCGTATTCCATCAGCTTGACGATGGACATCATGTAGCCGGTGGTGACCATGCCGCCAAAGCAGGGCGTGGCGACGAAGACCAATTTCGGGGGCTGATGTGCAGTCATTTTTCCTGTCGCTTTGTCGCGTCATGTGAAGCGCCCCCTGAGGCTCAGGTCGGCGGAGACAACGCAAAGCGAACAAATGCCCTCCGCAACGGCTTTCGCAGAACAGACCCCGACTCGTTAACGCGGTGTGAACGGAGCGCCCGCGCGCCGTGTTTGATCTTGTTCGATCTTGCTCAGACACGGCGCGGATGTTCCTGACGTCTCGGAATGACTCTCAATCCGTCATCAAGCTTTCATCTGTCGGTCCAACCCGCGCCACGATCGGCCTCTAAACGGAACGGCATCACGTCGGGGGAAACGAAATCGGGGGACAGGAAAAGGAGACCGGCATCATGCTGCACTGCGACACTCCCAAGCTCGATGCATGGCGTGCATTTGCCAGCCTGACCCGCTGCCCTCATTGCGGCGACCTCATGGTCGCGCCGGTGGCGTCGGAGTTCGTGGCCGAGAGCGAGATACGGCACCACTGGGAGTGCGACGCCTGCGGCCGTCCCTCCTCAAGTACCATTCCGCTCGATCGCGACGACGTCTGAGGTAAGCCGCTAAGCGGGTGCGAAGCCGTAGAGCCGCGCCGGGTTGTCGACCAGGAGCTTCTTCTGCAGCGTCGCGTCCGCTGTGTACTGCGCCACGAGATCGACCAGGTCGGCCTCATCGGCCTCGTGGGTCGCATTCGGATGCGGGAAGTCGGTGCCCCACAGCACCCGGTCCGGCGTAGCCTGCATGATCGCCCGGGCGATCGGCACCGCTTCCGCGTAAGGCGGCAGCGAGACGCGCTCGGCGCCCGACACCTTGATCCAGCAGGTCTCCAGCTTGGCGAGTTCCAACAGCGCCTTCAGCGGCGGCTGGTCGATGCCGTCCCTGCCCGGCACCCGGCCCATATGGTCGACGACGAAGGGCAGTGGCAGGCTGCGCATCATGTCCGACAGCGGAACGATGCTGGGCGCATCGAGATGCAGCACGATGTGCCAGCCCATCTCCTTGATGCGGTCGACGGTCTTGCGGAACAGGTCCATGTCCGGCGTGCCGCCCAGATGCTTGACGAAATTGAAGCGCGCGCCGCGCACCCCGCCGTCGTGCAGCGCCTGGTACTCTTTGTCACCGAACGTGTCGTCGACGATGCACACGCCCTTGATGGTCGCGGGCGCGTCGGCGATGGCGTCCAGCATGGCGCGGTTGTCCGAGCCGTGGCAACTCGCCTGCACGATCACCACCCGCTCGACGCCGAGATGGCGGTGCAGCGCCGCCAGCATGTCCTTGGGCGCGTCCTCGGGCGTGTAGCGGCGGTTGGGCGCATAGGGGAATTTGGCGCCCGGCCCGAACACGTGGCAGTGTGCGTCGGTCGATCCCGGCGGCAGTTTGAATTTGGGTTTACGGCGGTGGGCGAGGAAGTCGGGTCGGATGTTCATGGAGCAAGGCTTTAGCCAAGCCGCCCCGGCGAGACAATGCCTTCGCCCGAAACCCTGTCATTCCGGGAGGGCGTGTCCGGGGACCGTCACTGGGGCGGAATATCCCCCTGCTCCCAGCCCGCGATCGTGGCGGCGCGGAAGGCCGCGAAGGTGCCGCCGGCGATAGCCTCGCGCATGCCGACCATCAGTGTCTCGTAATAGGCGATATTAACGGTGGAGAGCAGCACCGCGCCCAGGATCTCGTTAGCCTTGACCAAGTGATGCAGGTAGGCGCGCGAATAGGTGCGCGCGACCGGGTGCGGGCTCTCTTCGTCGAGCGGCCGCGGGTCGGCGGCGTGGCGGGCGTTGGCTAAGTTGAGTGGCCCGAAGCGCGTGAAGGCCATGCCGTGGCGGCCGTTGCGGGTCGGCATCACGCAGTCGAACATGTCGACGCCGCGCGCAACCTCTTCCAGCATGTCGTGCGGGGTGCCGACGCCCATCAGATAGCGCGGCCGCTCCGCGGGCAGCGCCGGCGTGGTCTCCTCGACCACCTTGAGCATGACGTCCTGCGGCTCGCCGACCGCCAGGCCGCCGATGGCGTAGCCCTGGAAGTCCATGGCGACCAGTTCGCGCGCGCTTTGCTGCCGCAGCGGGATATCGTCGCCGCCCTGCACGATGCCGAACAGCGCATAGCCTTCGCGCGCGCGGGCTTCGAACGCCTTCTTCGAGCGCTCGGCCCAGCGCAGCGACAGCTGCATGGCGCGGTCCATGTCCTCGCGGCTCGCCGGCAGCCGCAGGCATTCGTCGAGTTGCATGGAGATGTCGGCGCCGAGCAGCGCCTGGATCTCGATCGAACGCTCGGGCGTGAGCTCGTGCATGGCGCCGTCGAGATGGGAACGGAAGACCACGCCCGTTTCGGTGAGCTTGCGCAGAGACGACAGCGACATGACCTGGAAGCCGCCGGAATCGGTCAGGATCGGCAGCGGCCATTGCATGAAAGTGTGCAGGCCGCCGAGCTCGGCGACGCGCTCGGGGCCGGGGCGCAGCATCAGGTGGTAGGTGTTGCCGAGCACGATCTCGGCGCCGGTCGCCCGCACCACCTCCGGCGTCA
>JARRQH010000248.1:0-7475 GCA_037381985.1 Pseudolabrys sp.
GTCGCCAACGTTTACTTCATAAACACATGGATGCCGATGGTGACGATGCCCATCAGGCTTTCGCCCGCCACCAGCCCGGCCGCCACCGGCAGGGTGTAGCGCTCGGCGGTCTGCGGCCAATAGCGCCCGAACACGGTCGCGATGACTGCGCCGAGGAACATCGAGATCGAAATCCACGCGGGGATGACGAAAGCAAGGCCGAGGGCCGGCGCGCTCGGCATCAGGCGGCCGTGGCGTTCGGGCAGCACGAAATCGGCGAGCGCCAGCGCAAAGCCGATGGGCGTGGCGATGGCGATCGCCATGACCGCGCTGGGTGGTAGCGACGACAGGCCGTGCGCGAGCCCTTCGGCGATCGCTTTCCAGGTGGCGACCGCCGGCGCGGGCCATTGCGGCGTAATCAGCATGTGCGCGGGATCCGGCACCAGCAGCAGATAGACCAGCGTGCCGACGACGCTGCCGACCAGGATGCCGAAGCTCTGGGCGATGATCTGCAGCCGCGGCGTGGCGCCGACTTCGAGGCCGGTGCGCAGGTCGGTCATCAGGTCGGCGCTCTGGCCGGCCGCGCCGCCGGTGACGTTGGCGGTCATCAGGTTGGCCGCCATCTGCCCGGGAACGAGGAAGCCGAAGGTGAGTTGCGTCACCTTGCCGAGCGCGCCGATGGGCGTGATGCCGGTCTCGCCGGCGACGCGGCAGGCGACGATGGCGAGCACGAAACTCAAGGCCACTGCCAGCACGCCCATCACCGGGGCGATGGCGAAGAACTCGAAGCAGGCGACCGTCAGCGCCGCCGCCAGCACGACGAGCCCGATGGCAAAGCGCCAGTCGAAGCGCGCGCGCATCGTGACGCCCGTGCCATCGGCGCGCCGCCGCCGCGCCGAGGAGAAAATCGTCAGCACGAACGAGGTCAGCGACGAGACGACAAGCAGCGTCACGCCGGGCCACAGCAGCCAGGTCACCAGCGGCCCGAACCAGGTCGCGTCGGCGGCGCCGGCCTGAGCCCAGCCGTTGGCGATGGCGATGGGCGCCAGCACCAGCCAGCCGGCGACGGCGCCGATCAGCAGCGAGATGCCGGCGCGCAGGCCGATGATGGCGCCGAAGCCGAGCATCAAGAGCGAGGGATCGAACGCCAGCCCGAGATTGCCGAAGGTGACGCCGCCCGGCACCGCGGCGCGCAACGCGCTCCATGCCGGCACCGAGAACGGCAGGGCGAAGCGCGGGCCGACCGCGCCGAGATCGACGATCAGCTTGACGGCGCCCGCAACGCCCGCCGCGCTCAACAGCCCGCGCAGCTTCAGCGCCGCCTGGCGCCCGCGCGCATGAATTTCGCGCAGGGTCTCGGCGGTGGCGACACCGGCGGGGAACGGCAGCTTCTCGCGCTCCAGCATCGCTTCGCGCAAGGAGGCGGCGACGAACACGCCGAGGATCGAGACCAGGAACACCCACACCATCAGCCAGAACCAGGGCAGCGTCTGTCCGGTCAGCATGGTCAGCGCCGGGATCGGCGCCACCAGCCCGCCGGAGACGATGGAGGCGGCGGCCGAGGCCGCCGTCTGGTTGATGTTGTTCTCGCGCAGCGCCAGCTGCGGCACGTGGCCGGCGCGATGCAGCGAGCCCCAGAAGCCGTAGGCGAGCAGGCCGGCGGCGATCGACATGTTGAACGACCAGCCGATCTTCAGGCCGCTATAGACGTTGCAGGGCGTGAGCACCGCGCCGATGACGAGGCCGGTCAGCAGCGCGCGCAGGGTCAGTTCGCGCGTCTCGGCTGCCGGGTCCGCGGCTGTCGATTCCTCCGCCATGTCCCAGGACTAGAGCATCGTGGCGGCAGGCGTAACCCCTCTCGACGCGCCGCCCGTGATCGTCATCCTGAGGTGCGAGCGGTAGCGAGCCTCGAAGGATGACAGCCCGGGCCGATCATCCTTCGAGGGCCGCGCTTCGCGCGGCCACCTCAGGATGACGGTGACAGGATTTGACGGGATGCGGTGCGTTCCCTATGTGTGCGCGCCGGAGTTCATAAAATGTCCGTGACCGAAGCCACCGAAACCCTGCGCCATCTCGCCGAAAACGCCAACGCCTGGCCGTTCGAGGAGGCACGCAAGATCGTTGCGAGGCTGAAGAAACAGCCGAAAGACGAGGTCATCTTCGAGACCGGTTACGGGCCGTCGGGCCTGCCGCACATCGGCACCTTCGGCGAAGTGGCGCGCACCACCATGGTGCGCCACGCCTTCCGCGTGCTCACCGAGGACAAGGTCAAGACCCGGCTGATCGCCTTCTCCGACGACATGGACGGGCTGCGCAAGGTTCCCGACAACGTCCCCAACAAGAACCTGCTGGAGCAGGACCTCGGCAAGCGGCTGACGCTGGTGCGCGATCCGTTCGGCACGCACGACAGCTTCGGCGCCCACAACAACGCGCGGCTGCGGTCGTTCCTCGACCAGTTCGGCTTCGAGTATGAGTTCATGTCGTCGACAGACTGCTACATGTCGGGTCGTTTCGACGAGACGTTGCTCAAGCTGCTGGCGCGCTTCGACAAGGTGATGGCGATCATGCTGCCGTCCCTGCGCGAGGAGCGCGCGGCGACCTATTCGCCGTTCCTGCCGGTCGATCCCGACACCGGTATCGTCTTGCAGGTGCCGGTGATCGCCCATGACGCTTCGGCAGGCACCATCACCTACGAACACCCCGACACCAAGGAACCGGTGACGACGCCGGTCACCGGCGGGCGCTGCAAGCTGCAATGGAAGCCGGACTGGGCCATGCGCTGGGTCGCGCTCGGCATCGATACGAATTGGCTGGAAAGTACCTGATCGACTCGGTCAAGCTCTCCGGCCAGATCTGACTACGAGCTCTTCCTCGACGACAAGGGCCAGAAGATTTCCAAGTCCAAGGGCAACGGCCTCACCATCGAGGAATGGCTGCGCTACGCCTCGCCGGAATCGCTGTCGCTGTTCATGTACCGCGAGCCGAAGGCGGCCAAGCGTCTCTACTTCGACGTCATCCCGCGCAATGTCGACGAGTATTATCAGTTCCTCGGCGGCTACGAGCGGCAGGACCCGCGCCAGCGGCTGAGCAATCCGGTGTGGCATATCCATTCCGGCCATCCGCCGCAGATCGACATGCCGATCAACTTCCAGATGCTGTTGACGCTGGTGTCGTCGTCGAACGCGGAGAACGCCGAGACGCTATGGGGCTTCATCGGCCGCTACCGGCCGGGCGTGACGCCGCAGACGCATCCTAAGCTCGACGAGCTCGTGGGCTACGCCATCCATTATTTCCGCGACTTCGTGCTGCCGGAAAAAAACTTCCGCCATCCGAGCGATCCGGAGCGCGCCGCGCTCATCGACCTGCGCGACGCGCTGGGGCAGTTGGCCGACGATGCGGATGCCAAGACCATCCAGGACGTGGTCTACGAGGTCGGCCGCCGCGAGCCGTTCCTCGACGAGAAGAAGAAGGCCAAGGACGGCAAGCCCGGCGTCTCGCTCGACTGGTTCAACATGCTGTACCAAGTGCTGCTCGGCCAGGAGAAGGGCCCGCGCTTCGGCTCGTTCGTCGCGGTCTACGGCTTGCAGAACACCGTTGACATGATCGACGGGGCGTTGGCGCGAAGCGCGTAAAGTTCAGCCGTTCGTCCCCGCGGATGCGGATCCAGGGCCACAGGCAAAGGCTTTGCGATTCGGTCCCTGGGTTCCCGCTTGCGCGGGAACGAACGGAGTGTGGGTCGGAGCGCTGGCACGTTCGGCGTAGCGGGCGAAGACCGCGGCTATCTTATTCTGGAGAGCAGCGCCGGCGCGGTCACGAGCTGGCGGATGCCGTGCGCGTGGTTTTCCTCGAACACGTTCTTCTCGCATCACGTGTCGAGTGAGTGGATGTCGATCTTGGCGCAGGCCGGCCGCACGCTCCAGGTGACCTGCAGCGGAGAGCACTTCGCTTGCGTGTCGCTCGGGCCCGTGGTCGAGCCGAGGAACGTGACTGGCCTGCCGGTGCCGGTGGGCAGCGCCTTCGGCTGGTACAGGCCGTGCACGATATGGCCGCCATAGACGTATTTGCCGAAATCGCGCGCCTTGCGGTCGTTCACGACCAGGAAGACCTGGGCCTCGACCCGGAGCGTGGGGTTGGCGCATGTGTCGGACAGGCACGCGCTCAGGCCCTTGCCGGGCTTAACGTCGCACGAGCTGTAGACCCAGTGCGCCTCGATGGTGTCGCCGGGCTTGACGCCGTGACAGGCGCTGTGCGCCGGCATTTTCAATTCGGCCTTGGTCAGCTTGCCGCTGCCATTGCATTTGTAGCCGCCGTGCTCGCTCTTGCCGGCGAACACCTTGAAGCCCGGCCCCTTGTGCTCGGCTTGGGTATGGAATCGGATGTTGCATAGGTTCATCTTGCCGGGCGCCGGTGCCATCGGAAACACGCGCGGGTTGGCGCCGTTCTTGCTGGTGATGTCGCGCGGCGTTTGCGGCCCGTCGTGCTGGCATATGTCGGCGGCAACAGCCGTCAATGCGAACCCAAGGCTCGCAACAAACGCAATCGCCAAAGAGAACTGAACGCGTCGCATGGTCGCCCCCATGCGTTGCCGAAAAAGAAACCGATCTACTGGCTCGCCCACACCACGCGGGCGATCCACAAGATGTCCATCATCTGCAGCGTGCGCTCGCGCCCGTCGGCGTTGAGCGACCTGAGCTCGACGGTCTTGGCGGTCTTGCGCTTGAGCTCTTCGACCAGCACCTCGCCGTCCTTCGCCTTGACTACCACGCGGTCGCCCTTGCGCACCGGCGCCGCCGGCGAAACGATGATGATGTCGCCGTCGCGATAGGCGGGCTTCAGCGAGTCGCCGGCGATCTCCAGCGCGTAGGCGTGCTCGTCGGTCACCGACGGGAACGAAATCTCCTCCCAGCCCTTGCCAACCGGCAGCCCGCCCTCGTCGAAATAGCCGCCGCCGCCGGCCTCCGAAAAGCCGATCAGCGGGACGTTGGTGATCGCCGCCTTGCCGCTGTCGCTCAACAGGCTCATGAACGTCTCGACCTTGGTCGAGGTCGCGGCCAGCGCCTTGGCGACCGATTCGGTCGAGGGCCAGCGCGGGCGCCCCTCCGGCGTGATGCGCTTGGACTTGTTGAAGGTGGTCGGGTCGAGACCGGCCTTCTTGGCAAGGCCAGAGGGCGTCAGCTTGGCGCGCGCAGCCAGCCGGTCGAGTGCGGTCCAGATTTGGTTATGTGTCAGCATGGCCTCGGCCCGAACGGTTGGTTGAGCCCCGGCGCCGGCCCTCGCGCAACGCGGGAATCGGCGGCGGGCAAATTATAGGAATTATAGCCGTGAATAATGCGCTTATGCCAACTATTTCTTCCCATTAAAGCCGCTTTGCCTTGAATGAATCGGGTCGCCCCCGATAGGGTTCGCGGCGAAAACCCCGGAGCCAACCGTGATCGGTCTGTTCGACCGCCTCTCCCGCCCCCTGATGCGGGCGCTCGACCCCGAAGACGCCCACGCCCTGGCCGTGAAGGCGCTGCGCATCGTTCCGCTGGGGCGCGCCCCGGCCGACCCGCCCGAGCTCAAAACCCGCGCTTTCGGCCTGAGTTTCCCGAACCCGGTGGGGATCGCCGCCGGGTTCGACAAGAACGCCCAGGCGCCCAACGCCCTGCTGCGGCTCGGTTTCGGCTTCGTCGAGGTCGGCACCGTCACACCGCGTCCGCAGCCCGGCAATCCGCGCCCGCGCGTGTTCCGGCTGGAGAGCGACGAGGCGGTGATCAACCGGCTCGGCTTCAACAACGAAGGCGCCCCCACGGTGCTGGCGCGGCTGGCCGCGCGCGCCGGCGAGGGCGGCATCGTTGGCGTCAACATCGGCGCCAACAAGGATTCCGCCGACCGCACCGAGGACTACGTGCGGCTGATCGATACCTTCGCGCCGGTCGCCAGCTATTTCACCGTCAACGTGTCGTCGCCCAACACGCCGGGCCTGCGCGACCTGCAAAGCGCGCAAGCCCTCGACGATCTGCTGGCGCGGGTGATCGAGGCGCGCGAGCGGGTGCGCCGTCGCGCCGGCGTCACGCCGGTGCTGCTCAAGATCGCGCCGGACCTGACACTGCCCGAACTCGACGACGTCGTGAACGTCGCCCGCAAGAACGGCATCGACGGCATGATCGTCGGCAATACCACCCTCGGCCGGCCTAACAGCCTGCGCGACCGCGACAAGGCGCGCGAGGCCGGTGGCCTCTCCGGCAAGCCGCTGTTCCGGCTGTCGGCGCGCATGCTGGCGGAAACCTTCGTGCGCGCCGAGGATGCCTTCCCGCTCATCGGCGTCGGCGGCGTCGATTCGGGCGCGGCGGCGATCGCCAAAATCAAGGCCGGCGCCAGCCTGATCCAGGTCTACACCGCGCTCGTCTACAAAGGCATCGGCCTGCTCCACGACATCAAGGCCGATCTCGCGGCCGCGGCGCGGCGCGGCCAGCGCGGCTCGCTCAACAGCATGGTCGGGGCCGATGCGCCGGCTATGACGGCGGAGAGCTGGCCGGTCTAAATTCCGAATCGGTTCACGAGGGGGAGCGACAATGGCGCGTCTTGGCGCGGCCGGGGTCGTGGGCGCGCTCGCGGCGGCGCTTGTCGCCTCCGCGGCCGCGCACGAGATCAACCTGCACAAGCGCCGCTCGGTGACGGCAAGATCTCGCATTCACCCAAGCGCGGCTGGATCTGGGCCTGCCGGGTCGATCCGAATGCCGGCGGCGCGCGCGGCATCGGGCCGTGGATCGACCTGCGCGACCACACCTACGATCTGACCGCCAAGATTCCCCGTGCGTGGTTCGGTGCCCTGGCGCGGCCACAGCTTCACGGTCAAGGTGGAGGGCAACACGCGCGTCATCACGTCGGACGATCTGCCGCCGCACCCGACCGGGCGCTTTCCGATTTCGCCCAGCGACCTGGCCTATCGCACCGACACCAATCCGAACAGCATTCGCCGCCAGCATATCCGCGTCGCGTTGCCGGCCCATCCGACGTTTGCCGCGCGCCCGCACTGCGCGCTGGGCGCGGTCGGCATCCTGCTCACCGGCGTGCCGCTGTTCAACGCACTCGATGCGCCCGGCCGCGACGCCGCCGGCAATTCGACGTTGGTCGGCTACACCATCGATGGCTTCGGCACCTACGGGCCATACGAGCACGGCAAGTAGTTGACCAGCGCCGATCTCGACGCCTGCCACGGCAAGACCAGTGTCGCGAAGTGGGCTGGCCGCAAGGTGAAGATGTATCACTTCGTGGCGACGGTCGATTTTCCCTACACGATCGGCTGCCTGCGCGGGCGCTTCGACCGCTCGGTGGTGCGCGCCATCTCGGGTCCGCCGCCGCGCCGCCGCGGTACTGAACGAATAGCGCTTGCCACGAACTCGTTTCACCTCCCCCTGGAGGGGGGAGCGACTGTCGTTGCGTTAGCGACGGCAGTCGGGAGGGGGTGAATCGCGAAGCGACGTGGCTGCGCAACAATCCACTGCCGCGCTGTC
>JARRQH010000249.1:0-4876 GCA_037381985.1 Pseudolabrys sp.
ACGCTCTGCATCGGCGCCGCCAACCGCGACCCGGCGGTGTTTGCCGAGCCGGACATCTTCCGCATCGACCGCACACCCAACCGACATCTGGCGTTTGCCAGCGGCCCGCACCAATGCGCCGGGCTGGCGCTGGCGCGGCTCGAGGGCAAGGTGGCGCTGGAGATGTTCTTGCAGCGCTTTCCGGATTATCGCCTTGCCGGCGAGCCGGAGCGTTCGCGCCGGGCGCGATTTCGCGGCTTCAACCGGGTTCCCGCGAGCCTTGGGATCGCGGAGCCGGCGCGCTTGAGCGCCTAAAATCCCGCGTCGCCCGGGAAAGTCCCTATTTGCCAATCGCCGTCGCCCCGGCCGAAGATACGCGGGGACATCAGCAGCGCCGCCGGAGCGCCGGATGGGGGGACTTATGAAGATCACGACCAAGATTGCCGCGTTGACCATCGTTGCGGCCTTCGCGGCCGCGCCGGCCATGGCCGCGCACAAACACAAGAAGCAACGCAAGGAACAATCCCGGACGACCCGAAGCAGATGACGCCCGAGCAGGCCATGGCCTACAACAAGCGCAACCTGAGCCTGATCGTGCAGGGCCGGCCGCTGATCCTGCCGAGTTGGTCGATGCCGATCTATTTCGGCACGTAGAAGCATCACGACGAAGAGATGCGCGGCAAGCGAAAGCGGCGCCAGCCGGCGAGGCGCTTGCGCCCTCAAGCCGATGGTGCAGCGGCTTCGATCAGCATGATCCTGGCGCCTTCGGCGACCTGGGCGTCGGGGGCGGCGGCGATGTCGGCGACGGTGCCATCGATGGGCGCAACCAGCGTGTGCTCCATCTTCATCGCCTCGATGATGGCGACGCGCTCGCCGCGCGCCACCTGTGCGCCCGGCTCGACCAGGATCGCCAGCACCTTGCCGTGCATCGGCGCGCGCACCAGGCCGCCCTGCCCGGCGTCGCCCGCCTGGTCGAGCGCGAGATCGCGTAACGTCACCTTGGTCTGGCGGCCGCGGCGCAGCACGTAGACCGCATCCGGCGCGGCCACCGCCACCGCGTCGACGGCCGGCCCTTCGCCGTCGATCGAAACCTTGGCACCGTCCGCGCCGTAGGCGACTTCCGCCACCACGCTGTCGCCTTCGGCGACGATGGGCAACGCCAGCCGGCGGACGCCGGACAACTGGAAACCGTCATCGGCATCCCAGGGCGAGGCCGACGTCTCGGCATCGCGTGCCGGCGCGATGCGCGCGGCCTCGCGCCTGAGCAACTCGCGTGCGCCACTCGCGGCGGCAGCGCGGTCGAGGCCGGGCGCGCCGGTGAGCGCGGCGAGATTGGCATCAATGAAGCCGGTGTCGAAGTCGCCGCCACGGAAGGCGTCGTCGCGGGCCAGCGCCGCCAGGAAACCGGCATTGCTGCGCGGGCCGGCAACCACGGTCGCTTCGAGCGCATCCGCCAAACGGTCGAGCGCCTCGTCGCGGGTGTCGCCGTGGGCGATCACCTTGGCGATCATAGGATCGTAGAACGGCGTCACCGTGTCGCCGGTCTCAACGCCGCTGTCGATGCGCAAGCCTGCACTTTCCGGAAACCGCAGCGCGACCAGCTTGCCGGTCGACGGCAGGAATGAGCGCTCGGGATCCTCGGCGTAGAGCCGGGCTTCCACCGCGTAGCCTGAAAGCGGCACCTGGTCCTGCTTGAGCGGAAGCGGCTCGCCGGCCGCCACGCGGAACTGCCATTCGACTAGGTCGAGGCCGGTGACGCCTTCGGTCACCGGATGCTCGACCTGCAGGCGCGTGTTCATCTCCATGAACCAGAAGCCGTCGGGCTTGAGGCCGCCGACGCCGTCGGCGATGAATTCGATGGTGCCGGCGCCGACGTAATCGACCGCCTTGGCCGCGGCGACCGCGGCCTCGCCGATGGCGGCTCGCAGGTCCGCGCTCATGCCCGGCGCCGGCGCTTCCTCGATCACTTTCTGATGCCGCCGCTGTAGCGAACAGTCGCGTTCGCCGAGATGGATGGCGTTGCCGTGCTTGTCGCCGAACACCTGGAATTCGATGTGGCGGGGGCTGGCGATGAATTTCTCGATCAGCACGCGGGCGTCGCCGAAGGCGCTCTGCGCCTCGCGCTGGCAGGAGGCGAGCGCGTCCTCGAAGTCGGCGTGGCGCTCGACTTTGCGCATGCCCTTGCCGCCGCCGCCGGCCGCCGCCTTGATCAGCACCGGATAGCCGATCTCGTAGGCCTTGCGCTTGAGGAAGGTGGGATCTTGCTGATCGCCGTGATAGCCCGGCACCACCGGCACGCCGGCCTTCTCCATCAGCGCCTTGGCGCGGTCCTTCAGCCCCATGGCGCGGATCGCCTCCGGCGACGGGCCGATGAAGGCGATGCCGGCGTCTTGGCAGCGTTGCGCGAAGTCGGCGTTCTCGGACAGGAAGCCGTAGCCGGGGTGGATGCAGTCGGCACCCGCCGCCTTCGCCGCCGCGATCAGCTTGTCGGCAACGAGATAGCTTTCCGAGGCCTGCGGCGGGCCGATGGCGACGGCTTCGTCGGCGCTTTTCACGTGCAGCGCGTGGGCGTCGGCCTCGGAATAGACCGAGACCGTGCGCAGCCCCAGCAGCTTGGCTGTGCGGATGATGCGGCAGGCGATTTCGCCGCGATTGGCGATCAGAACGGAAGAGAACATTAGGGCCCCAGACTCAAGAACGACATACTAGCGCGTGAGCTGGAGCGGCGCGCCAGGCTCCTGCCGTTTCTTCTCGGCTTCTTTTTTAGCCACGGATTCCCTGGCCTTGGATTCCTTAGTCTTGGAGTCCTTGCGCCTGGATTCCTTGTGCGCCGGGTCCTTGCCCTCCTTGCGCCGCTCGATCGCCTCCTTGCGCGCGGTGTCGCGACCGAGAGCGTGGGCTGTGGCCTTGGGCAATTTGGGCTCCGGCGTCATGATGCTGATGGCGGGTATGGAATCGGCCGAGGGGAAGTGCCAGCGCGCCGACACCGGCTTGTGTGCGCCCTCCGGCTTGCGCACCACCGACGCCGTCGGCGGCGTGGCCTCGGCCCGGGCCCGCTCGCCGGCCGGCACCTCCCCGGCAGGCGGCAGCGCCGACACCTTGGGCCCCTGACCCGACGCCGGCTTGGCGCCTGCCGCGGGCTTGGCGCCGTCCCAACGGCCGGCATAGCGCGCGACGTATTGCGCGAAGGTCTGCGCCTTGAGATTGGCCTTCAGCGCGTCGGTATGGTCGAGCATGGCGAAGACGTCGCATGTCTTGACCGTGCAGCCGTCGCGGCGCGACAGCACGTGCGCGGCGATGCCGTAGCGGTCGAGCGCCACCACGCGCCGAGTGCCGGCAAGCGCCGCCCTGACGCGGGTGTCGCCGCGGCGGACCAGCGCCCGCGCATCCTCCAACAGGTCGATACGCGCGCTCATATAGGCGACCGCGGCGGCGGTGCTCTGCGGCGTTGCGAACACGCGCGTCTCGCAGGCATTGCCGACGCTCTCGCCGGCGGTGCCGTCGACGCACGGCAGCATGGATCCGGGTTGCAGGGCGCTGCGCTCGAGCTCGGCCGCGCGCATGAGCAGCGCCTGCCGCGCCGCCGCGCGCGCGTTGTCGCCGAGGCGGTCGAGCACCGCCAGCACGGCAAGCAGCGCCAGCGCCAGTGCGGCGGCCGACAGCGCGATACGCGATAACGACATGCCCCTCATCGCCCGCTCACGCGCCTCCCGCCGATTTGAACCCGGGCGCGAGATCGTTGGCGCCGGCGAAGGCGCCCGTGGTGACCTCGCGGCTATAGCGACCCTGTGTGATGGTGATCGGCATCGTGAGCGTCCTCCTCCCGGCCGCGGCGGCCCGCGACCTGGAAGAGATCATAGCCGATGGCAAGGCAAAAGCGCGGCGTCAGGCGCGGTCGAGCTGGCTTTCCTTGGCTACGCGCTCGAAGGCCTCGCCCGAGCTCTTGATCCGGTACTGCTGCTCCTCGCCGTCGGAGGGCAGCAGGCGAACCACGGTGTAGCTGCCCGTGGCGGCGGCCCGGCCGAAGGACGGCGAGGTATAGTAGACCGTCTCGCCCACGCGGTACTTGTGGTTGCGCACCGGCATCACCGGGGCGACCGGCGCCGGCTGCACGGGCGGGCTGGCGGTGCGGATCATGGCCGCGGCCGCGGCGAATTCGGGCGAAAGCTCCTCGACCGGCGTGCTCGTTTCCGGGGCGGTCTTGCTCGGCGCCGCCTTGTGCGAAGCGGTCTTCTGCGACGCGGTCTTGGCCGTTTTCGCGGCCTTCGCAGTCGACTTTGCAGCCGTCTTGACCGTGGTTTTGGCCGTTTTCGCGGTTTTCGTCGGCTTGGTGGCGCTGGTGGACTTGGCAACCGGCTGCCGCGCCGACTTCGCCGCCTTGCCGGCAGCGGTGCGCGCGCTCTTTGCCGTGCCTTTAGACGTCTTTTTGGTCGTCTTTTCGGTGGTCCGCCCGGTCGTTTTGGTGGACTGCCCGGAACTCTTGGCTGAACGTGTACTCATAAGCTTCTTTATAGCAGGGAATTCGGCCCGCGGGCGAAGTTTTTTGTCAAAACTTTTCAGCTATTTCAATATCTTACACCAATGGTTGCGGATTACCCGTGCGCCGCTGCAGACCCCGTAAAAGGCCCCGGGAACCCAGCCATAGCCCCTCAAACGGAGCCCTGCGGCGGGCCCAGGGGCCGTCAGGCCGGCCATCAGGTCCCTACCCGCCGCACACCAGCACGGCGGCCCGCAGGCAGCTCTCCCGCCTCGGCACGGCCCTCGGCTTAGCGGCCGACCTGCTCCCGGTGCCCGACCCCGAGGGCGTCGGCAATGGCCCGCCGGTCCATGCGGGTGCCGTCGTCGCCCTCGATCAGGAGCGGCGTGCGGCCCTCGCCCTCGACGTGGCGCGACCAAG
>JARRQH010000250.1:0-4859 GCA_037381985.1 Pseudolabrys sp.
GGCTGCACGTCGAGATACTTGTTGACGTGGCCGAGCGACGACTTGGTCTGCTCCATGAGCCGGATGCAGTCGCGGATCAGCCCGAAAGCCATGCCGGCCTGCAGCAGGATGAAGCCGGCGCGGATACGTTCGACGTATTTTTCGACCGGATCGGCGATAATCCAGGCGTCCGGGATTACCACGTCGCGCATCTGCACCGCGAAGGTGCGGGTGCCGTCGAGCGCGACGAACTTGGTATTGTCGGCGAGCGTCAGTCCCTCGGCGGCGCACGGCACGATGGCCATGACGTTGCGCTTGCCACCGCTGCTTTTCGGATCGTCTACCTCGAAGATGGCGCCGAAATAGTGGTCGTCGCCAAGATTGGAGACGTAGGGCAACAGGCCTTTGACCACGTAGCCGCCGTCGCCGCGGCGGCCCTTCAGCCGCATCGGCTCGATGCCGAACAGGCTCTTCATCGGGTTCGACAACGCCGTGCCGCCCAAGGCCTCGCCACTGGCGGCCTTGAGACCGAGCTTTTCTTTCAGCGTGTCGTTGTCGGAGGCGTAGATGTACCAGCCGAGCGCGTCCTGGCACCAGATGCAGAACGAGGTCGACAGGCAGTATTCGCCGGCGGCCGCCATCGCGTTGATCGACGTGACCAGATCGACGGCAGGCCCACGCCCCGGAAGGTGATGCGCGTAGGCACCGAGGCGGCCGAATTCGCGCATCACGCTTTCAGGATAATAGCCATCGGCGTCGATCTTGTGCACAAGCGACGGCAATTCGCGCGAGGCCACGGCCCGCACCGCCTCGACGACATCGGCGCCCGACCGGGCCGCCGGTTCGCTTTTCAACAACGTGCTCGTTTCCAGCATGAACTCCCCCGCTTGTGCATGACTTCCGATTGCGTGCGATGACCGTCAGGCCAGCGACATTTCCAGATTGACCGGGCGCGTGAAGGTGTTCGCCACCGGCGACCACTGGCGCGCATGCGCGATCAGCGCCTCGAGCTCCTCGCGCGGGCGATCGGCTTCGAAGGTCACCTTGGCGCGCACGTCGGTGAAACCGACCGGCTTTTCCGACAGATCGCCGGTGCCCCAGACCGCGGTGATGTTGAGATCACCCTCGAGCTCGATTTCGAGCTTGAACACATTGATGCCCTTTGCCACCGCGTTGGCATGGATGCCGACCGCGAGGCAGGAGCCGAGCGCGGCGAGCGAGGCTTCCGACGGATTGGGCGCGGTGTCGTCGCCCAACAGCCCCGGCGGCTCGTCGACGATGTAGGGCGGCAGCGTGCGGATGAAGTTGAGATGGCGGAAACGCCCTTCGGCGACCGTCTTGCACTTCAGCGTCTTGATGACCTGGGGATCGGCCTTGCCTTTGGCGATCAGGTCGTCGAGCCCGGCCTTGTCGATGGGCGCAAGGCATCCGGTGGCCGGCGGCGCGTCGGGTGTGAGGCAACCGGTCAGAGCGGTGGCGGCTTTCGTCATGAGGATCTCCTTTCCTTGGGACGCTTCCGTGGGACTTGTTCCCTTGGCGTTTGTCCCGTTGGCACCTGCCCGGCGTGGCCGACCAGGAAAGCTACAGACCGTTCTGTCTCATGCACGAGGCGTGCCAAGTTTTCGCAACGCAAAAAGCGTTGCGGAATCAACAAATGGATGCGAATCGATGGCAAAATAAGAAATATAACGCCGCTTTTGCGATCAAACCGCTGCTTCCATGCTCGTTTTTGTGGCAGCGGCGCCACATGCGGTCACTGACTACAGACTATTCGGTTTCCTGGATTGAGCTTTGGGCGCGACAGCGGTATTGAGGGGCCCATGGCCACGGCAAGACAGATCGCACCCGACCCGACGGCGGACGAGGCACAGCCCTCGCCTCGCGACCGGCTTATCGACAGCGCCAAGAACCTGTTCTGCCGTTATGGCATCAACTCGGTCGGCGTCGACGCGATCGTCGAGGGCGCCGGCACGGCCAAGACGACGCTCTATAAGTTGTTCGGCTCGAAGGACGGGCTGGTCGAAGCGGTGCTCGACTCCGAGGGTCGCGCCTGGCGCTCCTGGTTTCTCGACGCCCTCGACGGACCGGGCGGCACGGCGCGCGAGCGGCTCGCCCGCATCGGCCCGGCGCTCAAGGACTGGTTTCGCCGCGACGATTTCTTCGGCTGCCCATTCATCAACGCGGTGGGCGAATCCGACAAGACCGACGACCGCATGCGCGCGCTCGCCATCGCCCACAAGACGGTGGTGATCAACCGCCTGTCGGCGCTATGCGCCGAGGCCAAGATGCCGGAGCCGGAAGAAACCGCTCATACCATCGGCCTGATCATGGACGGCGCCATCGTCATGGCGCTGATCACGCGCGACCCGTCCGCCGCCGACGTCGCCGCCCGCGCCTGCGCTGCCGTGCTTCCGCGCTGACGCGTTCTCGCGCTCACGCGAGGCATCCGCGCGGAAAGCCGGCATCCAGTGGCGCATTGCCGTCGAAATAGATGAAGCTGTGCTTGCGCCGGTGCGTCACCATGCGCGCCGGCAGCGGGTCGTAGCGCATGGCGCCGCCGCCGAGCTGCGGCATCAGCGCGCCGACGTCGGTGACCGCGTCGCCCTCCACCCGCAGCAACACCAGCTTGGCGCCGTCCGCGCCGGGCGCCTCGAACGGGATGCGCGCCAGCCTGAGGAAGCTCGCCGGGTCCTTGGCAGTGGCGAAGCCCTCGACGAAAGCCATCTCGACCAGGTCGAGATCAAGCTCGTGATGGTGGTGGTCGTGATCGTGTCCGCGATGCATGTTGAAACTCCTTAGCTCTGCCTATCCGTTCGCCCCCGCGAAAGCGGGACCGAGGGCCACGAATCAAGGCCTTGAATTGTTGCTCTGGGTTCCCGCTTGCGCGGGAACGAACGGAGCAAGACGAACAGCCTTCCCTCAATATTTCACCGGCTTGTCGATCAGCTTCTTGTGGCTGCCGAGCTTGCCGTGGGCGACCTTGGAGCCGGACGCTTCCACCACCACGCGCACGCCGATCAGCGCGGTGATGTCGGAGGTGTCGTAAGGCGGCGACACTTTCACCACCTCCAGCCCGCACACAGGCTTTCGGCCGCGACCAGCCCGAGGATCTTCAAAGCCTCGCGCGGCAGGCAGCCGCCCGGTTCCGGCCAGCCGGTGCCAGGCACAAAGCCGCAATCGGTGGAGTCCACGCCGAACGAGATGTAGACCGCGTCGGCGCCCTTCCAGGCCAACTCCAGCGCGATCTCGGCGGTCTTCTCCAAGCCGACCCTCTCGATATCGGCGATGGTCAGCACGTTGGTGTTGCGCCCGCGCCCGACCTGCACGCCGGCGCGCGGCACCTGCCAGCCGCCAACGCCGAACTGCACTAGGCTGGTCGGCTTGACGTTCGACAGGTTGGTCGCCCAGTACCATGACGTGGTGTGCATGCGTTCATCGAGATCCTTCTCCTGGATGTCGATGTGGCGGTCCAAGTGGATGATGCCGATGCGCTTCGAGGTGCATTCGGCGATGCCGCGCACGCAGGGGAAGCCGATCGAATGGTCGCCGTCCAGCGTGATAGGCAGCGCGCCGGACGAGAACGCATGCGCCACGCGCGGCTGATCTAATCGAAGCTCTTTTTCGGGTTGCCGGGAATGGTGACGACATCGCCGGCGTCGCACAGCGTCATCGGCTCGCGCAGGTCGACGCCGAGCTCGTAGCTATAGGGCGTATAGAGTGCCGAGATGCGGCGGATGCCTTGCGGCCCGAAGCGCGTGCCGGGCCGATACGTCGTCCCGGAATCGGACGAAATACCCAGCACCGCGGCGTCGTATTTGGCAACGTCGCGGACGTTCTCGACATCGGGCGCCTTCAGGAAGGTATTGATGCCGGCGAAATGCGGCAGCTCACCACGCGAAAGGTCGGGATCGACTTGTCGGTCAGGTCACAAATCCAAAAGCTTTCGGGCGTCGATGGCAACCAACCCGGGGGCGACAATTTCAAGGAACGTCTTTTCTTCTTTGCTGAAAGAGATCCGGTTGCTCGAGATACAGAATCTGATCAATCCGAATATGCTGATAAGAATATAAGCGATCTGAATAACTGCGGACGACAGATTGGAATTATGGGCCAGACTAAGAGGAACACAGGTTGCCGCAGATGCGATCAGGCTCGCGTACAGATATCCTTGTCCTTTAATTATTCCCGCTTGACGGCCGAAATACGACCCGATGTAGAGGACAACCCCAGTCATGCCTAAGAAACTAAACAAACCCAGTTCATGTAACCATTGGACCAAGACCGAACGCCTCAAATCCTGTTCGCATTTAAAAGAATTCGGCCGCGGCCGCAGCCGGAAGGCGCGTGCGGATCGCGGCCTTCGCTTTCTCGGGCCGGTCGGGCAGCGTGATGGTGAATTTCGAGCCCTGGCCTGCCGTGCTAGTGACGTCGATGTCGCCGCCCAGCATCTGGCAGAAGTACCGGGCGATGACGAGCCCCAGGCCGGTGCCGCTGTCGGCGACCGAGAGGGTTACGGACGCGGGGTTGTCGCCATCCTGCCGACGCGAAACGCACAAGCTGATGGTGCCGTTCTTGGTGAATTTGGTGGCGTTGCTCAGGAGGTTGATGCGCACTGCTTGAGCTTGGTCACGTCGGTACGGATCGCGTCGATATCCGCCGGGCATTGGATTTCGAGCGTATTGCCGTTCTTCTCGATCAGCGGCCCGACCAGCATCTTGACGTCGTCGACCATCGTGGGCAACGACACGCGCTCGAGATAAAGCTCCATCTTGCCTGCCTCTATCTTGGAAAGATCGAGAATGTCGTTGATGAGGCCGAGGAGATGCTTGCCGGCCCCTTGGATCTTCTCGAGGTCCTGCAGGGCGTCCTCATCGCCACGG
>JARRQH010000251.1:0-4856 GCA_037381985.1 Pseudolabrys sp.
TTTCTGCGTGCGGCGCCTTGACGGACTGGCTGTCGATCACGCCCGCCGTGGGGCTCGCTTCGCGCCCGGCCCGCTCGCGGTCCGCCATCAACGCCACGTCGTGGATTGTCTGGAACAGGAAGCGGCGCGCCAGTTCACGGAACCAGCCGTAGACGGTCTGCAAGGCGCAAGCGATGCTGACGCTGGCCTACGGCTGCGGCCTGCGGGCAGGTGAAGTCGTGCGGCTCCGCGCCGGTGATATCGACCGTGAGCAGATGATCATCCGCGTCGTGCAGTCGAAGGGCCGCAAGGACCGGCACGTCATGCTGCCGCCGGAGGCTCTCGCCCTGTTGCGGCAATGGTGGAAGTCGCGCCCGAGCGTCTACGATGCCGGTCTGGCCCCGGAAGAACGCTGGCTGTTTCCTGGCCGTAAGGGGCGTCGGCCGCTCACGACACGCCAGTTCGCCCGGCTGTTGAAGGAGGCGGTCAAGGCTGCCGGGCTGCGCAAGCCGGTTTCTCTGCATACACTTCGTCACAGCTTCGCGACCCATCTGCTCGAACGCGGCACCGACGTTCGGGTGATCCAGGCGTTGCTCGGCCACGACAAGCTCGAGACGACGGCCCGCTACACCCGCGTGGCGACAGGCATGATCGCCAAGGTCGAGAGCCCGCTCCATAGCCTGAATGCGCCGCGACGCAGGCGCTCGCGACAAGACGCCGAAGGCTCGCCGGCGCCGTAACGCCGCCGGCCATGCCTCGGCCAGCTCTGGAGGTCGCGGACATCCTCCGCGATCACGGTGCCGCCTGGCGTGAAGCCAACCGCGGACACGTCAGCCTCGCCCAGCTCAAGGTCATGTCGGCCATCGAGCGCTGTCGCACGGCGGCGCTCGGCGGGCATGTCGCGCGTTGTGAGAACGCGGCATGCGGCAATACTATGATCGCGTACAACTCCTGCCGTAACCGGCATTGCCCAAAGTGTCAGGGGCCGCCTCGCGGCGATGGTTGGCCGATCGCGAAGCGGAGCTGTTACCGCTACCCTACTTCTACGTGGTGTACACGCTTCCGAGCAGGCTGCGCGACGTCGCATACCAGAACAAGCGAGTGGTCTACGATCTGCTGATGAAGGCGGCAGCCGAGACCACGCTCGCCGTCGCAGCCGATCCCAAGCGCCTCGGTGCCCAGATCGGCATCACCGCCGTGCTGCACACCTGGGGCTCCGCGCTCACCCATCATCCGCACGTACATATGATTGTCCCGGGCGGCGGGCTCTCTCTTGACGGATCGCGGTGGGTCACCGCCCGCTCCAGCTTCCTGGTGCATGTCAAGGTGCTGGCGCGTCTGTTCCGCGGCAAGCTGCTCGCGATGCTCACGCAGGCGCATGACATGGGCCGGCTCAAGTTCTTCAATACGCATGCCGGCCTCGCCGACAAGCCCACGTTCAAGCGTTTCATCGCCCCGCTGCGCCACATCAACTGGGTCGTTTACTGCAAGGCGCCATTCGCCGGACCCGAGCAGGTTCTACGCTATCTCTCCCGCTACACGCACCGCGTCGCCATCTCCAACACCCGCCTCGTTGCTGCAGACAGTGCTGGCGTGGCGTTCCGCTGGAAGGATTATCGCGTCAGCGGCCCCGACCGTTGGAAGACCATGCGGCTTCACCCCCACGAGTTCATCAGGCGCTTCCTGTTGCACGTGCTGCCAAAGGGCTTCCACCGCATCCGCCACTACGGCCTGTTCGCCAACGGCAAGCGCACGGAGAGCATCGCGGCCGCCCGCGCATTCCTCAATGTTGCTCCACCCGCCGCCGAACCTCTGGTGCAGTCCGACCCGGCGCCGAATACCGCGCGTGTCCTGCCGTCCCCATGCCCGTGCTGCGGCAGCCGGATGATCGTCATTGAGACATTCGCCCGCGGTTGCGAGCCGAGATGGCGGCCGGCCCCCGGCAGGATGGACACGTCATGACCCACAGATCCCGCCCGAACAATCCTTCCGATGCCATTCACTGGCCCGACGCCGGCGACGCGTCCTCTCAACCTCGTCACCAGGATCCGTGTGTCGCTTGCCCGTTCGGCGCCGCCAATGCGTCGACCGCGCGCATGCTTCCCATGCCGGCCCCTCTATCCGAGCCCATCCAGGGGCCACTCGCCTTCCGCTCAGACCGGGATCGACATCAGCGCCGACATCAATCCCCATAGCGCGCTCTGCCATTCAATGCCCAGCTGCTCGCGACTTCGTGCCTTGTGAAGGGTTTCGGATGCCGGCCGCTTGAGAAGCAGCGCGGGTGTTCGGCGGCCGGCGTCTGAAAGCCTCCAAGGGAGGAAACCGCGATGGGGGGACGGATGAGCGCGAGCGCGCTATGGGGATTATGCGACGGCGGGACGCGCAGGGAAGAGCGGTGCTGGTATTCGGCAGCGGCGAGGCTGGATGTTCGATCTTGCGTTCATGCGCTTGGACCGCGTGCTGGTTGGTTTTGATCGGGAGAGGCGCTGCTTGATGTTGCTGCGGGGCAGAGCGTAGCCGCCGCCAGTTGCTGGACGCCATTACTTTCCGTGTCTTGACGCAGCAACGGCATGGGTGGCCTCACGAGGTATCGGGCATCACCGTGGCTTGCGATGCTGTTGGATGATGGCGCGGTGAGCAGCCTCTCTCGAAGACCTCGATGATAAGCATGCGCTCGCCGCAACATGGGCAGGCGCGGGAGAACGGCTTCGGCTCGGGATTTGGGGCATCGGCGGCGGCGATGTCATCGCACGGCTGTGCGTGTGCGAGCAGTTGTCGAGCCCGCGCGACATTGCGGGCGCGCGCGCCGCTGGCCAACAGCCCGTAGTGGCGGATGCGGTGGAATCCGGACGGCAGGACGTGGATGAGGAAGCGGTGGATGAACTCGCCGGCGGCGAGCGTCATGAGCTTCTGGCGTCCCTTGGCCCGGTAATCCTTCCACTTGAAGGTGACGCCGTGGCGGTCACAGGCGATCAGCCGGCTGTTGGTGATGGCGACCCGATGAGTGTAGCGGGATAGATAGGCCAGCACGGCGTCGGGCCCGCCGAACGGACGCTTGGCATAGACCACCCATTCGCGGCGCCGGAGTGGGGCGAGATGGGCGCCGAAGCTGTCGGCGTCGGCGAGCGCGGCGTGCCGGCCGAAGAACTGGAGGTGGCCGGCCTTATGGGCCGTCAGCAGCATGGTGAGGAACAGGCGACGGAACAGACGCGAGAGCACGCGCACGGGCAGGAAGAAGCCCGGGCGGCGGGATAGCCACCGCTCTCCGTCAAGCGAGACGCCGCCGCCCGGCACGATGATGTGCAGGTGCGGATGATGCGTCATCGCCGAGCCCCAGGTGTGGAGCACGGCGGTAAAGCCGATACGGGCGCCGAGGTGTCTGGGATCGGCCGCGATGGTGGTCAGGGTCTCGGCCGCGGCCTTGAACAGGATATCGTAGACGACGGCTTTGTTCTGATAGGCGATGTCGGCGACCGGTGCCGGCAGCGTGAACACCATGTGGTAATACGGAACGGGCAGCAGATCGGCCTGCCGGTCGGCCAGCCATTGCTTGGCTGCCGCGCCCTGGCACTTCGGGCAGTGGCGGTTGCGGCAGGAGTTATAGGCCACGAGCGTGTGCGAGCAATCTTCGCAGCGTGCGACATGGCCGCCGAGCGCCGCCGTTCGGCAGGCCTCGATGGCCGACATCACCTTGAACTGGCCGAGGCTGAGATGGCGGGCATGAGCCCGGCGCCATGCCGGGCCGTGGTCGCGGAAGATATCCGCGACCTCCAGCGTTGGGCGCGACACGACGAGCCCGCGTCAGGCGGGCGGTTCGGCTGGTGCCAGCGTCAGGGAGATGCGATCGAGCGGGCTCATGACGTCGCGGATCGTCCTGGTGGCGACCCGGGTGTAGAGCGCGGTGGTGTCGAGCTTGGCGTGCCCCAACAAGACTTGGATCACGCGGATGTCGATGTTCTGCTCAAGCAAATGGGTGGCGAAGCTGTGGCGCAGGGTGTGCGGCGACACGCGCTTGCCGATATCGGCCAGGTGGGCCGCCGCATGGCAGGCCCGTGTGAGCTGGCGCGTTGTCATCGGCTGAACCGGATTGCGGCCCGGAAACAGCCAGCCCTGTGGCTGTGCCATCTTCCACCAGGCGCGCAACAGGTCGAGCAGATGCGGCGACAGCATCACGTAGCGATCCTTGCGGCCCTTGCCCTGTTCGACCCGGATCAGCATGCGCGTGCTGTCGATATCGGACACCTTCAGGCCGACCACCTCGGAGACACGCAATCCGGCGCCATAGGCCACGCTCAAGGCGGCCTTGTACTTGAGGCCGGGCGCCGCATCGAGCAGGCGCACCACTTCCTCCGGGCTGAGCACGACCGGCAGCTTGCGCGGCTCGCGCACGAAGGCGGTGCGCTCGACGAGATCGGGGCGGCCGAGCGTGACCTTGAAGAAGAAGCGCAAGGTCGAGACGGCCTGATTGAGCGTCGGCGTGCCAACGCCGCTCGCCGCCAGGTGCAGTTGGTAGCGGCGGATGTCCTCTACACTGGCCGTATCCGGCGAGCGACCGAGGAAGGCCGTGAAGTTCTTGATCCGCTGCACATAGTCGTGTTGAGTCTTGGCGGCGAAATTGCGGACCGTCATGTCTTCGATCATGCGCCGGCGCAAAGGGCTGATAGCCTTGTCGGTCATGGCGATGCTCCTGTCTGATGTGAGGTTGCAAACCCCTCATCTTCAGACAGGAAGCAGCCTTTGACCCACCGCAGGTACCACTCGCCGCAGCCGCCTACCGCGCGAGCGGTTTAGTCCTTTGACCCGACTCGGACATGTGCCTTTCGGATGCCGACCCGGATGGAAGCAAGCTCAACTAACTCGGACGTCAATAGGCATGC
>JARRQH010000252.1:0-7631 GCA_037381985.1 Pseudolabrys sp.
GCCATGAGGCGGAACTCAAGGCCATGGCGGACGCCGGCCTTTGCGCCTTCGCCATGGAGCTGATGCCGCGCATCACCCGCGCCCAGTCCATGGACGTGCTCTCGAGCCAGGCCAACCTCGCCGGCTACCGCGCCGTGATCGACGCCGCGGAAGAATACGGCCGCGCGTTGCCGATGATGATGACCGCGGCCGGCACCGTGCCGGCGGCCAAGGTGTTCGTCATGGGCGTCGGCGTCGCCGGCCTCCAGGCGATCGCCACCGCGCGCCGCCTCGGCGCCATCGTCACCGCCACCGACGTGCGCCCCGCCACCAAGGAGCAGGTGGAAAGCCTCGGCGCCAAATTTCTTGCGGTCGAGGACGAGGAATTCAAGAACGCGCAGACCGCCGGCGGCTACGCCAGGGAAATGTCCAAGGAATACCAGGCGAAGCAGGCCGCGCTGGTCGCAGAGCACATCAAGAAGCAGGATATAGTCATCACCACCGCGCTGATCCCCGGGCGTCCGGCGCCGCGGCTGATCTCCGGCGAGATGGTGGCGTCGATGCGCCCCGGCTCGGTGATCGTCGATCTCGCGGTGGAGCGCGGCGGCAACGTCGAGGGCGCCAAGGCGGGCGAGGTGGCGCAAGTGGGTCCCGCGAAGATCGTCGGCCATCTCAACGTCGCCGGCCGCATCGCGGCCTCGGCCTCGGCGCTTTACGCCCAGAACTTGCTGACCTTCCTCGACCTGATGATCGACAAGAACGAGAAGAAGCTCATCGTGCCGTGGGACGACGAGATCATCAAAGGCACCTTGCTCACCCGCGACGGCGCGGTGGTGCACCCGAATTTCCAGCCGAAGACGGCGGCTTAACGGAGAACTGCCATGGACCACATCGTCGGTGCGGTCGATCCCTTCGTGTTCCGCTTCTCGATTTTCGTGCTGGCGGTGTTCGTCGGGTACTATGTCGTGTGGTCGGTGACGCCGGCGCTGCACACGCCGCTGATGTCGGTGACCAACGCCATCTCCTCGGTGATCGTGGTCGGCGCGCTGCTTGCCGTCGGCGTGGCGCTGGTCGGCAACGACCATGGCCCGCTGTGGGCGCGCATCCTCGGCTTCGTCGCGCTTGTGTTCGCCTCGATCAACATCTTCGGCGGCTTCCTGGTCACCCAGCGCATGCTGGCCATGTACCAGAAGAAAAAGAAGTGATGATGACCATGCTGGGGGGCAACCGGTTTCCTTTCTCCGTCACGGATAGGAGCGCGTCATGAGCGCCAATCTCGTCGCGCTGCTCTATCTCGTCGCCGGCGTTCTGTTCATCCTCGCGCTGCGCGGGCTCTCCAACCCGGAGTCGAGCCGCCGCGGCAACCTGTTCGGCATGATCGGCATGGCGATCGCGGTCGCCACCACGCTCGCCTGGCATCCGCCGTCTGACGGCTTTGCCTGGGGCTTGGTGGTGCTCGGCATCGCCATCGGCGGCGGCATCGGCGCGGTGATCGCGCGTAAAGTTCCGATGACCTCGATGCCGGAACTGGTCGCCGCCTTCCACTCGCTGGTCGGCATGGCCGCGGTGCTTGTCGCCGCCGGCGCCTTCTATGCCCCGGCCGCCTTCGGCATTGGCAGCGAGGCGCACATCCACCAGCAGAGCCTGATCGAGATGTCGCTGGGTGTGGCCATCGGCGCCATCACCTTCACCGGCTCGGTCATCGCGTTCCTGAAGCTGTCGGGCCGCATGAGCGGCAAGCCGATCACGCTGCCGGCGCGCCACGTCATCAACATCGTGCTGGCCGCCGCGCTGATCTTCTTCATCGCCAGCTTCTACCTGCACCAGGCCGCGTTCGAGTTCTGGGTCATCGTCGCGCTGGCGCTGCTGCTCGGCATCCTGATCATCATCCCGATCGGCGGCGCCGACATGCCGGTGGTGATCTCGATGCTCAACTCCTACTCGGGGTGGGCGGCCGCCGGCATCGGCTTCACGCTCGGCAACACCGCGCTGATCATCACCGGCGCGCTGGTCGGCTCCTCGGGCGCGATCCTGTCCTACATCATGTGCAAGGGCATGAACCGCTCGTTCATCTCGGTCATCCTCGGCGGCTTCGGCGGCGAGGTGGCGGGCCCGGCGGGCGGCGGCGAGCAGAAGCCGGTCAAGCTCGGCTCGGCCGAAGACGCGGCCTATCTGATGAAGAACGCCTCCAAGATCATCATCGTGCCCGGCTACGGCATGGCGGTGGCGCAGGCGCAGCACGCCCTGCGTGAGATGGCCGACGCGCTCAAGAGGGAAGGCGTCGAGGTCAAATACGCCATTCATCCGGTCGCCGGCCGCATGCCCGGCCACATGAACGTGCTCTTGGCCGAAGCCAACGTGCCCTACGACGAGGTGTTCGAGCTCGAGGACATCAATTCCGCGTTCGCCCAGACCGACATCGCCTTCGTCATCGGCGCCAACGACGTCACCAACCCGGCGGCGGAAGAAGACCCGTCCTCGCCGATTTACGGCATGCCCGTCCTGCAGGTGTGGAAGGCCGGCACGGTGATGTTCATCAAGCGCTCGCTCGCCTCCGGCTACGCCGGCATCGACAACCCGTTGTTCTACCGCGACAACACCATGATGCTGCTGGGCGACGCCAAGAAGATGACCGAGAGCATCGTCAAGGCGATGTGATGCGTGGCTCGCGCTGCGTACGGATGCAGAACACGTCATTGAATTGTTGATCGGCCGACGGAACGATCGCGCGTGGCGGAATTGGATCGCTGTCGCTCGCGGTAGACCGTGCGCGCGTCGGGGATTGTCGGCACGTTTCAGCGTTTCCCCAAGAATTTTTTTGCGGCACGAAAAATCGGTATTGATGGGCTGTCCGCGACACGCGGTACGCGCATGTGCATCGCGCCGCGCTCTGGATAACGCAATCCAATTCAATTCCAAGCGATATAAACGGGAACTCCTTAAAGGCTGTCGCGCAGCTTGCCGCCTCATCGGTCCGGCCGGCACACGACGTGCGTGGCCGGCGGCAATCGAAGGGAGTGGCTTTCGTGAATCAGGATCAGCACCTCGCGCGGCAGGGCCAGATCGTTCAGTTTGGGCGTCGGCTGATTCCGCCGCGCGCCTGTGTCGTCGACAACAAGCCGCACGTGCGGTCGTTTCTGGCCGAGGCGCTGGACGATCTCGGCTTCATCGCCCACGCCTGCGCGGTGCCGGACCTGCTGGAGGCGCTTGAGGTGACGGCGCCCGATCTAATCGTGCTCGGGCCGCTCGGCGCCGCGAGCGAACTGTCGGCCCTGTTGCGCCGGCTCGCCGGCTTCCGCGGTAAGGTGATGCTGTTCGGCGACCGTAGCTCGCCCGCGCTGGTCGATGCGCACGAGCTGGGCGAACGGCTCGGCTTGACGATGCTGCCTGCGCTGCGCACGCCATTCCGCGACGTCGACCTCGGCCGCAACCTCGCGGGCTACCTGCCGGTCGCGCCGTCGCCGGCCATCGGCGTCGATGTTGACGAGGCCTTGAACAACGGCTGGCTCGAATTGCGGTATCAGCCGAAGATCGACACCCGCTCGCTGACGCTTCAGGGCGCCGAGGCGTTGGTGCGGGTGCACCATCCGACCTGGGGCCTTGTCGAACCGGCTTATTTCATTCCCGCCGCCAACGACCCCTATTACCACGCGCTGTCGCAGTTCGTGATCTTGCACGCGATGGCGGACTGGATGCAGTACGCCGCGAACGGCAACGCCATCGACATTGCGGTCCGGCTGCCCTCGCCGGTGCTGGCCGATCCCGACTTCATTGCCGGCATTTTCGCCGAGTTGCCGGCCGGGGCAGCGGATGGCGACCTGTTGATCGCGATCGACTGCGCCGACGTCATGGCGGACGCCGCGCCGGTGCGCAAGGCGTCTGCCCAGCTCGCCTTCCACCGCATCGGCATTGCGCTCGACGCCATAGGCCCGGAGGGCGCCGTGCTGGTCGGGCGCCGCGATCTTCCGGTGGTGGAAATGAAGGTGCAGCGTGCTTTCGTTAGCGGCTGCGGCCAGGATCGCATCCGGCAGGCGGTCTGCGCTCATTTGGTGGCCGCCGCGCGCGAAAACGGCGCACGCGCCGTGGCCGGCGATGTCGCCGGGAACGCGGACTTCATGACGCTGCGCGCACTCGAGTTCGATCTCGTGCAGGGGCCGTCGTTCGCCAAGCCGATGGCGGCCGACAGGTTCGGTCGATCGCTTTTGTCGAAGCGATTAGCGGCCTGGGCGTAAGCGAGACGCTTCGTCTATCTTGGATGGAAGTCACGGCAGTCGGCAAGTTGCGTACAGCCTGAATGCGGTGGCGATTCCGGTAATCCACAGTTTGTGCGGCGGCTATCCGCCATTGCTTGGCAGTGCCGGCTAAATCGCAGAAACTGTCGACATAACGATTCTCATCGCGAAAGGATTGCACCATGGCGAAGAAGAGGAAGAAGAAGAGAACGGCAGCGAGCGCGGATCGGCGTTTGATCGCGCTGAGCCAGCCTCACGAAGTACGCTATTGGTCCAAGAAGTTCAGGGTGACTCCGGCCAAGCTGAAGGCCGCGGTGAAGGTGGCGGGCCGCTCCGCCAAGAAGGTCGAGGCCTATATCAAGCTCATGCGGCATCGTGCACGGGATCGCATGTTGATCTCGACCAAGGAAGCCTATGAGGTCCGCTACTGGTCGAAGAAGTTCAAGGTCACGCCGGCGAGGCTGAAGGCGGCGGTCAAGGCCGCGGGCCGTTCGTCCAAGAAGGTCGGTGCCTATCTCGCCGCGGCGAAGAAGAAGAAAACGAAGAAGACCAAGAAAAAGGCGGCGAGGAAGAAGAAACGACTCTAACAGTTTGCTGAAACAGTCGGGAACTGACGCTCATTTTCCTTTTCGCTGGGTATTTTGACCTGGCGGCTGATGGGGTGTCCGGGCGGTGCGGCCGGGCTAGGCTGCGAGCAGTTTCGGGATGCGGATGAGATTATAGGCGATCAGATTGAGCAGGAAATCGGCGGTGACGCGCGGGAGCCACGATGCTTGGTCTTGCGCAAGGTGCCGTGCTGCTTGCCCCAGCCGAAAATACACTCGATCATGGCGCGACGCGATTGCGACATGCCATAGCCGTCATGCCGGGGCGTTCGGGCGTCGATGGCGCTACGGCGCCGCTTGCCGGTTGACGTCATGGCATCGTTCTGCGTCACATGCGGCGTCACGTTGAGGGCGCGCAGATTGGCGACGTGATCGGCGGTGTCATAGGCCTTATCGTCGGCCTTATCTTCGGCCTTGTCTTCGCCCACCGTGATGTGCCTGCCCGCTTCTCTGGCCTTGGCCTTGAGCATCGTCTCGGAAGCGCGGCGTTCCGCGGTGCCGTTGGCGCCTGTGACCGTGCCGGCCACCGCCAGCCCATGTCGGTTCTTCATGGTGGCGTGGCCCATGTCGGAAAGCTTCGCCTCCCGGCCGGCGGCTTTGCGGTACGGATGATTGGCCGGCACCCGCGCCTCCGGCGAAACGTCGGAAAACAACCGACGCTGATCCTGGACTTTGCCGGGCATCGCGTTCCCCACCGATTCACAACCAAACTGAATCAGCAAAATCCCCCTACGGCGAGGGCTTTGTCAGCAAACTGCTAGAGGCTCTACCGCAATTCCGGCGTCGCCTCGAACCAGCGTGCGTGCTCGATCAGCGCGTAGCGGTCGGTCATGCCGGCGATGTAGTCGCCGATGCGGCGCATGCGCGTCGTCTCGTCGACGGCGGCGATGCCGGCGCCCCACTCGTCCGGCAGGTCGGCGGGCGACGCCACGTAGTGGGAGAAAAGGTCTTCGACCACGCCTTCCGCCGCGCGCATCACCTGCATCACCCAGTCGTGGCGGTACATGCGCGGATAGAGAAAGCCCTTGATGGCCTTGTCGGCGGCGACATAGGCCGGCGAGAAGGCGATCACCGCGCCGTCGGCGTTGCGCACGTCGGCGACCGAGCGCGGATCGAGCGCCCCCAGCCGCCGGCCGCTCTCGGCGGTGACGTCCTCGATCATGCGGGTGATGATGCGTCGCACGCATTCATGGGTGCGGCGCTCCGGCGCAAGCCCGGGATAGCGCGCGTCCACCTCGGCGACGATGTCACCGACCAGCGGCACTGCCGCCATGTCATCGAGTGCAAACAGATCGGCACGCAGGCCGTCGTCGATGTCGTGGGCGTCGTAGGCGATGTCGTCAGCGATGGCCGCCACCTGGGCCTCGGCGCTGGCGTAGGACCACAGTTCGAGATCGTGCGCCCGCGAATAGGCCAGGATCGGCGCCGGCACGCCGGTCTCGGCATAACGGCCGACCGGGTTGCCGGCGCGGTCGGTGAGCGGGCCGTTGTGCTTGACCAATCCTTCGAGCGTCTCCCAGCTCAGGTTCAGCCCGTCGAACTCGGCGTAGCGCCGCTCCAGGCCGGTGACGATGCGTAGGCCCTGCGCGTTGTGATCGAAGCCGCCGAAGGCGGCGAGCGCGCGCTCCAGCGCCCGCTCGCCGGCGTGGCCGAACGGCGAATGGCCGAGGTCGTGCACCAGCGCCAACGCCTCGGCCAGATCCTCGTCGAGGCCGAGCGCGCGAGCGAGCGAACGGGCGATCTGCACCACTTCCAGGGTGTGGGTCAGGCGGGTGCGGTAATGATCGCCCTCGTGATAGACAAACACCTGCGTCTTGTGGGCGAGCCGCCGGAAGGCGGCGGAATGGATGATGCGGTCGCAATCGCGACGGAAATCGTTGCGCGAGGCGCTAGCCGGCTCCGGATAGCGCCGGCCGCGGCTCTGCGCCGGCTCGGCGGCAAAGGGCGCGCGCGCAATCGACGTCGAAATAGCCATATTTGCCCTGCCCCGGCCCGCATTGACCTCGCCTGCCGGCGCACTTAACTAATTCGTCAGCCCGTGCCAACAGCATGGCGGGTGGAAAATGCGGATTTCAGGCCGATTCCAGGCTAATTTGAAGGCTAACCCAAAGGCTGTTCCATGAGCGAGAGCATCACAGTCAGCGACCGGGCCGCCCGCCGCATCGGCGAGATCCTGAAAGGTGAGCCGGCCGGCACCATGCTGCGCGTCAGCGTGGAAGGCGGCGGCTGCTCCGGCTTCCAGTACAAGTTCGACATGGAGCGAACCAAGGGCGACGACGACCTGGTGATAGCCCGCGACGGCGCCACCGTGCTGATCGATTCCGTCTCCCAGCAGTACATGGAAGGTTCCGAGATCGACTTCGTCGAGGACCTGATCGGCGCCGCCTTCAAGGTCAAGAACCCGAACGCCACGGCGTCCTGCGGCTGCGGGACCAGCTTCGCGCTTTAAGCTTTCCAAACGCATCCAATCTCAATCCGTCATCCTGAGGTGCGAGCGTGCGCTGCACGCGAGCCTCGAAGGATGCACGGCCCGGGCCGCCGCCCTTCGAGGGCCGCCTTCGGCGGCCACCTCAGGGTGACGGAGCGAGGCTACTCTGCCGCCACCGCCGATTGGGCGGCACCTCGGCAACCTCCTCCACCTGCGGCTCGATGCGGCGCTTGATGCGCCGGTCGACGCGGTCGAGGTAATCGTAAATCACCGGCGTGATGTAGAGCGTCAGCAATTGCGAAAGTACGAGCCCGCCCACCACGGCGACGCCGAGCGGCTGGCGCAATTCGGCACCGGCGCCGGTGCCGAGCGCGATCGGCAGCGCGC
>JARRQH010000253.1:0-4830 GCA_037381985.1 Pseudolabrys sp.
AGCATCCTCAGGGCCTTTGCTCTTACCTGATCCGCCGCCGACCGGGCCGGCCTCGCCGCCGCGATTTTGTGGCGCGCCTGCGGCAGCGCCATCCGCTCGACACCATGCCGTGCTTGGACGATATTGGCTCAAAGCACGACCTTGGCTGTCGAAGAGGCCGAAAGCGAGAGGTTTCGCCCATGCTCAGCTTGCTCCGCGCGGGTCTTGCGGCTGCGCTCGTCGCCTTGGTCGCAGTTCCCGCCGTCGCCGCCAACAGGGCCTTTCACAGCAGCGACCTCGACAACGCCGCGATCAAGCTGGAAGCGCAGATCAAGCACGACGCCGGCACGGTGACCAAGACCCCCGCGGCCTTGAGCAAGGAGGCCGACGCCGCCTTCAGCAAGCACGACTACCGCCACGGCATGGTGGTGCTGGGCCAACTGGTGACCGTCGCCCCCGCCGACAGCGCCAACTGGCTGCGGCTGGCGCGCACCATTCTGCGGATCAAGCCGAGCAACAATCGCGAGCGTGACTTCCTGTTCCGGCGCGCCAACACCGCCGCCTACATCGCCTATCAGCGTGCGCGCGGCACCAACGCGGAGGCAGCGACGCTGGCGGTGCTCGGCCGGACCTTCGCCGACCGCCGGCAATGGCGCGCCGCGCTCGACACCATGCGGCTGTCGCTGGTCTTGCGCGAGCAGGCCGACCTGCGCCGCACGTATGAGAATCTGCGCCTCACGCACGGCTTCCGCGTGCTGAACTATTCGGTCGATTCCGACGCCACCAGCCCGCGCGCCTGCTTCCAGTTCTCCGAGAACCTGCCCGGCGGGCGCACCGATTTCTCGCCCTATGTCGCCGTCGTCGGCGTCGACAAGCCGGCGATCACGGCGAGTAACCGTCAGCTCTGCGTCGAAGGTCTCAAGCACGGCGAGCGTTACGCCGTCACGCTGCGCGCGGGGCTGCCCTCGACCGTGCACGAGACCCTGCCGCGCACCGTCGAATACAAGATCTTCGTGCGCGACCGGAAGCCGTTCGTGCGCTTTTCAGGCAAGGCCTACGTGCTGCCGAAGACCGGCCAGCGCGGCATCCCGGTGCTGAGCGTCAACACCAAGGCGGTGGAGATCGCGATCTACCGGGTCGGCGACCGCAATCTGATCGACACCGTGCTGGGCTACAACTTCCAGCGCAACATCAGCCACTACGAAGCCGAACGGCTGGCGAACGAGCGCGGGCAGAAGGTGTGGAGCGGCGAGCTCGCCATCTCGCCGAAGCTCAACACCGAGGTGACCACGGCCTTTCCGGTCGGCAAGGCGGTCGGCAATCTGAAGCCCGGTGTCTACGCGATGACGGCGCGGCCGAAGGAACTGGTCGCCAACGACTATGGCCAGCGGGCCACGCAATGGTTCATCGTCTCCGACCTCGGCCTGACCGCCTATTCGGGGCCCGGCGGCGTCGACGTCTTCATCCATTCGCTGGCGAGCGCCGATCCCGACGCGGGGGTCGAGGTGCGGCTGATGGCGCGCGACAACGAGGTGCTGGCGACAAAGAAGACCGACAAGAACGGCTTCATCCATTTCGCGGCGGGGCTGACGCGCGGGCAGGGCGGCCAGTCGCCGGCGGCGGTCGTCGCCACGCTGAACGGCGACTACGCCTTCCTGAACTTGAAGTCGGCGGCCTTCGATCTGTCCGACCGCGGCGTCGGCGGGCGGCAGGTGCCGGCCGGGCTCGACGCCTTCGTCTACACCGAGCGCGGCGTCTACCGCACCGGCGAGACCGTGCACGTGACGACGCTGCTGCGCAACGCGCAAGGCATCGCCGCGACCGGTGCGCCGCTCACCCTGGTGATGCAGCGCCCGGACGGCGTCCAATACCGCCGCGCGGTGGTCAAGGATGGCGGCCTCGGCGGGCGCAGCTGGGACGTGCCGATCATTTCGTCGGCCATGACCGGCACCTGGCGGGTCGCTGCTTACACCGATCCCAAGCAGCCGCCGGTCGGCCAGACCACCTTCATGGTGGAAGACTATGTGCCCGACCGTATCCAGTTCGATCTCACCGCCAAGGACAAGGCGGTCTCGCCGACGAAGCCGGCCGAGGTGAGCGTCGACGGCCATTTCCTCTATGGCGCGCCGGCGTCCAAGCTCGATCTTTCCGGCGCGGTCACTATCGGTGTGGCGAAAGAGCGGCCCGGCTTCGACGGTTATTCCTTCGGGCTTGCCAACGACCAGGTGACGTCCGTGCGCCAGGAGCTCGGCGATCTGCCGCAGACCGACGCCAAGGGGCAGGCGACGTTCCCGGTCTCGCTCGACAGGCTGCCGCAGAGCTCGCGGCCGCTGGAAGCGACCGTCAACATCAGCATGTCGGACGGCAGCGGTCGCGCGGTCGAGCGCCATATCACCCTGCCGGTGACGCCCACCGCCGACATGATCGGCGTCAAGCCGCTGTTCAAGGGCAGTTCGCTGGAAGACGGCGCCAATGCCGATTTCGACGTCATCATGGCCGCGCCCGACGGCAAGACCATCGCGCGGAAAGGTCTCAAATACGAGCTGCTGAAGATCGAGACATCGTACCAGTGGTACCGGCAGAACGGCCAATGGCAATTCGAGCCTATCAAGCGCACCGAGCGCGTCGCGAACGGCACGATCGATCTCGCCGCCGACAAGCCGGCGCGGCTGTCGCTGCCGGTGCGGTGGGGGCGCTATCGCCTCGAGGTCAAGACCGCCGATCCTGACGGGCCGATCACGTCCTACACTTTCGACGCCGGCTTCTACGCGGAGTCGAGCGCCGACACGCCGGACCTGCTCGAAATCGCGCTCGACAAGAACCAGGTCAAGACCGGCGACACCGTCGACGTGGCGGTGACCGCGCGCACGGCCGGCCGTCTCACCGTCAACGTCTTCACCGACAAGCTGGTGTCGAGCCAGGAAGAAAGCGTCAAGGCCGGCACCGACCACGTGAAGATCAAGGTCGGCAAGGACTGGGGCACCGGCGCCTACGTGGTCGCGACGCTGCGCCGGCCGCTCGACGTGCCGAAGAAGCGCATGCCCGGTCGCGCCATCGGCGTGAAGTGGTTCGGCATCGACCGCGCCGCGCGGACGCTCGCCATGCACATGGACCTGCCGGACAAGATCCGGCCGCGCTCGACGCTCGGCGTGCCGGTCAGGATCGCCGGCTTCAAGGCGGGCGACGACGTGCGGGTGGTGGTGGCCGCCGTCGATGTCGGCATCCTCAACCTTACCAATTACAAGGCGCCGGCGCCCGACGCCTATTACCTCGGCCAGCGCCGGCTCACCGCCGAGATCCGCGACCTTTACGGGCAACTGATCGACGGCATGCAGGGCGTGATCGGCACGATCCGCTCGGGCGGCGATATCGGCGCCGGCGCGCTGACCGGCTCGCCGCCGGTGCAGCCGCCGCTCGCGCTCTATTCCGGCATCGTCAAGGTTGGCGACGACGGCATCGCGCATGTTTCCTTCGCCATTCCCGCCTTCGCCGGCACCGTGCGGGTGATGGCGGTCGGCTGGAGCAAGGACAAGGTCGGCCACACCACCGGCGACGTGATCGTGCGCGATCCGGTGGTGCTCACCGCCACGCTGCCGCGCTTCCTGCGTACCGGCGACAAGGGGGCCGTGCAGTTGGTGTTGGATAACGTCGAAGGCGCCGCCGGTGACTACACGATCAAGGTCGCGGGCGAGGGGCCCGTGGCCATCGACGGCAACGCTTCGCCGAGCCTGACGCTTGATCAGAAGCAGCGCGGCCAGGTGCAGGTGCCGGTCACTGCCCGTGACACAGGACAGGGCACCGTCACGGTCAACGTCAGCGGGCCGAACGGTTACACGCTCGCCCGCTCTTACCCATTGAACGTGCGGCCGGCGACGCAGATCCTCACCCGCCGCAACGTGCGCACGCTCACCGCCGGCGAGAGCCTGACGCTCAACAAGGCGCTGTTCACCGATTTCGTGCCGGGCACCGGCCGCGCCGCGCTGTCGATGTCGATCTCGACCTCGCTCGATGCCGCCACCCTGCTCGGTAAGCTCGACCGCTATCCGTTCGGCTGCTCCGAGCAGATCACCAGCACGGCCATGGCCATGCTCTATATCAACGAGCTCGCGGGCGGGGCCCACCTCGCCATCGACGGCGACATCGACACCCGCATCAAGGACGCCATCCAGCGCCTGCTGGCGCGCCAAGGTTCCAACGGCTCGTTCGGGCTGTGGTCGGTGGGCGGCAACGACATCTGGCTTGACGCCTATGTCACCGACTTCCTGACGCGGGCGCGCGAGAAAGGCTTCAAGGTGCCGGCGACCGCCTTCACCTTGGCGCTTGATCGCTTGCGCAATTACGTCGCTAACCAGCAGGATCCAAGCCGCAACGGCGGGCGCGATCTCGCCTATGCGCTCTACGTGCTGGCGCGCAACGGCGCCGCGCCGGTTGGCGATCTGCGCTATATCGCCGACGTCAAGCTCGGCGCCATCTCGACGCCGATCGGGAAGGCGCAGATTGCCGCCGCGCTCGGCATGCTCGGCGACAAGACCCGCGCCGACCAAGTCTACCGCGCGGCGCTCAACGCGCTGATGCCCAAGGTGCTGCTGACGAGCTTCGGCGGCAGTGAGGACTTCGGTTCGGAATTGCGCGATGCCGCGGCCCTGGTGACGCTCGCCGCGGAAGGCGGCGCGCCGCAACGGACCATCGACCAGGCGGTCAGCCGTGTCGATGCCGCGCGCGCGCAGCTCGCCTTCACCTCCACGCAGGAGGACGCCTGGCTGGTGCTGGCCGCCCGCGCATTGGAAAAGCAGCTCAAGAACCTCAAGCTCGACGTCAACGGCAAGCCTCACGAGGGCGCGCTCTACAGTT
>JARRQH010000254.1:0-4774 GCA_037381985.1 Pseudolabrys sp.
GCATCGGGCTTGGTCTCACCGATGTGCCCGCGCGTCGCGCCGGGCGCAAACGAAGGAACGTTTGTCATGGGGTTTGGACCCTTGGGGTTTGGGGTTTCGATGCGTCGCATTTTGGTGCGCCATGCGTCGTTTTTGGCTGCGTCGGTGGCCGCGGCCGCGTTGCTGGCGCCGGACATCGCGCGCGCGCAAAGCGGTGGGGTGGTGGTGCCGCCCATCGACGTGTCGACCAGCCGGCTCGGTGCCGGCTCCACCATCGTCGGCACCTCGTCGTCCGTTATCACCGCCGAAGACATTGAGAAATCGCCGGCGCAGAACCTGACCGACATCCTCAAGACCGAGGCCGGCATCCAGATACGCCACGTCAGCGCCGGTGCCAACGGCGCCCGCGACGCGGTCGACCTGCGCGGCTTCGGCGCTACCGCTTCCTCGAACGTGCTGGTGCTGGTCAACGGCCGGCGCTTCAACGATTTCGACCTGCAAGGCTTCGACTTCTCGTCGATCCCGCTCAACGCCATCAAGCGCATCGAGATCACCCGCGGCAACAGCGGCGCGGTGCTCTATGGCGACGGCGCCGTCGGCGGCGTCATCAACATCATCACCAAGAACGGCGTGCATCAGCCGCCGTCGGCGCGTATCGAGACCGGCTTCGGCTCGTTCCGCCACCGCGAGGCGCGGCTGAGCGCGAGCGGCTCGCAAGGCCCGTGGTCGGGCGCGTTCAGCGCCATCGGTATCCGCACCGACGGCTATCGTGAAAATGGCTACCTGCGCCAGAAGGGGCTGAACGGCGACATCCGCTATACCACCGACGACGGCAGCGTCTATTTCAACGTGCTGGCCGACGATCAGAAGCTCGGCCTGCCGGGCGGGCGGCTGGTCGACACGACCAAGGGTATCAACCAGCTTATCACCGACCGCACCGGCGCGGCGACACCCCAGGATTACGCCAACAAGCAGGGGCAGAATTTCACGCTTGGCGCCACCCGCATGCTGGCGCCGGGCTTTGAGCTGATCGTGGACGGCAGCCTGCGCCTGAAGAAGCAGCAGGCGGAACTGTTCTACAACGGCACCGCCTATAACGGCGTCGACACCAAGATGAAGACCGCCTCGGTGACGCCGCGCTTGAAGATCGACGGCGACATCGGCGGCATGCCCGTGAAGGTGCTGACCGGCATCGACTACTACCACACCGCCTACAACTCGGACCGCAGCCAGACGCTGAATGCGGCGCCCTACCACGTCTACGATCTCAAGCAGGACACGGCGGCGGTCTACGCCAACGGCACGGTCAGCGTGCGCCCCGACACCGACATCACGCTCGGCGGCCGCTATCAGCGCGACAAGATTTCGGCGAACGACAGCTATGACGTAAGCGCGCCCGGCGCCTATGGCGCGCAAGGCACTCCGCTCGACAGTGGCAAGGATCAGTGGGCGGCGCAGCTCGGCATCGAACACCGCTTCAACGATGTGTTAGCGGTCTTCGGTCACGTCGCGCATGCCTTCCGCGTGCCCAATGCCGACGAGCGCATCGGGCTGGCGTCGCCGGTCAACTTCGAGCTGCGCACGCAAACGTCGAACGAAATCGAAGGCGGCGTGCGCCTGCATGTCGGGCGTTTCAGACTGCAGTCGAGCTTCTACGACATGGCGCTGCATGACGAGATCTTCTACAGCCCGGCGACTTTCACCAACGTCAATCTCGATCCGACGCGGCACTGGGGCGTGGAGACCGCCGCGTCGCTCAAGGTGAGCGACACGGTCTCGCTTCGCGGCAATGTCACCTACACCAGCGCCACGTTCCAACAGGGCCAGTATGCAGGCAACGACATTCCGCTGATCTCGCACTGGACCGGCAACGCCGGGCTGACCTGGGAGGTGTGGCGCAAGTGGCTGGTGTACGATCTGACGGTGCACTACACGGGCGAGCGCCGGATGGACAACGACAGCGCCAACGTGCAGCCGCTGATCCCGGCGCACGCCACGCTCGACATGCGCGTTGGCGGGCAAATCCCGGGTCTGGATCACCTGAAGAACGCGTTCTGGTCGTTCACCGTGCAGAACGTGTTCAACGACATGCACTACGACTACGCGATCGCCAGTACGTCCACGATCGGCCGCTACAACGCCTATCCGCAGCCCGGCCGCACCTTCATGTTCCGGGCCGGCGTCGAGTTGGAGTAGGGGGCCGGGCGCCCGCGCCCGCCGGCGGCCCCTTGCGGCCCGCCGCGACTTTTGCCAGTTCGTTGCAGGCCGCTAAGATCGCGGCGGGGGCCCAAGCTTTGTTGTGTCGCGCTTCCGGACGGCGAACCGGTTCCCACGTCGTCTAGGAGGCGCTCCAGGGTCGAGAGCAGGACGATATGCGAAGGGTTGTTGCGATGGTCGCCGCGGGGGGCGCTCTCGCGGCCGGTCTGATGCTGGCCGGGTGCGCCAGCGACAATATCGGCCCGAGCCCGGCGGAACGGCGCGCGATGTGGGATGCGCAGAACGTCTATCCGCAGACCTACAAGACCGGCCTGCTGGATTTCCTGCGCACCTATCTCAACGACCCGCGCCATATTCGCGACGGCGGCGTCTCGCCGCCGGTGCTGACGGACATCGGCCCGGGCAAGCGCTACGTTGCCTGCGTGCGCTACAACGCGCGCGACGACCACGGTCATTACGAGGGGGCGAAGGTCGGCGCCGCGACCTACGTTTCGGGCAAGCTCGACCGCTTCATCGCGCCGGGTCCGCAGGCCAAGGCGATGTGCAAGAAAGCGGCGTTGGCGCCGTTTCCCGAGCTCGCCCGGCTGACGCGATAGGCGGCGGAAATCAGCCGAGGCGGCCAAAAATAGCCGCGTGCGCTCGGCAACCGGGCGCACGCCCACCGCCGCGCGGGCGCGGCGGCAGCAATCTCGAAATCATAGGCCGAAAGTAAGCGCGGGCGCCGCGGTCACTTGACCTGGAGGTTCTCCGCAGATGTCTTGCCGCGGTTTTCGACGAGCTCGTACTGAACGACCTGACCTTCATTCAACGTATTGAGGCCGGCACGCTCAACCGCCGAAATATGCACGAACACATCCTTGCCGCCATCCTGCGGCTGGATGAATCCGTATCCCTTCGTCGGGTTGAACCACTTCACGGTGCCCTGGGGCATGCTAGTTTCTCCGAGGTATTGCAACACTGTCAGTGTGACACAGTCCGCGGGTGTTCGAAAGCTCGAAAACCCGCGTGGTTGCTCATTTCTTGAATGCCTCGGAGCGGGCCCTCTTAAATGCCTCGGGGCGGGCCCGGACGCCAATCTGGCCGCCGTCGCTGATGCTTGTTGGGAGCGATCGGCGCGGATCGCGCCCGGGGCGCCGACCGAAGCGCTCGAAGACCCCGAAGGCTGGTGCCGGGTGAGGGGATTGAACCCCCGACCTTCGGTTTACAAAACCGCTGCTCTACCGCTGAGCTAACCCGGCTCCGTCCGCCAGACGAGAGCTAGTGGAGCGAATTTGACATTTGATACCCATTTGCAGCGGGCCACTCATCAAATGTCAAATTCAAAAGATGTCAAATTCAAAGCCCCACTAGAATCAAATAGTTGCTAGTGGTTCTTTGCCTCCGACACTTGCTCGGGAGCTTGCGGCAACGAAATGCAAATGTCGGAAGCGGACCACTAGCAGCGTCGGTGCGCCCTCACAAGCGCCGGGCCGGCCGGGGGCCGCTCATCTGGCTTGCGGGGCCGCGGGTCCGGCGGCCCTTGGATCGCGCGACAGGCCGCAGGCGGGGACGGCACGGTTCTCGGCGGGCATTTGCCGCCCGGACGGTTAACGCGCGGATCTGGCGCGCGGTCGCCGGCCCGAAACGGGCCGCAAGGCGGGCGCGAGAATGCGCATTGAACCACGTCTGTCGGGGCCTTTTGACGCAAGCGGTTTGATGTTTGCAATTAATGTTACCCGGCGATTGGTCCACGACGGGTGCGGGCGGTCGTATAGGGTTGCGGCGGTTTTGTTGGAGTTTCGCCGCCATGCGGGCGTCCATTGTCATCGCTGCATCGCTTATCGGCCTCGTCGCCGGTGCCGCGTGCGCGCGCGCCGCCGATCTGGCGGTCGAGCCCGCTGACGGTGGCTATGAGGCCTGCTGCGGCGTGACCTACAATCCGGCCCCGCAGGTGGTAATCTACGACGACGAGCCCGGCGTGGTGGTGCGCCACTGGTGGCTGCCGCCGTGGCGCAATCGCCACTACTACCCGCACGGCCGCGCCTCCTTGAAGAGCCGGATCTCGCATCCCGAACGGCGTTCGCGCGCCGCGCCGCGCTCGGGGCCGCGCTACGTGCGCTACTGGACCAACCCTCAGGCCGACATGACGCCGCTCATCGATCCCGAGTATGTGCCGCTGCCGCCGCGCCGATATCCCTACCGTCCACCGCCGCCCGTGGCGGCACCATGAGGACCCCGTTGCCGCGTGCGAATGCCATGAACCGTATCGTCCGCCGTCTTGCCCTTCGTTGCGCCTTTGTCGCCGTCTGCGCCGCCGGTCTTGCGCCGGCCATGGCGGCCGCGGCGCAATGGTATGACGGCCAAGGCGATCAAGGCGCCCGTCGGCCGCCGCCGCTTTATCCGTACGAATTGCAGCCGGGGCAGTCCTACGCGGTGGAGGTCGCGCCGGGCACCTACGTCATCCATCATCCCGCGCAGCAGTGGGCCTATCCGGCGGCGCGCCGCCACATCCGGCGCACCGCGACGCCGCGTCCCAAGCGCACCCACGCCAACCGCGCCTGGACCGAGGAATTGCGCCGCCGCGACGCGCGGCGCGCGG
>JARRQH010000255.1:0-4751 GCA_037381985.1 Pseudolabrys sp.
TAACAAGGCGCCGGCGCCGACCAAGGTCGAACAGGGCGCCGACGCGGTCGTGATCGGCGCCGGCCGGATCGCCTCGCCCGGCGAGCGCGCCATCCTCGAACGCCTGCGCGAGCGCAGCAAGGAACTCGACCAGCGTAGCCGCGATCTCGACATGCGCGAGAGCCTCCTCAAGGCCGCCGAAAAGCGGGTCGAGGCGAAGGTGCAGGAGCTCAAGGATCTGGAGGAGAACGTCAAGACCGCGACCGGCATGCGCAAGAAGGTCCAGAAGCAGAACTTCAAGGGGCTGGTCGAAATGTACACGGCGATGAATCCGAAGGACGCCGCCCGCATCTTCGACAAGCTCGATATCGATGTTCAGGTCGAGGTCGCCAGCGCCATCAAGCCGCGCGTCATGTCCGCCATCATGGCCAAGATGACGGCGACGGCGGCCCAGCGGCTCACCGTCGAGCTGGCCAACCGGGCGAGCGCCAGCGACGTCCGCAAACCGGCGAGCACCGACAAATTGCCCAAGATCGGTAGCGACGCGGGCGAGTCCTGAGCCGCAGACGGTTAAGCCGGCGTTAAACGCGGCCACCTAGGCTGTCGCCACCGGACGTGTCGCCGGCTGGAAGGATTCATGACGGGTTCATGCCATCGTCCCACCGGGGTGTGCGCTCATGCCCGCGCGCGGCCGCCCGTGCGCGGCGGCGGCGCTCGCCTGCTGCCGGCTTTGCTGCTGGTGGTGGCGGTGCTGACGGGCGCGCCGGCACGCGCGGACATGCTGCCCGGCAGGGTTTCGACGGCCACCGACCACGGCTTTGCGCGCATGGTCTTCAAGTTCGATCAGCCGGTGCCGGCCCGCGTCTCCCTCAACTGGCCGATCTTGGTCGTCCATTTCGGTAAGCCGGTGAACGTCTCGGTCGACCGGCTCAGCGAAGGCATGCCGACCTACATCAGCGCGGCGCGCAGCGATCCCGATGGGACGGCAGTGCGGATCGCACTGGTCCGTAAGGTAAAGTTTCACGTCATTCCCGCCGGCCGGCGGCTGTTCATCGATCTCCTGCCGGAAAGCTGGAGCGGCCTGCTGCCCGGCCTGCCGCAGGATGTGATCGACGAACTCGCGCGCCGCGCCGACGAAGCCGACAAGCTCATCGACAAAGCTCAGCGCGCCACCCAGAAGGCGCTGGCCAACCCGATCCGGGTTAAGGTCGCGACCCTGCCGACATTCAGCCGCTACATCTTCGACCTCAAGACCAAGACCCATGTCGACCCCGAACGCGGGGAGAACACCTATACCCTGCACTTCGACCAGCCGATCAAATGGGACCTGGGCGACGCCTTGTCCGCGCTGCCGGCGACCGTGCGGATGATCGATACGTCGCACACCGCCAATACGGCGTCGGTGCGCTTCAAGCTGAAGGGCGACCCGCAGGTGAGCACCTTCCACGACGGCCGCAGCTTTGTCATCGATATCGGTCATGCCGGCTCTTCCGCGCGACAGGCGCTGGCCGCCGGCGCGGCGGAACTGGCCGCGCGCGCCCCGGGCGCGCCGGCGATCGCGCCGCCGGAGACCGTGCCGGCGGCCGCGGCGAAGCCTGCCGCGCCGCCCGAAAGCCGGCACGCCGTAGCGCCGCCATCGCCCAAGGCACTCAAGGCACTCGTGCCGATCGCACCGCGTGCCGCGAAAGCGTTGCCGCAACCGCCGGCGCGCAAGCAGACGGCACACAAGGCCCCGCATCATAAGCCCGCGATGCAAGACGCGGCGCAAGTGCCGGCGCCCAACCCGAACGCGCCCGTGGTCGCCGGGCTGCATCGCGACGGGCAGGCGCTGGAGATCGAATTTCCGTTCGCGGTGCCGACCCCGGCCGCCATATTCCGCCGTGACGCCACGGTATGGATGGTGTTCGACAATCCGGCGAAGATCGATCTCGGCAAGCTCGCGGCCGAAACCGGCGGCGCCATCCGCGACGCCACGGTCACGCGCAGCGAGGACGGCGCCGCGGTGGTGCGTCTGCGCTTGCGCCGCCCGCGGCTGGTCAGCGTCGACAACGACGGGCCAGCCTGGACGGTGACCATCGCCGATACCGTCACCACCGCCAGCCAGCCGCTCGCCGTCACGCGGGTCATGGTCGGCCGCGCCCGCGCCAACCTCATCGTGCCGTTCCCGCACCCGGGCAAGCTGCATGCGCTGCGCGATCCGGAGGTCGGCGACCGCCTTCTGGTGATGACCGGCCTCGCGCCCGTGCGCGGGTTCCTGCGCGCGCGCGATTTCGTCGAACTCAACGTGCTGGCGTCCCGGCAGGGCGTGGTGGTCGAGCCCATCGCCGACGACGTGACCGGCAAGGTCGGGCCCGACAACGTGACCTTCGCCCGTCCCGGCGGTCTGGCGCTGTCGGCGGCGACCGACCCCGAGCAGCAATCGACGGCGAGCTTCCGCGCCACCGCCTTCGACAACCAGATCTGGAGCCTCGACCGCAGCGGCAATTATTTCAAGCGCGAGTCGAAGCTGATCGAGATGGCCGCCGCGGCGCCGCGGGGCAAGCGTAAGGTCGCGCGGCTGAACCTCGCGCGTTTCTACCTCGCCCGCCGCATGTCGGCCGAGGCGATGGGGGTGCTCAACGTCGCCTACGCCGACGACGGCGACGACGTGACCGGCAGCGTGCTCAAGTCGGTCGCCAACATCATGCTCGGCCGGCCGGGGGCCGCGCTTAAGGACCTGTCACAGCCGCAGGTCGGTAATCAACTCAACGCTCCGGTCTGGCGCGCCATCGCCTATGCGCATCAGGGCAAGTGGGCCAAAGCGCACAAGCTGTTCGCCAATGTGGAAACCACGGTGGCCGCGCTGCCGCTCGAATTGCAGCGCATGGCGCTGCTCGCGGCGCTGCACGCGGCGGTCGAGGTGCGCGATTTCGGCCAGGCCGGGCGGCTGGTCAATCTGCTCGACGGCGTCGGCGTGCCTGCCGCGATGAAGCCCGAATTCGCGGTGCTGGTCGGTCTTCTTGACGAGGGCCTCGGGCGCAACAACGACGCGCTGATCAAGTTCGAGGCCGCGGCCAGCTCGCCGGTGCGGCCGGCGGCCGCGCAAGGGCGGCTGCACGATATCGAGCTGCGCTACAAGCTCGGCAAGATGAAGGACAAGCAGGCGGTCGCGGCGCTGGAGACGCTTACCACCGTCTGGCGTGGCGACGCGACGGAAGCGGAAGGCTTGCGCCTGCTCGCTCATCTCTACACCAAGGAAGCCCACTACCGCGAAGCCTTCCACGTGATGCGGGTGGCGCTGCTGGCGCATCCCAATTCCGATCTCACGCGCAAGATTCAGGACGAGGCGGCGTCGACATTCGAGAGCCTGTTCCTGTCGCACAAGGGCGACACGCTGCCCCCGATCGAGGCGCTCGGCCTGTTCTACGACTACCGCGAACTGACGCCGATCGGGCGGCGCGGCGACGAGATGATCCGCCGGCTCGCCGACCGGCTGGTGGCGGTCGACTTGCTCGACCAGGCCGCCAAGCTCCTGCAGCATCAGGTCGACCATCGTCTCCAGGGCGCCGCGCGCGCGCAGGTGGCGACGAAGCTCGCGGTCATCTACCTGAAGGACCACAAGCCGGCGCGCGCGCTCGCCACCTTGAAGTCGACGCGCGCCGCCCTGCTCAACAGCGAACTGCGCGACCAGCGCCTGCTGCTGCAGGCGCGGGCGCTGTCCGACCTCGGGCGCTACGATCTCGCGCTGCAGCTCATCAAGGACGTCAAGGGTCGCCAGGCCATGCGCTTGCGCGCCGACATCCTGTGGGCCGCGAGCCGTTGGGACAAGGCGGCCGAGGAGATCGAACTGCTCTACGGCAAGCGCTGGAAAGACTTCCGGCCGCTCAACGCGGGTGAGCGCTTCGACATCCTGCGCGCGGCGATCGGTTACGCGCTCGCCGATGACACGCTCGGCGTGCGGCGCTTCCGCGACAAATACGCGGCCAAGATGGACAGCGGTCCCGACGCGCATGCCTTCGACGTGGTGACCTCGCCGATCGGCACCGGCAACACGGAATTCCGCGCGGTCGCCACGCACGTCGCGAGCCTCGACACGCTCGATGCGTTCCTGGCCGACATGCGCAAGCGCTATCCGAGTTCTGACGCGCTGCCACCGAAGGACAAGGGCCCGGCCGGCAACAGCGCGAACGCCGAACCGGCGGCGCCGAAGCTGTCGCCGCCCGAGACCGTGTCGCCTGCCGCAGGCAATTCCGGTGGCAAGCCCGATGGCAAGTCCGGCCCCAATCCGCCCGCGGCGGCGCCGAAGCCGCCGAAAGGCGTGCCGCTGATGCCCGACCAGCCGACGGGTTCGATCACGCGGCAGTAAGGGCTTGAGTCCGTGTTAATCCGATCGGGTCTGTCTTAGTACCCGTAGCTCTGGATGAGAGCGTTTCCAGGCGAAGTGGAAACCGGTTCGCCGTCCGGAAACGCGACAAAACAAAAACTCAGACACGTTCACTGCTTTCGTGAAACGGTGAACTTATCTAGGAGTGCCCGAAGCTCTGGATCAGGCTTCCCGCCACCAAGCTCCAGCCGTCCACCAGCACGAAAAAGATGAGCTTGAACGGCAGCGACACCACCACCGGCGGCAGCATCATCATGCCCATCGACATCAGCACCGAGGCGACGACCATGTCGATGATGATGAAGGGCAGGAACAAGAGGAAGCCGATTTCGAAGGCGCGGCGCAGTTCCGAGATCATGAAGGCCGGCACAAGGATCTGCAAAGGCAGCTCTTCCATCGTCGCGGGCGG
>JARRQH010000256.1:0-4735 GCA_037381985.1 Pseudolabrys sp.
CGAACGACTTCTGATGGCAATGGCCGTGCAATAGCGCCTTCTTGGGCATGGGTTGAAGCGGCTGGTCCAAAGTGCCCGCCTTCAGCTCGCGGGCGAGGAATTCCTCCATCAGCAGCGCTTGGCCGCCCAGCGCATCGACCGCCTCGCCCTTCATCAAGGCCGGCAATTCGTCGCGAAAGGTGAACAGGCAGCTCGGCTCCAGCCCCAGCACGGGAATGCCGCGCGTGACATAGGGCGCCAGCGAACGAAGCGTGCGCTGCATCTCGCGCCGCGCCTCGTCGAGCAGCCCGGCCGACAGGAACGTGCGGCCGCAGCATAGCGGACGCTCGTCGCCGTCCACCGGCATTGGCGCATGCACGCGATAGCCGCCGGCGGCGAGCACGCGCAATGCGGCGTCGAGATTCTCGCGCTCGAAATAGCGGTTGAAGGTGTCGGCGAACAGCACCACGTCGCGCGCCGGCACCTTCGGCGCATCCTCTGTTTGCGGGCGGTAGCGCCACTCGGAGCGGTCCTGATAAATGTCGGCGCGCCATGTCGGCAGGCTGCGCTTCACCGAGAAACCGGCAAAAGCCTGCGAGGCGCGCCGCAGGATCGGACTTTCGTCACGCAGATTGGCGAGCGTGGTGTAGCGCGCCGCCAGCGGCGCGTAGCGCGGCAGATAGCCGACCAGCCGGTCGTGCAGCGAAAGCCCGCGCTTCTTCACGCGCGCGGCCTGCACCTCGATCTTCATGCGCGCCATGTCGACGCCGGTCGGACATTCGCGCCGGCAGGCCTTGCAGGAAACGCACAGCTTGAGCGTCTCCAGCATCTCGTCGGAGGTCAGCGCGTTGGGCCCGAGTTGGCCGGTGACGGCGAGGCGCAGCGTGTTGGCGCGCCCGCGCGTGACGTCGCGTTCGTCGCGGGTCACGCGGTAGCTCGGACACATGGCGCCGCCGGCGAGCTTGCGGCAGGCGCCGTTGTTGTTGCACATCTCGACCGCGCCCTGGAACCCGCCGCCCGAGCCGGTAAAGGCCGACCAGTCGAGCTCGGTCTCGATGTCCTCGCCGCGATAGTCGGGCTTGAAGCGGAACAGGCTGCGGTCGTCGAATTTCGGGGCACGCACCACCTTGCCGGGATTGTAGAGCCCGTTGGGATCGAAGCGGTCCTTCACCTCCTCGAAGGCGCGCGCGAGCTTGGCGCCGAACATCGGCTCGTTGAATTCGGAACGCACCAGGCCGTCGCCATGCTCGCCGGAGTGCGAGCCCTTGTACTCGCGCACCATGGCGAAGGCCTCTTCGGCAATCGCGCGCATGGCGTCGACGTCTTTTTCCTGGCGTAGATTCAAGACCGGCCGCACGTGCAGGCAGCCGGCGCCAGCGTGGGCATACCAGGTGCCGCGGGTGCGGTGCTTCTCGAACACCTGCGTCAGGCGCGAGGTATATTCGGCGAGATGCTCGAGCGGTACCGCGCAGTCCTCGACGAAGGAGACCGGCTTTCCCTGCTCCTTCATCGACATCATGATGTTGAGGCCGCTCGTGCGCACCTCGGTGATCGCGGCCTGCAGCTCGGGATTGAGCACCTCGACGACGCCGCCCCACTTGGCGCCGGTGTTGCTCCAGTCGAACCCGAGGTCTCCGATCAGCTCCTTGAGCTCGCGCAGCAAGCGGAGATTGATCTCATGGTCGTCGTCGCCGAATTCGACCAGCAGGATCGCTTCCGGCGTCTCGCGCACGAATTTTTCCAGCGTCGGCTGGAACAGCGGGATCTGGCGCGCAAGCTCGATCATGGTGCGGTCGATCAGCTCGACGCCGATGGGCTTTAGCCGCACGATCGCCTGCGCCGCGTTCATAGCCTCGTAGAAGCTGCCGAAATGCACCGCACCGACCGCGCGGCGGCCGAGCAGCGGCGCGAGCTTCAATTCGATGCGCGTGGAGAACGCCAGCGTGCCCTCGCCGCCCACGAGCACATGGGCGAGGTTGATGTCGTTCTTGCCGGGCACCAGCGCGTCGAGATTGTAGCCGCCGACCCGGCGCTGGACTTTGGGAAAGCGCGCCTCGATTTCCTGCGCCTCGCGCGCGCCGATCGCCAGCAGGTCCTTCGCCAACGAGCGCAGCGGCGGCGCCACGTCATTGACATTGCCGCCGATCCTGCCGAAATGGCCGAGCGTGCCGTCCGCCAGCACCGCGTCCATCGAAATGACGTTGTCGCGCATGGTGCCGTAGCGCATGGAGCGGCCGCCGCACGAATTGTTGCCGGCCATGCCGCCGATGGTTGCGCGCGAGGCGGTGGAGATATCGACCGGAAACCAAAGCCCGTGCCGCTTGAGTTGACGGTTCAAGTCGTCGAGCACGATGCCGGGCTCGACGACACAGCGCCGGTGCTTGACGTCGAGATCGAGCACGCGCGTCAGATATTTTGAGCAGTCGACGACCAGGGACTCGCCCACCGTCTGCCCGGCCTGCGACGTGCCACCGCCGCGCGCGAGCACGGTAACCCCTTCCGCCCGAGCAATGGCGATCGCCCGTTCGGCCTCTTCGACCGTGTGCGGCGCGACCACGCCCACCGGCATCACCTGATAGTGGGACGCGTCGGTGGCGTAACGGCCGCGGGTATAACGGTCGAACCGCACGTCGCCGCTCAACGCGGCCTTCAGCCGCCGCTCCAGGCCGGGCATGACTACCGCCACGGCTTTCTTCCTTCTTGGGCTTCGCTCAGCCTATGCATTAAGTCCCGTTCACCTATACGGAAATTTTCTTGACCGCACTGTCGCATTCATAGTTCAACGCCACAAGCGCTGCGCGCCTTGCCGCAACGCGCATGAGTTGGTTTTGCCCTTTCGAAAACCGCGTTTAGGAGCGTCTTTTATGGCTCAGAACTCGTCGCGTCAGGTCGGTCGTCACTTTCTCCAGATTCCGGGTCCGACCCCGGTGCCCGACCGCATCCTGCGGGCGATGGATACCCCCATCATCGACCATCGCGGCCCCGATTTCGCCAAGCTGGCCAAGCGGGCGCTCGACGGCATCAAGACCATCTTCAAGACCTCGAACCCGGTGATCATCTACACCGCCACCGGCACCGGCGCCTGGGAAGCCGCGCTCGTCAACACGCTTTCACCCGGCGACAAAGTGCTGATGTTCGAGACCGGCCAGTTCGCCGGCTTGTGGAAGAAGATGGCGGAGCGCGTCGGGCTTAAGCCGGTTTTCGTCCCGACCGACTGGCGCAACGGCCTCGACCCCAAGGCGATCGAAGCCAAGTTGCGCGAAGACAAGAACAAGGAGATCAAGGCGGTCTGCGTCCTGCACAACGAGACCTCGACCGGCGCGCTGTCGCCAATCGCCGAGGTCCGAAAGGCCATCGACGCCGCCGGCCATCCGGCGCTGCTCATGGTCGACACCATCTCGTCGCTCGCCTCGGCCGATTACCGGCACGACGAATGGGGCGTCGACGTTTCGGTCGGCGGCGCGCAGAAGGGCCTGATGATGCCGCCCGGCATGTCGTTCAACGCGGTGAGCGACAAGGCGCTGGCCGCCAACAAGAATGCCACACTGCCGAAGTCGTTCTTCGCCTGGGACGACATGATCAACATGAACAAGCAGGGCTTCTTCCCCTACACGCCGGCGACCCTGATGCTCAACGGCCTCGTCACCGGCATCGACATGCTGCACGAGGAAGGCCTCGACAACGTCTTCGCGCGCCATGAGCGGCTGGCGGAAGCGACCCGCCGCGCCGTCGCGGCCTGGGGCCTGGAGAACCTGAACAAGAACAAAGGCCAAGTCTCGCAGACCATTACCGCGATCATGATGCCGGAGGGCTTCGACGCCGATAAATTCCGCGCCATGGCGCTGGAAACCTTCAACATCTCCTACGGCGCCAGCTTCGGTCAATATGCCGGCAAGTACTTCCGTATCGGTCATCTCGGCGACATCAACGACGGCCAGCTCGTCGGCGCGCTCGGCATCACGGAGATGGCGCTGCAGCTCTTCGGCGTGCCTATCAAGAAGGGCGGCGTGCAGGCGGCGATGGACTACCTGACCGCCGCGCACGGCGCCGCCGCCAAGAAGGCGGCGGAGTAGGCCGCAAGCGATGTTGCGATGAGATTCGAATGGTCGGGCTCGGCGCGCCGATGTCCCATCAGGCTGACCGCACGAAGGGAATGAGCCATTGGAAAGCCGCTGGAGCCTGAGCAAGCGCTTCGACTATTCCGGACAGTCCGTCGCCTACGACTCGTTCGGCCAGGGCGAGCCGGTCGTCCTGGTGCACGGCACGCCGTTCTCCTCCTATGTCTGGCGGAATATCGCGCGCGAGTTCGCCCGCGACCGCAAGGTCTATGTCTTCGACCTCCTCGGCTATGGCCAATCCGAGCAAGCGGACGGCCAGGACGTCTCGCTCGGCATCCAGAACGGCGTGATGGCCGCGCTGTTGCGGCACTGGCGGCTCGAGCGGCCGAAGGTGATCGCCCATGACTTCGGTGGCGCGACGGCGTTGCGCGCGCACCTGCTGGATGGATGCGAGTACGACCGGCTGCTGCTGTTCGATCCGGTCGCCATCCGGCCCTGGGGATCGCCGTTCGTCCAGCACGTCCGCAATCACGAAGCGGCCTTCGCCGGCGTCCCCGACTATCTGCAGCGCGCGATTCTGCGGGCTTATATCCGCGGGGCGATTCACCGCCCCATCAGCGACGAAGAGCTGGAGCCGTACCTGGCGCCGTGGCTGGGACCGGCTGGGCAGCCCGCGTTCTACCGGCAGATCGCGCAGA
>JARRQH010000257.1:0-4734 GCA_037381985.1 Pseudolabrys sp.
GCGGCGGCCTGCGGTTTCGCCGCTTTCCTAGCGGTCAAGCGCTCGGTGTTCGTGGGCGTGGCGGTCGGTGAGGCGGTGCTTGTCGCCGGTGGCTTCTGGCTGATGCACTAATTACCGAGTGCCGCGGCGAGCTTCTTGGCGTGCTCGGCCAGGAGCTCGGGCTTTTCCTTCTCGCTCGCCGGCGGCTTCATCGGCACGCCGGCTTTGCGCGGGATGACGTGGACGTGCAGGTGGAACACTACCTGGCCGCCGGCGCCCTCGTTGAACTGCTGCATGGTGATGCCGTCGGCCTCGAACGCCACCATGCCGGCCTTGGCAACCTTCTGCGCGGTCTTGATGACGGCGGCGAGGTCGTTGGCGTCGACGTCCAAGAGATTGCGCGCCGGCGCCTTCGGCAGAATCAGCGTATGGCCGGGCGCGCGCGGCATGATGTCGAGGAAGGCGAAGGTCTTGTCGTCTTCGTAGACCTTGAAGCAGGGCAGTTCACCGCGCAGGATCTTGGCGAAGATGTTGTTGGAATCGTAGTTCGGCATTGGTTCAGTCCCCGAATTTCAACGCGCCGCAGAATGACAACACCATATCACTCCTGCTCGATCAAATCCTTGCGGAACGGCGCGTAGCCCGCAAGCTCCTCGCCGGCAGCCTCAACATAGGCGCGCTCGCGCGCGAGATACTCGTCGATCGCCCGGCGCAGGGATGGATTGGCGATGAAATGGGCGGAATAGGTGGTGGTCGGCATGTTGCCGCGCGCCTGCTTGTGTTCGCCCTGCGCGCCGGCCTCGACGCGCTTCAGCTTGTTCTGGATGGCGAAATCCATGGCCTGGTAATAGCACAGCTCGAAATGCAGGAACGGGTGGTGCTCGATGGCGCCCCAGTTGCGGCCGTAGAGGGTGTCGGCGCCGATGAAGTTGATGGCGCCCGCGATCCAGCGCCCGGCGCGCTTCGCCATCACTAGCAGGATGCGGTCGGCCATGGTCTCGCCGACGATGGAGAAGAACTCGCGGCTGAGATAGGGTCGGCCCCACTTGCGCGAGCCGGTGTCCATGTAGAACTCGAAGAAGGCGTCCCAGACGTCTTCGGTGAGGTCGCTGCCGGTCAGCCAGTGCGCGCTGATGCCTTCCGCCGACAGCGCGTCCTTGCGCTCGCGGCGGATGGCCTTGCGCTTGCGCGAGGCGAGGCGCCCGAGAAAATCGTCGAAGGTCGTGTAGCCCGGGTTCTCCCAGTGGAATTGCTGGTCGGTGCGCTGCAGGAAACCGCGCTGGCCGAGCGCCTGCCATTCGGCTTCGGTGAGGAAGGTGACGTGCGCCGACGACAGATCGTTGTTCTCGGTGATCTCGGCGAGCGCTTGCGCCAGGCCCCCGCGCACCGCGTCGGCCAGCTCGCCGGGTTGAGCGAGCAGGCGCGGGCCGGTCACCGGCGTGAACGGTACCGCCACCTGGAGCTTGGGGTAATAGTCGCCGCCGGCGCGCTCGAAGGCCTCGGCCCAGCCGTGGTCGAAGACGTACTCGCCGTGCGAATGGCTCTTCACGTAGCAGGGGGTGGCGCCGAGCAGGGCGTCGTCCTGGTCCTCGGCGAGCAGATGGCGGGGCTGCCAGCCGGTATGGCCGCCGACCGAATTAGACTGTTCAAGAGCCGATAGAAACTCATGTGAGACGAAAGGGTTACCCCGATATCCTTGTGTGGATCGTGATGTGGATAACTCAGCCATCCAGTCGCAGCCGGGCACGCCCGCGGCGCAGGCGTTCCACGCGGCCGCCGGCACCTCGGCGAGGGATTGGGCGATCCGGACCCGCAGTTCGACTTCACTCATCCGCCAAGTCTACCCCGGCTTTGCGTCCGAAATCGCGTGGGTCACCCAAGTCAGCGCCGGCCGGGGCAGACGATCTTGTCGTAGCCGGTCGGATTGCCCCACCAGTCGTACTCGACCTCGGGGTGGCAGCCATAGGGAATGCGGAAGCAGCCGCTTGGCCGGCAGGCGATCTTGCGGCCGTCGTGGCGCCGCATGCGCCTCTTTTGCGCCACCGGTAGGGGCGCGGGCTCCCAGCCGGACGCTTGCAGCGTGGTTTGCGCGGCGGCCGGGCTGGGCGCGGCGATCACAAGCGCGCCAACGAAGGCGGCGATCAATGGCAGAGCGAAAGACATGATCCGCGGCATGGTCGGCTCCCATCGAAAGGGCGGCGTTCAAGCTCAATATGGGAAGGGCGGTCGTCATTGGAACCCTGGGCGGAACCCCTCGAAGATCATTTGATCGGCGTAGCGCGCGGCGCGCCGGCGGTCGTCCTCGCTGCGCACGGTCCAGGTGAGCAGCGGCCGCCCGAACAGCGTGCGCGCCAGCCACGGAGCCGGCGCCGGCAGGTCGCTGACCGCATAGGCGATGAAATGCGGGCGCGTTCTTGGCGCATGCAACAGGTGCGCCAACTGAAATTTCTGCCAGCGGGTCGCGGCGGCCCGTTCGGGGTGGTCGTAGCGCCGCTCGGCGACGATGCCGCGCGCGAGTCCCCGCGCGTTGGTCGCGAGCCAGGCGATGGGTGTCGGATCGAACGACATTAGCGCCGCCGGACCTTGATACCGCGCCAGCACGGCGGCCGCGCGGGCGACCAGCCGCAGGTCGCCGTCGAAGCCGCTCTTGATTTCGATCAGCAGGGCAACGCGACCGTCCACCAGATCGCACAGTTCGTCCAACGTCAGGATGCGATCGTCGCTCTGTGTGAAGCGCACCGCTTGGATCGCCGCCGCGGCCATTGAGGAGAGGGTGCCGTCGCCCTCGGTCAGTCGGCCGAGCGCATCGTCGTGATGCACCATAGCCTCGCCGTCGGCGCTCACCTGGATGTCGCATTCGATGCCATAGCCGGCGTCGATGGCGGCGGTGAAAGCGGAGGTCGTGTTCTCGATCACGCCGGCCGACGCGTCGTGCAGGCCGCGATGGGCGATGGGACGCGCCGTGAGCCATTTTAGATTGCGCATGATCTTACCCGAAAACCGGTTCCCATACCCGATCAAGCCGGGCACATGCTTTTCGGGATCATGCGCTGACTTCGAACAGCCCCTCGACTTCGACGGCCGCGTCCGCCGGCAGCGCGGCCACGCCGACGGTGGCACGGGCATGGCGGCCCTTGTCGCCGAACACCTCGACCATCAGGTCGGAGGCGCCGTTCATCACCTTGGCGCCGTCGGTGAAGCCGGGCGTCGAATTGATGAAGCCGCCGAGGCGCACCACGCGCACCACCTTGTCGAGATCGCCGAGCGCGGCCTTGACCTGGGCGATGAGGTTGATGGCGCAGGCGCGCGCGGCCTGCTGCCCATCCTCGATCGACACCGGTCCGCCGAGCTGGCCCTTCGCCACCAGCTTGCCGTCGGCGCCGAGGCAGATCTGGCCGGAGATTACGAGCTGATTGCCGGTCCTGACGGCCGGCACGTAATTGGCGATGGGCGCAGCCGGCGTCGGCAACGTGATGCCCAGCTTGGCGAGCGCCTGTTCGACGGTTCCGGCCATGACAGTCCTCTCTTTGAATGCGGCGTGGCGTATATTTTGCGGCTCTTTTCTTGACCGATCCCCGCTCGGCGCGCAACCGTAGTTGGCGGCCGGGCAGGCGGCCTCTATGTTGCCTCTATCGTCGCGCCTTTGTGGCGGCGACAACGCCCGCCAACGCAGCCCCGAAAGGCCCTTCCGCATGAACCTCACCGCCCTCGGCAAATGGCTGCTGCCGGCCGCGCTGGCGCTTGTCCTTGGGCCGGTGGCGTTTCAGCCGGGGCGCGCCGCGCCGGTCGCCGACCCGGCGCTCAACCGCCCGGCCGGCGTGGTCCTGGCGTCGCATCGGGCGATCTACGATCTCTCGCTGGTGTCGGCGCGCGGCACCCGCGGCATCGACGGCGTTGCGGGCCGTATCCTCTACGATTTTTCCGGCAGCGCGTGCGCGGGCTATACCCTCAATTTTCGCCAGGTCTCCGACATGGAGTCGCGCGAGGGCAACAGCGTGGTGAGCGAGATGGGTTCGCTGACCTGGGAGGACGGCAAGGCGCGCTCCTTCCGCTTCAACACCACCAACAATCTCAACGACGGCAGCACCACCCGGGTGACCGGCCATGCGGCGCGCGGCGAGAAGGCAGTGCGGGTGCATTTGACCAAGCCGGCGCGGCATGCCCTTTCCATGCCGGCGGATGCGGTGTTTCCGACCGAGCACGTGGCGCGCATCATCGCCGCCGCGCGCGCCGGCAAGACGCTGCTGTCGTTTCCGGTCTATGACGGCTCCGACACCGGGCTCAAGCTCTACGACACGCTGACGGTGATCGGGAAAGAGATCCCGCCGGGCGCGCAGCCGCCGCACGACGCGACGGCGCAGGTGCCGGCGCTCGCCAGGCTCGCGCGCTGGCCGGTGACCGTCAGCTACTTCGAGCGCGAGAGCGCCGCCAAACAGCAGACCCACGAGCAGACGCCCACCTACGCGATCTCATTCGAGCTTTACGAGAACGGCATCTCGCGCGCGCTGCTGTTGTATTATTCGGGCTTCACCTTGCGGGGAACGATGACCGCACTGACGCTGAAGACGCCGAAGCCGTGTAAGTGAGGTGAGGGCAGGGCATCTCTGCGTTCCCCGGGCGTGGTGCAGCACGAGCGCCAGCGACGTAATGCACTGCTGACCCGGGGTCCCGGTTGTTCCCATCGGCTAACCGGGGTCCCGGGTTAGCAGCGCAACATTGCATGTTGCGCAGCACCCGGGACACGCGTTGCTTTGC
>JARRQH010000258.1:0-4732 GCA_037381985.1 Pseudolabrys sp.
CCTGCTCCCCCTTGCCCATCCTGATCGGCACTGTCCTGCCGGCGCCGCCTGACGCGGGTCAAACGGGACGGGGGCACAACAAGAAGGATCAAGCCCGATGACCAGTAAGCCACGACCCACGCTGCAACCCGGCGAGACCCGGGCCTATCCGGTTCTGCCCCTGCGCGACATCGTGGTGTTCCCGCACATGATCGTCCCGCTCTTTGTCGGCCGTGAAAAGTCGATCAAGGCTCTGGAAGAGGTGATGCGCTCCGACACCTTCATCCTGCTGGCGACGCAGAAGAACGCCTCCGACGACGATCCGGCGACCGACGCCATCTACAATGTCGGCACGCTGGCGAGCGTACTGCAGCTTCTGAAACTGCCCGACGGCACCGTCAAGGTGCTGGTTGAGGGCGCCACGCGCGCGACCGTCACCGATTACACCGAACGCAGCGACTACTACGAGGCCAACGCCACCGCGCTCGCCGACGACACAGGCGACCGCGTCGAGGCCGAGGCCATGGCGCGCTCGGTGGTCAACGAGTTCGAAAGCTACGTGAAGCTGAACAAGAAGGTGTCGCCCGAGGTCATCGGCGTGATCCAGCAGATCGAGGATTACGCCAAGCTCGCCGACACGGTGGCTTCGCATCTCGCGGTCAAGATTCCGGACAAGCAGGACATCCTGGAGACGCCGTCGGTCACCGCGCGGCTGGAGAAGGTGCTCGGCCTGATGGAGAGCGAGATCTCCGTCCTGCAGGTGGAAAAGCGCATCCGCACCCGCGTCAAGCGGCAGATGGAGAAGACCCAGCGCGAGTACTACCTCAACGAACAGATGAAGGCGATCCAGAAGGAGCTCGGCGACGAGGACGGCCGCGACGAGCTCCAGGAACTGGAAGAGAAGATCAAGAAGACCAAGCTCTCCAAGGAAGCCCGCGAGAAGGCGACGCACGAGCTCAAGAAGCTGCGCCAGATGTCGCCGATGTCGGCGGAAGCTACCGTCGTGCGCAACTACCTCGACTGGCTGTTGTCGATTCCGTGGAACAAGAAGAGCAAGGTCAAGAAGGACCTACCGCTGGCCGAAAAGATCCTCGATGCCGACCACTTCGGCCTGGAGAAGGTCAAGGAGCGCATCGTCGAGTATCTTGCCGTGCAGCAGCGCGCCAACAAGCTGACCGGCCCGATCCTGTGCCTGGTCGGCCCGCCCGGCGTCGGCAAGACCTCGCTCGGCAAGTCGATCGCCAAGGCGACCGGCCGCGAGTTCGTGCGCGTGTCGCTCGGCGGCGTGCGCGACGAGGCCGAGATCCGCGGCCACCGGCGCACCTATATCGGCTCGATGCCCGGCAAGATCATCCAGTCGATGCGCAAGGCCAAGAACTCGAACCCGCTGTTCCTGCTGGACGAGATCGACAAGATGGGCGCCGACTTCCGCGGCGACCCGTCCTCGGCCCTGCTCGAGGTGCTCGATCCGGAGCAGAACTCGTCCTTCAACGACCACTACCTCGAAGTCGAGTACGATCTCTCCAACGTGATGTTCATCACCACGGCGAACACGCTGAATATTCCGGCACCGCTGATGGACCGCATGGAGATCATCCGCATCGCCGGCTACACCGAGGACGAGAAGCTGGAGATCGGGCGCAAGCACCTGATCCCGCACGCCATCGTCAAGCACGGCCTGGAGCCGAAGGAGTGGTCGATCGACGACGGTGGGCTGCTCATGCTGATCCGCCGCTACACGCGGGAAGCCGGTGTGCGTAACCTCGAGCGTGAGCTGTCGAACCTGATCCGCAAGGCGGTGAAGGAGCTGATGACCTCGAAGAAGAAGGCGATCGCGATCACCGGCGACAACCTCGCAGACTACCTGGGCGTGCCCAAGTACCGCTACGGCGAGGTGGAGGACGAGGACCAGATCGGCGTGGTCACGGGGCTCGCCTGGACCGACGTCGGCGGGGAGCTGCTCACCATCGAAGCCACGCAGATGTCGGGCAAGGGCAAGATGACCGTCACCGGCAACCTGCGCGACGTGATGAAGGAGTCGATTTCGGCGGCAGCGTCCTACGTGCGCTCGCGCGCGGTCGGCCTCGGCATCGAGCCGCCGCTGTTCGACAAGCGCGACATCCACGTGCACGTGCCGGAGGGCGCCACGCCCAAGGACGGCCCGTCGGCCGGCGTCGCCATGGTCACGGCCATCGTCTCCGTCATGACCGGGATTCCGGTTCAGCGCGACGTCGCCATGACCGGCGAGATTACGCTCCGCGGCCGGGTGCTCCCGATCGGCGGTCTCAAGGAGAAGCTGCTGGCTGCCCAGCGCGGCGGCATCAAGACGGTTCTGATCCCGGAAGAGAACGCCAAGGATCTCGTCGAGATCAACGACAGCATCAAGAAAGGCCTGGACATCATCCCGGTCACCCGCATGGACGAGGTGCTGGCTCGCGCGCTGGTGCGCGCGCCCGAGCCGATCGCCTGGGACGAGGAGCAGGCGAAGCTCGCCGAAGCCGCGGCCAAAGACAAAGGCGAGGAAGAGGGCTCCGGCCTGACCGCGCACTGAAGCCGGACTTCAAGTGGAACATGAAGGCGGCGCTGCAAAGCGCCGTTTTCGTTTGAGGCTGGCTGGAAACCACGATGGCGCGGCTTGCCTGTAAGGGCCGCGAGAGGCTATTGGCTGGTGACTTTGGTTTGTGCATGACCTAGTCCGAAAACCGGTTCCCATCCCCGATCGGGTCGGGGAAAGGCTTTTTCGGGGTCATGCACGCGGGCGGTTAGCTCAGTTGGTAGAGCATCTCGTTTACACCGAGAGGGTCGGCGGTTCGAGCCCGTCACCGCCCACCAATCTTCGCGCTTTCGGCGCTTCGGTTGGCAAGCCGACCTCGATCGCGAAGGTTGCTCGGCGAAGCCCGTAGGGCGAAGATGGGTGCGGCCCGGCAAGCCCCATTACGCCTGCTCCTCCCACAGCGCGGCGAGATGCACGATGGTGCGCACCGCGGCCTGCATGTCCTGGACGCTGACCCATTCCAGTCGCGAGTGGAAGGCGTGGCCGCCGGCGAAGATGTTGGGGCAGGGCAGCCCCATGAACGACAGTCGCGAGCCGTCGGTGCCGCCGCGGATCAGTTCCTTGTTCGGCGTCAGCCCGGCGCGGCGCACGGCTTCCTCGGCGTTGCCGACCACGCGCGGATGGCGGTCGAGCACCTGCTTCATGTTGCGGTATTGCTCGGTGACCGCGAGCGTGTAGGACGAGCGCGGAAAGTCGCGCAACGCCGCCTTGACCGCGTCCTCCAGCACCCGCGCCTTGTCCTTCAATCCTTCGTCGCTGAAATCGCGCAAGATGAACTTGAGCGTCGCCGTGTCCATGTCGGCCTCGAGGCCGATCGGATGGACGAAGCCCTCGCGGTCTTCGGTGGTCTCCGGCGAACAGGTGCCTTGCGGTAGCCGCTCGACGATGCGGGCGGCGATCTTGATCGCGTTCTCCATGTGGGCCTTGGCGAAGCCGGGGTGCGCCGTGACGCCCTGCACGGTCACGGTGGCGGCGTCGGCCGAGAAGGTCTCGTCCTCGACGTTGCCGGCGGTCGAGCCGTCCATGGTGTAGGCGAAGTCGGCGCCGAGGCGGGCGAGATCGACCTTGTCGACGCCGCGGCCGATTTCCTCGTCCGGCGTGAACAGCACCTTCAGCGTGCCGTGCTTGATTTCGGGGTGCGCGGCCAGGAACCGCATGGCGTCGACGATCTCGGCGAGCCCCGCCTTGTCGTCGGCGCCGAGCAGGGTGGTGCCGTCCGAGGTGACGATGTCGTTGCCGATCTGGTCCTTGAGCGCCACGTGGTCCGCGAAGCGAATCACCTGGCCTGCGTCGCCCGGCAGCGCGATGTCGCCACCCTGGTAGTTTCGCCACACCTGCGGTTTCACGTTCGTGCCGGGCGCGTCCGGCGAGGTGTCCATGTGTGAGCAGAAGCAGACGACCGGCACCGCCTTGTCGGTGTTGGCCGGCAGGGTGGCGTAGACATAGCCGTCAGCGTCCATGTCGGCGTCGCTGAGGCCGATTTCACGCAGGTCCGTCACCAGCGCCCGGCCGAGGTCCTTTTGCTTGGCCGTCGAGGGCGTGGTGGGCGAATCCGGATCCGACTGGGTGTCGATGGTTACGTAGCGCAGGAAGCGCTCGGTAACGGTGTAGTCAAAGGCGGGAAAGGGCTCGGCAAGCGACATGGGGCGGCGGTTCCAAGGGAGGAGAGGTCACGCCCCCTTCTATACGCGCCGTCCCGCAAACAAAACGGCGGGGCAGGGAGCCTTTGACGCTCCCGCCCGCCGTCCATTTGCCCGGAAGGTCCTAGCAGCGCCAGGCGCCGTCAGATCGCTTCCTTGAGCTCCTTGGCCGCGCGGAACGCGACCTTCTTGGAAGCCTTGATCTGAATCTGTTCGCCGGTTGCCGGATTGCGGCCCATGCGCGCAGCGCGCTTGCGCACCTGGAGGATGCCGAGGCCGCCGATGCGGATGCGCTCGCCCTTCTTCAGGTGCTTGACGATGTCGCCGACCAGATCGCCGAGAACGGCTTCCGCCTGTTTCTTCGACATCTCATGGGATTCCGCGAGCGCTGCGGCAAGATGCTTCAACGTGACGGTAGGTGGTGTTGCAGCCTTGGGAGCCGTTGCCATCAGTGGGACCCTCCATATGAATCCGCGAATGGTGTGATTTGTACCCAGACGCATCAGCCCGAATAGACGATTCGGGGGGTGTCGACCATCGATTCCTCCCCATAAATAAG
>JARRQH010000259.1:0-4730 GCA_037381985.1 Pseudolabrys sp.
TGAGTTCGCCTTCCGCAATATCTTTGCCGACGGCCCGCTCGAACCATTTAAGTCCGGCTGCGATATAGCTCGGCGCCTTTAAGGCCTTTGGATCCTCAAGCATCAGACAATCGAGCGCGAATGCTGCTTTCTCGGCAGTCTTCAGTAACTCGAACAGCTCATCTTCAAGATCATCTCCAGAAAGACTTTGTGCAAACCTGATCCGCATGGCACAGGCCCCCTTTCTTCAAGTAGTTGTGGGCAGCGGATCGGTGCCCTCGCTTAGGATGGTCAGATAGGCGCGATAGCTAAAAACGCGCCCTCTTTTTCGCCCAGTGATCTCCTCAAGGATTCCGAAGCGTTCGAGGTCGGCGAGCGCAGCATTCACCGTCGGTGCCGACAGGCCAGTGTGCTCGACGAGCTGGTTCGCGGTCAGGAACGGGTGCTGCTGAAAGAGCTCATGGATGCGTAGTGACGAGCCGGCGCGGTCGCTTTCGGCCATGATGCGCTCGCGATCCTCCTTGAACAGGTCGACAATCCGCGTGGCGGCATCGAATGCCTGGTTCGCTGTTTCAGCCACGCCGGCAAGGAAGAAGTCGAGCCAGGCTTCCCAATGGCCGTGCTCGCGCACTTCCTGGAGCAGTAGGTAGTAGTCAGCGCGATGTGTCTTGAGGAACAGGCTGAGATAGAGGAGCGGCTTTTGCAGCACGCCATTGACGCAAAGATACAGCGTCGCCAGCAAGCGGCCGATGCGGCCATTGCCGTCGAGAAACGGGCGGATGGTTTCGAACTGGACGTGCAACAGCCCGGCCTTGATGAGGGCCGGAAGGCGAGACTGGTCCTCGTGCATGAAGCATTCAAGCGCCCCGAGGCAATCATCCAGTTCCGTGACTGGCGGTGGCACATACAGCGCATTGCCCGGACGTGTCCCACCGATCCAGTTCTGCGAGCGCCGAAACTCACCGGGATCCTTGGTGCCGCCGCGCCCGCTTTGCAGCAGGCGCGCATGCATCTCCCGGATCAATCGCAGGGACAGCGGCTGTTCCTGCAGCCGTTCGAGCCCGTACATCATCGCATCGACGTAGTTCGAAACCTCCCGGATGTCGTCGATCGGCTGACCTGCCCGTGCTTCGGTCTCGAAGCGCAGCAGATCAGAGAGCGTCGACTGCGTCCCTTCGATCTGCGAGGAAAACACCGCCTCCTTGCGGACATACATATAGAGAAACAGTTCCTGGCGCGGCAGCAGCATCGTGATGCCGTCCAGCCGCCCCAGGGCGCGCTCGGCAAGGCTGAGACAGTCCAGAAGCGCCAGCACGTCGATCGTCGGCACAGGCGGCAAGGGAGGCGGTACAAAAGCGCGCACCGTCTCGCCTCCAACGGGCGTTTCGACAAAGCGGCCAAGGCGCAGATTGGGGTCAGAATCGCTCATGCCGCAATTATGGCCATCGATTCTTATTTAATCAACGCGCCTTTCGCTTAAATAACCAGCAAGCTAAGATAAGTGGGCTTAACTAAAGGACGTGGGCGCCCCCGGCGAGTTGTACCTACCGGGTTCGAGACAGCAACCGCCACAACAGAGATAAGCTGCGGCCGCTAACATCGGCTGATCGGAAGTTGATGTATCGCTAATTGGAACTCCGCAGATCCTCCAAGCGGAAAACTGGAAAAGCGGCTTGCTCCTCGGGGCTCGCCGATTTCGGGTTCTTGGGACGGTTCTTGATCTGCGTCGACCCACCCCGGGAATCCTCCGAGTCATTCACCCGGAAAGCGTATGAGAGGTACCGCTCGCGCCCCGCCGGGCGCTATAAAGCGTCCCATGAGCCAAGCCGACACTCCGATCCAACCGGCGCTTTTCGCGCGCGGGTCTGACAAAGTCGATATCGCCGTCTATGCGGCGATCGGCGTCAGCGCCGTCGCGTTCTGGTGGCTGACGCGCGCGCACGTCGCTTGGCTGCCGTTCTGGGCGCCGTGGGAGTTCTCCTTCGTCGAATACCTGAGCGGCTGGCTCGGCCTGTTCTGGTACCTGCGCGGGCTTTCACGCACGCCGGTAAGCGAACGCCCCTCGTCCGGGCGCAAGCTCGCGTTCTTCATCGGTCTGGCGCTGATCTACGCGGTGATGGAGACGCGCTACGAGTATCTCGCCGAGCACCAGTTCTTCTTCAACCGCATCCAGCACGTGGCGATGCACCACATCGGGCCGTTCCTGCTGATCCTGGCCTGGCCCGGCGAGACGCTGCTACGCGGCATGCCAGCGTGGCTCACGCGCTTCGTCCGGCACCGCTACGTGGTGCGGCCGATGCACGTCATCCAGCAGCCGATCCTGGCCGGCATCCTGTTCGTTGGGCTGGTCATCTTCTGGCTCATCCCATCAATTCATTTTCGCGCCATGATCGACCCGCGCCTGTTCTCACTCATGAACTGGAGCATGGTGGTCGACGGCATCCTGTTCTGGGCGCTGGTGCTCGACCCGCGGCCGAAGCCGCCGGCGCGGGTGTCGTTCGGCGGGCGCGCGGCGCTGTCGATGCTGACGATCTTCCCGCAGATCGCCATGGGCGCCTGGATCGCGCTCAGCGCGCAGGACCTCTATCCGTTCTACGACCTGTGCGGCCGCATCTATCCGGGATTGGGCGCGCATTACGACCAGACCGTCGGCGGGCTGATCATCTGGATCCCGCCCGCCATGATGGGGATCCTCGGGGTCGTGCTGGTACTGAACAATTTGCGCAAGCACGAGGAAAAGGACGCCGGCGGCGACGAAGAACGATCGGGCGGCTCCGCCATCAATGCCAGCCAGTGGACCGGCTAGCGCACCGGTCGGCAGCCGACCCGGACGGAATGAAGAAGTGAAAGCACTCGGCACCGACTCTCACCGTCACCCTGAGGCGGCCGCGCGTTCGCGCGGCCCTCGAAGGGCGACGGCCGATCATCCTTCGAGGCTCGGCCTTCGGCCGAGCACCTCAGGATGACGGCGATGGGCTTCAGAGATAACTCAAGATCCGCCGCCACCAGCTATGGCTGCCGGCGCCGTTGACCATCGCCCGCAGGTCCGCCTCGCCCGGCGCGAGCTTGGCGCCCGGCTTCGACAGGCGGGTGACCAGGAGCTTGATGTCGCCGGCGCGGGTGAACACGTAGACCGCCGCGCCGTGGGTGACCGTATAGGGCTTGCCGTCGTGGGCCGGCGTCACCGAATAGGACACCCGGTAGCGCTTGGCGAGATTGGCCAGCGCGCTCGGCGTGCCGCGCAGGCCTACCACCTCCGACGCAAACGCATCGGTGTACTGCTTGAGCACCGGCAGCGTGTCGCGGTTGGGATCGACGGTGACGAACAGCACGCGCACGTCGTCGGCCTTCTTGCCCATCTTCTTCAGCATGGTGGTGATGTTGAGCAGCGTCGTCGGGCACACGTCCGGGCAGAACGTGTAACCGAAATAGAGCAGCACGACCTTGCCCTTGTAATCGGCGGCGGTGACCGTCTTGCCGTCGGAGGCGCGCTTCATGGTGAAAGCGAGCTTGGGCAGCGCCCCGCTCACGTCGTCGGAGTTCCAGGCCTTGGCCGGCGGGCTCGCGAGCAGCAGGGCGCCGACGAGCGCCGCGGCGACGGCGGCGCGGCGGCCGAAGCCGGTCATGAGGGATGTCACAGCGTTGGTAAGAAATTTCAGCATCGGTCCTGGGCAGTTCGGTTGGGCGCGGCGCCGTTCTCGGCCGCGCCAGAAATCCCATCGCCTCCCCCCGGATGACGCCTATTGGCGATATCACCCACTTTTCCTTATGGGACCTCGGCGCCGCGATCCAGCCCCAAATTGACGCGGGGCGCGGCAGCGCCCTGCCCGGCCGGCTTTCGCATGGCGCAACGCTCAAAAGCCCGTGTGGTGACGGCGGCGCCGATTTTCGCTAGATACGGCGCCGATTTCCTCGCCCGCTCTATCTCGAACGCCACACAAAGGAATTTCCGCCGTGATCGATTTCTATACGTGGACGACCCCGAACGGCCGCAAGGTTTCCATCGCGCTGGAAGAACTCGGCCTGCCCTACACCGTGCACGCCATCGACATTTCCAAGGATGAGCAGTTCGCGCCCGACTTCCTCAAGATCGCGCCCAACAACCGCATCCCGGCCATCGTCGACCGCGACAACGGCATGTCGCTGATGGAGTCCGGCGCCATCCTCATCTACCTCGCCGACAAGACCGGCAAGCTGATGCCCAAGGAAGGCGAGGCGCGCTACCGCGTTGTCGAGTGGCTGATGTGGCAGATGGGCGGCCCCGGCCCCATGCTCGGGCAAGTGCATCACTTCGTGAAATATAACCAGGGCAAGGCGCCCTACGCCGAGAAGCGTTATCTGAAGGAAGCGCACCGGCTCTACAAGGTGCTCAACACCCGGCTAGAAGGCCGCAACTTCGTCGCCGGTGACTATTCCATCGCCGACATCGCGATCTGGCCGTGGATCTCGCGCTTCGAATGGCAGACCATCGACATGAACCAGTACCCGAACGTCAAGCGCTGGTACGTCGACATCGCCGGACGCCCGGCGGTGCAGAAGGGCTATCAGGTGCCGAAGGACATGGGGCCCATCCCGATGCCGTGAGGCGGTGGACTATCGGCGAATAAGGACCTGTCATCGCCGGACTTGTCCCGGCGATCTCGTTTGAGGGACGTACCGTGCCCGCCTAAGAGAGATGGCCGGGACGAGCCCGGCCATGACGATCAGGTAACAGCTTGGACGCTCACGCCCGAACCGACTACCCTCACCCG
>JARRQH010000260.1:0-7846 GCA_037381985.1 Pseudolabrys sp.
TGCAATTCCCGTGAAACGTTCGTTGCCCTCAGCGTCTCCTTTCGCCCTCCGGTCAAGCCGGAGGGCATGATTAGCCTTGGAAGTCGTTTGCGACTAGGTAGCAGTCTGCTTTTCCAACCAGTTCAAGATTGCCTGGTTTGTTTCTTCCGGCTTTTCTTGTTGGATGCTATGACCCGCATCTATGCTGATTATCTCTACATTGGGTACGAACTCTGGTAGCCGTTCAAACTTCGGGATTATATCGCGGTCGCCATAGATCATCAGTACAGGCTGTTGGATGATTGGATCCACATCCGCCAACAAATGCCAGTTGCGGTCAAGGTTTCTGTAATAATTAGTGCTGCCGGTGAACCCTGACTTTTTGAAGGCAGAGACATAAACGGCCAGTTCGGCGTCGCTCATTAGGGGATCACCGAGTGGTGTTTCTACGCTGGCAAGATCGATCAACGACAACCATGGCCCGGGCGGTGGCACGTTCTTGCGGAACACGTTGCGCAGGAATTGACGTGGGTTTTCGTCAAAACGGGCGGCCGCGACTCGTGGCTGCCGATTAAAGTGGATCATATAATAGTTTTCATCAAAAAGCCCCTCCAAGAATTCCATCCACGGCACTTCTCCGCGCTCCTGATACGGCAAGGCCATGTTTATTACTCTTTTAACCCGTGTTGGATGCAATAACGTCAGCCACCAAACGACACCTGCCCCCCAATCATGACCGACAAAGGTGGCATCTTCGTATCCGAAATGATCGAGAAGCGCGACAAGATCACCCGTCAAGTGTACAATATCATAGTCTGTTACTTCTGTCGGGACGGATGAATTGCCATAACCTCGTTGGTTGGGGGCGATGACATGATAGCCGGCAGCTACCAGGGCGGGAATTTGATAACGCCAGGAAAAGGCGTGCTCTGGCCAGCCATGACAGAGCACAATGGGCTTACCCGCATTTTCCCGGCCGACTTCGAAGACTTCGAGCTCCACGCCGTTGACCGAGACGAGGGTGGATTCGGGAAACGCGATCGTATTGGGCATTGCATATTCACCTTGCTGATATGGACAGCCGCTGCCTAAAGCCGAATGGTGCCAAATTTTGACACCATTAAGTGGCAGTCTTGCCGAATGAACACACGCCTCCGACAAGACGCCATCGTGCGCACCCTTCGCCGCAACGGCACCGCGACAATCGCCGATCTCGCGGAGGCGGTGGGCGCGTCCAGGCGTACGGTGCTGCGGGACATCGGCGCGCTGCGCGACGAGGGCTTCGTCATCCATTCCGAGCCCGGACGCGGCGGTGGCCTGCAACTCGATCCGCAATCGGTCCAGGCCACGGCGCGGCTCTCGGTTCCCGAGATCTTTGCGCTTCTCATCAGTGTTGCCTCGATGCGCGCGGCCGGAAATCTGCCCTTTTCGGGTCTCGCGGATGCCGCGCTCGCCAAGATCGAGAGGGCCCTGCCGTCCGACAAGCTGCGCGATCTGCGCCTGTTCCTCGATTGCCTTTACGTCGGCGCGCTTGCGCCGCAGGTGGACATCTCGGATGTGGGAACAATGGACCCAGCGTTGCTGCCCGCATTCGAGACGGCCTTTCTCGAGCGGCTGCACCTCGGTTTCCGCTACCGCGATGCAAAAGGGGTTGTGACCAGAAGGACTGTCGAACCGCAGGCCATGCTGATCCTGCCACCGCTCTGGTATCTGGTGGCCTGGGATCCGGCGCGCCAGGATTTCCGTCATTTTCGCATGGACCGGATCGGCAGACCGGAATGCGTCGAAGGCGCAACCTTCCGGCGACGGCACGTGCCGTTCGAGGATCACGTCCGCCCGGTTCGCGACCTGTCCCGCTGAGCCTCACTGCCCGGCACGCTGTGTCGGCTCGAGGTCCTCAGAATCCGCCGCCGGTCTTGAACCCCCCGCCGGACCTGTTGCCGCGCGAGCCAGTGCGCGGGCGGGAAAAGCCGCCGCCCGAACCGCCGCCGGGCCAGGGAGAGCCGCCCCAGGGATTGCCGCCCGGTGAGGGCGGCGAGGGCCAGGGGAAATTGCCCGGGCCGCTCGACGGGCTGTTGGCCCGGCCCGAACGCGGCAGGCCGACGCCGCCGCCCCAGTCCGTGGTGCCGGGGCGCCAGCGCTGGCTGCGCTGCCAGGCCGCCCAGTAACTGCCGGCCGTGATGGCGCCGCGCAGGAATTCGTTGAGCAGGTCGCCGGCGAGATTGTCCTCGCGGAAGGTCGAGCGCGCAGATCGCTTTCATCGACTATAGCAAGGCGTAAAGAGCCCGCCGCCGGTCTTTGGCTGGGGTCACCGACCGGCGGTGCGCGCATACACAGGGACAAAGACCATGCAGGCCCATATTCTGTCTGTCGTCGCCTATTTCATTGTCACCTTCGGGGTTCAGGCTGCGAACCATTTTATCATCAACACTGCGCATTATGCGCGTGAGAAAATCATTGCGCCCGAGCCCGTTCTTTGGGGCGGCCTCGCGGTGATTGTGATTCAGGGCGTGATCCTGACTTTCCTGTATTCGCGTCTGCGGTCCCGGTTCGCCGGCCTGACAGGCGGTCTCGCCTTCTCGCTTGTGATGGGCACATTCCTGGCGAGCTACATCGCGCTTACCGAACCCTCGAAATACCTCATCTCGTCCAAGCTGGAATGGGCCCTTGTGGAGGCTGGCGCCTCTACCCTCCAGTTCGCCATTTTCGGACTGGCTCTTGGACTGATTCATGCGACGTTCGGAACACCGGCCGTGGAGGGAACAGATGGCAGTCGATGAAGGCCTAAATGAAATCTATCGAAGCACGCTCGTCGACGTACCTGGCGTGACTGAGAAGAAGATGATGGGCGGCGTCTGCGTCATGGTGAACGGCAACATGCTGGGCGGTGCCCATCGCGAAAAGGATGGAACCGGCTATTTCATGTTCCGTGTCGGAAAAGAAAACGCTGCGAGTGCCGAAAAGATCGGCAGTGGCGAGGTCATGAAACAGGGGGGCCGCGTCATGAGCGGGCTCTACTTCGTCGAGGCGGACGAGTGTTCCGATACCCTGTTTGAGAAATGGAAATCGCTGGCGCTCAGCCATGCGCTTTCGCTGCCGCCAAAGTGAGGACCGATGTTCAATCAAGAGACCACCCGTTTCCTCGCCGATCTGAAAGATCACAATAATCGCGACTGGTTCCAGTCTCAGAGGCTGCGCTACGAGGCTCATGTGAAACAGCGTCGAATATGTTCGCAGCCTCATTGGAGGGGCTTCGAAGCGTCCCGGGTTTCCGTAGCCTCCTCGCGAGACGAGGCGAGCCTCATGGGAGATAGATCTGGGCATAAGCTACCACCAGGGCCGTGGGAAGATTGTTGCGAGTGGTAGCCCCGTTTTGCGCAGACAGCTTCTCAGCCCATATTGTTCTAGCGGCGCACCGCAATGCGGGTTGCGATCAGCATTGCACCGACTGAAATGACGACCAGAGCTCCGAACGCGATCTGATAGGCCGTCACCGACGCGGAGCCGCCGAACTGCTCAATGACAGCGACCATGGCGATTGCGCCCAATGCGCCTCCCAAGCGCTGACCGATATTGATCAAAGTCGCGGCGTCACCAGTTTCAGCCTCGTCAACTGCATTGTAGGCGGCCGTAATCGCGGGCATCTGGGCCAGAGCCAGCGCCGCTCCGCGTGCAGCGAGAAGAATGACGACGGCCGCAAAGACGAGCGGCACTGGGGAGACGAAAGGGATTGTTGTCAAAATCAGCAATCCTCCTCCGGCGAGAGATATCCTTCTCGGTCCATATCGATCCGTCAACGCTCCCGCTACTGGCAGAATAAAGGCGGAGCCAAGCCCCATAGCCATGAGCATAAGGACGGCTACGGTTTGCGTTTGTTCAAGGCTGCGCTGCAAGAAGATCGGCAGCAGGAGCAACCCGCCGTACATGGCGGCGCCGGTCAATCCGGCGGTCACGACTGGGGCAGAAAAACCTGACCGCAATAGAAGGGCGACATCGATCAGGGGATCCGGACTTTGAACTGCGTGGACCACAAAGAGCGCCGTCAAGCCAATCCCGATGACTGCAATGGCTATGGAGAGCATGCTGATATTGCTCGATCCGATCTCCGCAGCACCGTAGAGCAGCAGAGGAAGGCCGAAGCTGATCAGGATCAATCCGCGAAAGTCGATCCGGACCTCCGGCGTCGTTTCACCGGATGGTACGAGGCGCGCGGCGCCAATCAGAGCGGCGAAGCCTACTGGCACGTTGATCAGGAACAACCACCTCCAAGAGGCTGCATCGATCAGCATGCCACCGAATGCCGGTCCCAATGCCGGTCCGAGCGCGACAGCGAATCCCACGACGCCCATGAGCCGACCCAATTGGCGTCGATCAGCAGTGGACGCCAGGACCGCCTGACCGGCGGGCACCATCAGGCCGGCGGCGAGACCCTGCAGGCAGCGCGCCATGATCAAATGCGTCAGCGTTTGTGCAAACGCACAGACGATAGAGGCGAGCACAAAAGCGAGGATGCTGCCCTTCCAAAGGCGACCGTCTCCAAATCGTCGACTCAGCCAGCCAGCAAGCGGCAGGGAAACGGCGAGTGCTATCAGGTAACCGGTCGCTACCCACTGCACACCCGACAATGGCGCGGCGAGATCGGATCGGATCGTGTTCAGGGCAAGGTTGGCGATGGTGGAATCGAGCATCGCCATGAAGGCGCCGGACCCGGTGACGACGGCGATTGCCCAGAGGCGGCTCGGAATCTCTGTGGCTCAACTCGCAGGGTTGATGACGACGGCAATTCTTTATGGTACAATCGTATCATAAAGAATTGCCGTGAGCGAGGCCCCTGTCCTATGCCGAGAACCGTCGACCACGAAGAACGTCGCTCCATGATTCTGGAGGCCTTTATGGCCGTCGCGGCGCGTGAGGGGCTGCATGCGGTCTCGTTGCGAGCCGTTGCCGCTGAAGCCGGCATTTCGCTGCGATCGGTCCAGTACTATTTCGATACCAAGGCAGGGTTGATGCAAGCGGGCCTCGCCGCGCTGGAAAAGCTGAGCAATGAACGCGTAAGAACTCGGCTTGAGGCGTTGGAGCCATCTCCGAGTGCACGAACAACACTCCAGGCGCTATTTGCTGTTGCACTTCCCACCGATCGCGAAAGTCGACGGTTTCATTTGCTCTGGACGTCGTATGCGATGCTCGCGATGACCGATCCGGAGATTTCGGATCGAACTTTCGTGGACAGTCCGAATCGGCTGCAGGAACGGATTGCCTTCATATTGGAAGAAGGGAAATCCAGCGGCGAGTTTGATGGTGCGCTTAATGGCGAACTCGAAGCCACGATCCTCATCTCTCTCATACACGGTCTCGGAACTGCTGTTCTCGTCGGTCAACAAACATCAGAATGCGCGACTTCCAGCTTTGAGCATTATCTCGACCGTTTGGCTGGAGCGAAGTCCGGAAACGGGTGAACGGCATGGCGATGAAGATCGGCCAGCTTCGCTGTCTAATCGCTGCGGCGGAATATGGGAGTTTCCGACGAGCTGGCGAGGCTTTGCAGATGAAGCAGTCCAGTATTAGCCGCGCTATCAGACAGCTCGAGGATGAACTGGGCGTCTCGTTGTTCGAGCGGCGATCTACGGGCGCCTATCTGACGGACGCCGGAGGAAGTCTGTTTCGTGAGGCGCGTTCAGCTTTGGAGCAGCTCGACCTGGCAGAAAAGACGGCCGCCGCCGCTGGCCGGGCGGAAATCGGAATATTGCGCGTCGGGATTCTCACCTCGCTCGCGGGAGGCTTCTTGCGCGAAATCGTACGATGCTATGCACACCGGCATCCTGAAATCACGATCGACATCCGGGACGGCGGGCGCAAAGAACACATAGAGGCAGTTAGGATTCGAAAGCTGGATGTGGCATTCGTGGTCGGAGATAGCAGCATCGCGGATTGTGAGATCGCGTCACTTTGGAGGGAGCGTGTCTATGTCGCGCTTCCTGAAAGACATGAATTGGCTGGCAGGCGGCAACTCGACTGGTCTGACCTGCGATGCGAAAGTTTCATCGCTAGCCGATCTGAACCCGGACCGGCGGTGCACGATTATATCGTCCGCAGACTATCCGATTACTGCACTTCCCCGGAAATCCTCTATAGGGGGGTGGTACAGGAGACTCTGATGAATCTGGTCGGTCTTGGACAAGGGATCACATTGGTGTCTGCCGCCTGGATGGATGTAAAGGTTCCGAATCTCGTACTGCGTCCTCTGAGCGATCCCGCCGATATCATGCTCTTTAGCGCCGTCTGGTCCCCCTTTAACGACAATCCTGCACTGCGTCGCTTCATCAGCGTTGCCCATACTCTGGCCGGACGTGTGCGACGTGGCGCGTCCGATTGGGCGCCGGAAGCGCTAGCGACTACTCCGGTCGGAGGTGTGTCTTCCGCAGGTGTGCGAAAGCCCGATCCGTCGCCATGAAACGCTGAAGCATAGGTGCGACCAACTTTGCAGGTTCGTTCTTCTGACCGGTTTCGCGCGCGAGTACCTCAGCATAGGTGACGAGATCGCGATGGATATCGGCGGGAAGATCAATGCTCAGCTTGACGGGTTTGTCGTCAGGAATGGCGCCGAGTTTTAGCCTAGTCATAGATCAACTCCGATAGGGCTCGAGGACAAGGTCATGCGTTACCATCACGCGCACAGGGAAGCCCGGGCGGATGGTCAGGGTCGGCGAGACGGAAAGCTGACGGCGGACGACCTCATCGCCAGCGCGGCCGATCGTGTCCTGCGTTCCTTCGCGTATGGCGCGGGCGATGTCGTCATCATCGTCGGCGCCCAGTTCCGCACCGATGTTCAGGATGGTGGCGAGACCAGCCGCCATGAACAGCCGTCCCCAGTGATGATCGACGCCGTCTTCCAACCCGGCATAGCCAGCCTCGTCGGCGCCGGGTTGGCGTTCGAGGACGATGGAGCGTCCACTGGGCAGGATCAACCGGGTCCAGGCCAGCAGCACACGGCTCTGCCCGAACGCAACGCCGCTATCGTATTCGCCGATGAGGCGCGAGCCTTGCGGGATCAACAGGAACCGCCCGGTCGGACTGTCATAGACATTGGACGTCACCTGGGCAGTGATCTGGCCGGGAAGATCCGAGCGCAAACCTGTGACCAAAGCTGCCGGGATAACTGCGCCGGCTTGGACCACATAGGGGCTAGACGGATCGGTGAGCCGGTCGGCGCTCGTCGTGCGGCGATCGACCGGTTTGTCGAGGAAGGCTTCCCGCCTGTCCGTCGCGTCTGGTGAGGTGTCCATCCCACTCGCGGGAAAGAATGATCCGGCGCCGGATGGCACGGGAGCGACCGCCGATGACGTTTGCGGTTGCTCGCGAGTGGTAGTCTTTGCTTCGGCGAAAAGACGACTGAGCCGGGCCGCCTCTATTTCCTGAAGGCGGCGCTGTTCTTCCGGATCGACGGTCGGCGCAGTGACGACCGTCGGCACGGGCTGACCGCGTTGTTGAGCTGACAAGATCGGCCGCCCGAGTTCGCCCGGCAATGGCGGACCGAGCCGCGGAACGCTTGAATAGTCAGTGGGCAGCCGCGACAGGCCTTCGGCTTCCTGAATACGCTCGGTCGAATAGAGTTCCGGCGGCCCATCGGCCGATTTGCGATCTTGCAGAGCCACAATCAAGATGCCACCGAGAGCGAGCCCACCGACAGCGCCAAGCATCGTCAGCGTGCGACGCGACAGCCGCATAACCCTTGGCGGATCGGCGCGCAGCCGCAAAGAGGCGGCGATCTCTTTTTCCTCTTGGCGTTCTGTATCCTCGCTCATTTGCGCGGCCCCACATTGCTATGGAGCGAAGCGGTTTGGGGCCCGCGTGTCACTCCATCCGTGCG
>JARRQH010000260.1:7854-10632 GCA_037381985.1 Pseudolabrys sp.
ACGGTAGTTGACGAGTTGGCCATCGCCTTCCGGCCCGATGACAAAAAGCGGCGGCATTTCTCCCTGACCGATCCCGCGCGGAAACTCGATGAAGACTTGCCGCCCGTCGTCGAAGGCACGCAGCGGCCGCCAGGGCGCGCGGTCGCCCTCGATCCGGTAGCGGAAACGCAGAGAGTCGAGCGCCACGTCGCGTCCGATCGGCAAGGCGGCCTCCGCCTCGGCGTTGCGACGCCTGAGCGCGATCAAGGCATCCTCCGCATAGGTCCAGGAGACCGAGGCCATGTAGGCGGACGGGTTCGCCCTCAGTTCGAGATGATATGTCCGCCGATCCGTATTGATGACGAGGTTTGTCTGAAGATCGGGCCGCGTCGGCTTGACCAGGATATGGATGCGTTGGCTATTGTCCGAACCGCTTTGCGTGTCGCCGATGATCCAACGTGCCGTATCGCCGGCCGCAATCGGACCGGATCCGACCAATTTCTCGCCGGGCTGCAGGGCGATATCGGTGATCTGACCCGGCGATGCGTAGACCTGATAGAGCGCGCCCTCGCTGTAAGGATAGAGTTGAACGGCGTTGATGAACCCATCGCGCACCGGCTCCATCCGGGCGGCGGCATTTGCCTCGTTCACACGTTCGGTGGCGTTCGCGGATTCCGGTTCTCGATCTCGGTCATCCAGTGGTTTGAGCTGGCCGGGCAAGGGCAAGGGCTTGGTCCGCTCGACTATCCGGACCGGACGCGCCGGTTCGGGGAGAAGCGTCGCCTCGATGGGTGGCTCGTCATAGGCGATTTCCGGCGGCTTGAACGTCGCGCAGCCCGATAACGCCGAGGCGGCAAGCAGAACAGCTATGGAGGCTTTTGCGGTGTGAAGTGTTTTTGTCATTGGGCAGTCTCCCGGGACCAGTTGATGGCGTTGACGAAAATGCCGAGCGGGTTCTTGCGCAGGCGCTCGGCGTCGCGCGGTTGTTGCAGGACGATGGTGAGAATGGCGGTCCAGCGTTCGGTCGCGGCGAGTTGTCCGTTGACATAGCGGCGCTCAATCCAGGCGATGCGGAAGCTGCTCTCGGAGGCACGGATGATGCTGGAAACCTCGACCGAGATTTGCGTATCGCCGACCTTGGCGAAGGGATCGTTCACCCGGGCATAGTCGTTCAGAGCCAGCGCATCCCTATCGGTCGTGAAGTCGTAAGCGTGCAGCCAATTCTGGCGCAGCACGATGGGATCAGCGGGGATCTGGCGCACATTCTCGATGAAACGCGACAGGTGGTAGGCGATCTGCGGATCGGTTGGACGGAAGTCGGCGATGGCGGGCGCCACGGCTTGAGCTGCGCCGAGCCGATCCACTTCCACGACATAGGGCGTGATCGTCCCTTGCGTGGATTGCCAGGCCAGCGCCGCACTGAGTCCGGCGGAAAGCAGCAATGAGCCAAACGCCATAAGCCGCCAGTTCCTCGCCTGCACACGAGCGGACCCGATGCGGTCGTCCCAGGCTTGGGCGGCTTTCTGATAGGGCGTGACGGGTCCAGGGGTCTTGGCATAGCGAACGCTTGGACGACGGAACATCATGATTTCTCCGAAAGGCTGACGGCGGTCCCGCCGCCACCATGGTCGCCGGAGCGAACGGCATGGGCGGCAACGGCGGCGCCGTGGTGAAGGGATTGTTGGTGTTTCATGCGGCGCACCCAGGCTGGCGGTCCGTCGTTCGTCGACGCGGTTGGCTCGGGGCTATTGCTGAACTTGCCGCCGGTCGCTTCGAAGGCTGCGCGCGAACCGGAGCGATAGCTCTCGCTCATGGAACGGCGGAGCGGGCTGGTCGCAGCGCCGACGCCGGCATGTCCGACGCTGGCAATACCTGCTGCGACTCCGGAAGCGCCGCCGCCCGCCGCCGTATTCCCCATGCGATAGGCGGTCGACGCGCCGCCAGCGACCGCCGCGGCGCCGCGTGCTCCGGCGCCAGCAGCGCCCACGGCCATTCGGGCGCCGGCGACACCGCCAACCGCCAGACCGCCAGACCGCCGGCGGCAAGACCGGCGCCAACTGCGGCTCCTGCGCCGAGTTGCGGGCCGCCCGAGACGATGCCGTTGGCGATGCCCGGCCCGAAGATACCGAGCGCGAGCAAGGAGAGCGCGGCAAGCACGATGGCCATGGCGTCTTCGATGGTCGGCTCGCCGGTGAACCCAGCGGGGAACTCGCCAAAGATGGTCGAGCCGATGCCAACGATCACGGCGAGCACCAGCACCTTGACGCCAGACGAGATGACCAGGCCCAGCACGCGCTCGGCCATGAAGGCGGTTTTGTTGAAGAGGCCGAACGGCACGAGGATGAAGCCCGCAAGTGTCGCCAGCTTGAATTCGATCAGCGTGACGAAGAGCTGGATCGCCAGAATGAAGAAGGATAGGAGAACGACGAGCCAGGCGAACAGCAGGATGATGATCTGAAGGAAGTTCTCGAAGAAGGAGACGAAGCCCATCAGGTCGGCGATGGACGCGAGGATCGGCCGGCCGGCTTCGAGGCCGACTTCGGCGATGCGGCCGGGCTGGAGAAGTTCCCCGGCGCTCAGGCTGCCACCCGAAGCGATTAGCCCGAGGCCCGCGAAGCTTTCGAAGACGATGCGGGCAAGCGCGTTCCAGTTGCCGATGATGTAGGCGAAGATGCCGGCGAAGAGCGTCTTCTTGACGAGACGGGCGAGAATGTCGTCGTCTGCGCCCCATGCCCAGAAGAGCGCGGCGAGCGTTACGTCTATCATGATCAGCGTCGTCGCGAGGAACGCGACATCGCC
>JARRQH010000261.1:0-4717 GCA_037381985.1 Pseudolabrys sp.
GCGCGGCGCGCCACGCGCGCGCTGATCGGCGAACGCATTCGCGAATGCCTGGCCATGGTCGGCATGTCGCAATACGCCGAGCGCTACCCGCGCCAGCTTTCCGGCGGTCAGCAGCAGCGCGTGGCCATCGCGCGCGCGCTCGCCATTCGCCCGCGCGTTCTCCTGCTGGACGAGCCGCTGTCGGCGCTCGACGCCCAGATCCGCCGCAACATGGTGGAGGAACTGGGCCGCCTGCATCGCGAACTGCCGAACCTGACGGTGCTCTACGTCACCCACGACCAGACCGAGGCGCTGACGCTCGCCGACCGCATCGCGATCCTGCGCGACGGGCGGCTCAGCGCCTTCGGCACCGCGCGCGACCTCTATCACCAGCCGCCGAACCGCTTCACCGCGGAATTCCTCGGCCACGCCAATGTCATTCCGGTGCGGGTGAACGGACGCGAGGCGGGAACCGACGCCGTCCGCGCCAGCCTCGGCGACACGATCGTGACCGCCCGAACCACGGCCAGCATCAATCCGGGCATAGACATGCTGTTGTGCATCCGGCCACACGGCCTGATTCTCGCGGCCGCGGCCGAACGCGGCATTGCCGTCGAGGGGATCTTCGCTTGACTGCATTGGCAGGGACCGAGCGCAACCGTGGGGCTCAACGTCATCGGCACCAGCGTGCGCCTGACTAGCACCGAGTTGCGGCAACTGCCCAAGATCGGCGACAAGCTCACGCTCCACTTCGCCACCGACGACGCCATCCTCATTCCCGAAGACGACACAGCCCATGCGTAGCATGGCAGCCGCCGAGCGCTCGATCGATTTTTCCAGCCCGGCGTTCTGGGTGCTGCCGCCGTTCGCCGTGCTGGCGACGATCTTCCTCTATCCACTGTCGCTGATCGTGCACGAGGCCCTCACCGGCGGCAAAGCGGCCGTGTCGCTCGCCGGCTTCGTCGGCGTGATCGGCTCGACGATGTTCGTCCGCGCACTGTTCAACACCATCCGCATCGCGCTCACGGCCACTGCCGGCTGCCTGGCGCTCGGGTTCACGCTGGCGCTCATCTATTCCTTCGTGCGGTTTCCCGGTCGCGCGGCCGTCGCCAAACTGCTCGACACCTTCATCGCGCTGCCCACGTTCCTGATCGCGCTCGCCTTTACGTTCATCTACGGCTCAGCCGGCCTGCTCAACCAGTCGATCATGACCGTGACCGGGGCGCATCTACCGCCGATCGATTTCCTGTATTCGTCCTGGGGCGTCGTGCTGGCGGAGATCACGGTCTACTCGCCGTTCGTGCTGCGGCCGCTGATCGCCACGTTCTCGCTGCTCGATCCGGCGCAGATCGAGGTGGCGGCGAGCCTTGGCGCCAAACCGTTCCGCATCATCCGCGAGGTCATCTTTCCCGCGGCGCTGCCGGCGCTGCTCGCCGGCGGCAGCCTGTGTCTGCTACTGACGGTCAACGAATTCGGCATCGTGCTGTTCATCGGCGCCAAGGGCGTCATTACGCTGCCGCTCTTGGTCTACGACAAGGCGATCCAGGAATTCGACTACACCACCGCCTGCATCATCGCGACCGTCAACGTGCTGCTGTCGCTCTCGCTCTATTCGCTCTATCGCATGGCCATCTCGAGCTTCGGAGGCCGCCGTGCTGCTGTGGTCTAGCCGCGCGCGCATCGCCGCCTGGGCGCTGGGCGGCTTTCTTCTGGCCGTCATCTTCCTGGCGCCGCTCGCGATCATCGTGCTGGCGAGCATCGCCGGCCAGTGGAACGGCGTGCTGCCGAGCCATCTGACGTTCAGCAACTATGTCGACGTGTTTGCCGGCGCGCCGGGCGGCCAGATCCAGGTCAGCATCATCACCGGCGCGATCGCCAGCGCCATCGCCCTGGTGCTCGGCACCGCGGCGGCGCTGTCGCTGCGCGAGTTGACCGGCCTCACCAAGCGCGTCCTGGACCTGTTCTTCTTCATGCCAAGCGCGGTGCCGTCGGTCTCCATCGGTCTCGGGTTGCTCGTCGCCTTCAGCCGGCCGCCGATCTTGCTCAACGGCACGATCCTGATCGTGATTCTCGCGCACCTGGTGCTGGTGTCGGCGTTCGCCTACGGCAACGTCTCGGCCGGTCTCGCGCGCCTATCGCCCGATTTCGAGCAGATCGCCGAAAGCCTCGGCGCGCGGCCGCTCTACCGGTTGCGCCGGGTGACGCTGCCGCTGCTGCTGCCCCACCTGATCGCCGCCTTCAGCCTGAGTTTCGCGCTCTCCATGGGCGAGCTCGGCGCGACCATGATGGTCTATCCGCCCGGCTGGGTGACGATGCCGGTCGGTATCTTCGCGCTGACGGACCGCGGCGACGTGTTCTCGGGCGCGGCGCTGACCGTCATTCTCGCCCTGGTGACACTGGTCGTGCTGGGCGCGCTGGCCCTGGTGCCGACGCGCGCCGCCAATCGATAATAGTCCAATCAAGATTGGATGGGTACCCCAGCAAGTGAACGTCCATTGCAGGATGAGAATTGAGCGGAACCGGCACCGGCAAAACCCATCTGTGCATCGCTGTGGCTGCCGCCGTAATCCGCTGCCGCGCCAGAGGACGCTTCTTCAACCTGGTCGATCTGGTCAATCAACTCGAACAGGAAAAGGCCGCCAGCCGCAGCGGCAGACTTTCCGAAAAGCTCTTGCGCTACGATCTCATCGCCATTGACGAACTAGGCTACCTGCCGTTCAGCCAGTCCGGCGGGCAGCTGCCGTTCCACCCGATCAGCAAGCTCTACGAGAACACGTCCTTGCTCATCACCAAGAACCGCGCCTTTGCAGACTGGCCGCAGATCGTCGGCGACACCAAGATGACCACCACCATGCTCGACCGGCTCACCCACCACTGCGACATCATCGAGACCGGTAACGAGAGCTGGCGATTCAAAAACCGCAACTGACCTGCCGCCTACAGGCAGTCCACGGTACCTCCCGCGCGCTTCGCTGCGCTACGCCATGGCTCCGCTACGCGCGCGGGCCTCTCCGTGGCCTGCTCACGCTGACCTACAAGGGGGTCACTTTTTGACGCGAAATGGGGGTCGCAGTTATACTAACCTGTAGGGTATTTGACTCACGGGGGGATTCCCAAGAGGCTGAAACTCTGAATCTGAGGGGCTCCGCTTTTGGAGGGCATGTTCCTGGGATCAGGGATCGGTTTACGGGAAGACTTTGACGGGGTCGCACTGCGGCGATTAGCGCGCGCGTCGAAGAGCGCAAACCAGGCGCGGCGACTGTTGGCGCTGGCCGAGATTTAGGACGGCGGCAGCCGGACTGCAGCAGCACGGATCGGCGGGGTGGGGCTGCAGATCGTGCGTGACTGGGGGCTCCGGTTCAATGCCCGTGGCCCGGACGGTCTTCTGGACGGCAAGGCGCCCGGTCCGCGATCCCGTCTCAACGATGCCCAACGGCAGGCGCTCGTAGAGATTGTCGAGAGCGGTCCGATTCCGGCGATCCATGGAGTGGTGCGTTGGCGGCTGATTGACCTGATCCAGTGGCTCCACGACGAATTTGCGATCTCCCTCGATGAGACAACCGTGGGGCGCGAACTGAAGAAGCTGGGCTACGTGAAACTCACGGCGCGCCCCCGCCACCATGCCCAGAACGAGCACGCGATGGAGGCGTTCAAAAAAGGGGCTTTGCCGCCGAGTTGGCAAAAGTCAGAAGGGCCCTCCCGAAGGGCACGCACATAGAAATCTGGTTTCAGGACGAAACCCGCGTGGGCCAGAGGAACAAGATCACACGGCGCTGGGCACGTCGCGGAACCCGGCCGTCGGCGCCCAAGGACCAGCGGACGAAATCGGCCTATATCTTTGGAGCGATTTGCCCCGAACAGGGCAAGGGCGCAAGGCTTGTCCTGCCCTTCTGCAATACAGAAACCATGTCGCTGCACCTGACCGAGATAGCGCTCGCCATCGCGCCCGGCGCTCACGCGCTCGTGCTGATGGATCGGGCCGGGTGGCACATGACCGGAAAGCTCGTCGTGCCGACAACATCAGCATCATCGCGCTGCCGGCGAAATGTCCCGAATTGAACCCGGTTGAGAACATTTGGCAGTTCATGCGCGAAAACTGGCTCTCCAACCGGGTCTTCTCAGCACATGACAACATCGTCGACCACTGTTGCCAAGCCTGGAACAGGCTCATCGATCAGCCTTGGCACATCATATCCATCGGCCGACGCAAATGGGCCCATGGGTCATAATCAATGCACGTTGGTATCACCTGATCCACCTGCCCAAGCTGTTGGCGGTGCCGATATGAGAGCGTGCGAGGCAAGTGGCGCGTCATGCAAACGCCCGAGCACGACATGGCTGGGCCGGGTTCTTACATTCCGTTTGCCGGGAATGGCGGCGAGTTCGCCCTGGATTGCCTCACCGGATCAATCCATGGCCGCTGCGACGGCAATGCCGTCGCGTTCACATGGGACGGCAGCGATGAAATGGAGACCGCAAGCGGCCATGGCTGGGCCGAAATGCAGGATGACGGCTCACTCGAAGGCGAAATCTGCCTCGATGGCGGAGACGATATGCCCTTTGTCGCCCGCCAATAGGCCACTTCTTCAACGGCCTGTTAGGCCGCCGCGCTGCCGGGCAGAGCCGCTACGCGACCGGCCGCCACACCCGGCATATCGCAGAGCCACGCCGACCGCACAGCCCAGACATGCTCCTGCCCGCATGCGAGGCAGCACATGCGCCCTGCCAGGTCGGGCAG
>JARRQH010000262.1:0-11074 GCA_037381985.1 Pseudolabrys sp.
CAGAACAAGGACCGCCCGAGCGTGCTGGCGCTGACGCGCCAGGGCCTGCCGCAGGCGTCCAAGGATTTCCTCGACAACAACCGCTGCGCCGCCGGCGCCTATGAGATTTCGCCGGCCGAGGGCAAGGCTGACGTGTCGATCTTCGCTACCGGCTCCGAGGTGTCGCTCGCCATCGAGGCGCAGAAGCTGCTTGCGGCCCAGGGCGTGGCGGCCCGCGTCGTCTCGGTGCCCTGCTTCGAGCTGCTGGCGGAAGCGCCGGAAGCTGCCCGCAAAGCGGTGATCGGCGACGCGCCGGTCAAGATCGGCGTCGAAGCCGCCGTGCGCCAGGGCTGGGACGCTATCATCGGTTCCGACGGCACCTTCGTCGGCATGTCATCATTCGGGGCCAGCGCGCCCTACAAGGAACTCTACACGCATTTCGGTATTACGCCCGAGGCGATCGCCGAAGCCGCCTTGCGCAAGCTCGGCAAGAATTGATTCATCTCAATAGGTCGCCCGCGCAAGCGGGCGATTCAGCGAGTGGGGCCTATATATCGATCTAAGGGGGATTCTGGCGTCCGCGCCCGGCGGCGCCGGTGGAATTTAGAAAGCCGGAGTGAAAAGCATGACCGTACGTGTTGCCATCAACGGATTCGGCCGCATCGGCCGCAATGTGCTGCGCGCCATCGTCGAGAGCGGCCGCAAGGATATCGAGGTGGTCGCCATCAACGACCTGGGGCCGGTGGAGACCAACGCCCACCTGCTGCGCTTCGACTCGGTGCACGGCCGCTTCCCCCATGAAGTGACCGTCAAGGGCGACACCATCGGCGTTGGCGGCGGCGACATCAAAGTTTGCGCCGAGCGCGACCCCGGCAAACTGCCGTGGCAGGATCTCGGCGTCGATATCGCGCTGGAATGCACCGGCATCTTCACCGCCAAGGACAAGGCCAAGGCCCATCTCGACGCCGGCGCCAAGCGCGTGCTGGTCTCGGCCCCGTCCGACGGCGCCGACGCCACCATCGTCTTCGGCGTCAACCACGACACCCTGACCAAGGACCACCTGGTGGTGTCGAACGGCTCGTGCACCACCAACTGCCTGGCGCCGGTCGCCAAGGTGCTCAACGACACGGTCGGCATCGAGACCGGCTTTATGACGACGATCCACGCCTATACCGGCGACCAGCCGACGCTCGACACTATGCACAAGGACCTCTACCGCGGACGCGCGGCGGCGATGTCGATGATCCCGACCTCGACCGGCGCCGCCAAGGCGATCGGCTTGGTGCTGCCGGAGCTCAAGGGCAAGCTCGACGGCGTCGCGATCCGCGTGCCGACGCCGAACGTCTCGGTGATCGACCTCAAGATCGTCGCCAAGAAGAAGACCACCATGGAAGAGATCAACGAGGCGATGAAGCGCGCCGCCGAGCAGCAGCTCAAGGGCATCCTCGGCTACACCGAGCACCACAACGTCTCGATCGACTTCAACCACGACCCGCACTCGTCCACGTTCCACATGGACCAGACCAAGGTCATGGAAGGCACGCTGGTGCGCGTGATGTCGTGGTACGATAACGAATGGGGCTTCTCCAACCGCATGGGCGACACCGCCGTGGCGATGGGGAAATTGATCTAACCTCGATCCGTCATCCTGAGGTGCGCGCCCGAAGGGAGCGCCTCGAAGGATGACGGGCACAGGCCGTCGCCCTTCGAGGCTCGCCGCTGACGCAGCTCGCGCCTCAGGGTGACGGGGAGAGACCGGGTACATGGAAAACTTCCGCACCCTCGACCACGCCGACGTAAAGGGCAAACGCGTGCTGGTGCGCGTCGACCTCAACGTGCCGGTGGAGAACGGCGTCGTCACCGACGCCACCCGCATCGAGCGCGCCGCGCACGCTATCACGGGAATCACCGACCGCGGCGGCAAGGTGATCCTGCTCAGCCATTTCGGCCGGCCCAAGGGCCAGCGCGATCCCAAATACTCGCTGAAAGTCGTGGCGGCGGAGGTCTCGCACGTCATCAAGCGGCCGGTGAAGTTCGTCGACGACTGTGTCGGCGAGGTCGCCGAGAAGGCGGTCGCCGCCATGAAGCCGGGCGAGATCGTGTGTCTCGAAAACACGCGCTTCCATCCGGGCGAAGAGAAGAACGATCCCGAGTTCGTCAAGCAGCTCGCCAAGCTCGGCGACATCTGGGTCGCCGATGCCTTTTCGGCCGCGCACCGCGCGCACGCCTCGACCGAGGGCCTCGGCCACGTGCTGCCGGCTTACGCCGGGGCGACGATGCGCGAAGAGCTGGTGGCGCTGGAGAAGGCGCTGGAGAAGCCGGAGCGGCCGGTGGCGGCGATCGTCGGCGGCGCCAAGATTTCCACCAAGCTCGATCTGCTGTCGAACCTGCTGCAGAAAGTCGACGCCCTGATCATCGGCGGCGCCATGGCCAATACGTTTTTACTTGCGCTCAACAAGCCTGTTGGGAAATCCCTTGTTGAGCGTGACCTGGTACAAACCGCGCGCGACATCATGGACAAGGCGAAGGCCGAAAAGCGCGAGATCGTGCTGCCGGTCGACGTCGTCGTGGCCAAGGAATTCAAGGCCAACGCACCCTCGCGCGCCATCGAGGTCGACAAAGTCGGGCCGGACGAGATGATCCTCGACATCGGCCCGCGCAGCATCGAGCAGGCGGTGTCGGTGCTGGCACGCATCAAGACGCTGGTGTGGAATGGCCCGTTTGGCGCCTTCGAGATGGAGCCATTCGACAACGGCACGGTCGAGGTGTCGGAAGCCGCCGCCGAACTGACCAAGGCCGGCAAGCTGGTGACGGTGGCGGGTGGCGGCGACACGGTAGCCGCGCTCAACGTTGCCGGTGCCGCCGATCGTTTCACATATGTTTCGACCGCCGGCGGCGCCTTCCTGGAATGGCTGGAGGGCAAGGCTTTGCCGGGAGTCGAGGTGCTGAGGGCAAAATAGCCGCGACAACGGCCGCCCCGAGCGCGTAGCGCGCCCGGGGACGAAGTATGATGGGAGAGGCATCATGAATCTCGCTGAACTGAACAAAGTCGCCGTGGCCATGGTGGCGCCCGGGCGCGGCATCCTGGCCGCCGACGAGTCCACCGGCACCATCAAGAAGCGCTTCGACGCTATCGGCGTGGAATCGACCGAGGAGAATCGCCGCGACTACCGCGAGCTGCTGTTCAGCGCGGCGGAGGGCATGAAGCATATCTCCGGCGTCATCCTCTACAACGAGACTATCTGGCAGAAGGGCAAGGACGGCACGCCGCTGGTCGACATCATCAAGAAGAACGGCGCCATTCCCGGCATCAAGGTCGACGAAGGCGCCAAGCCGCTACCCAACTGCCCGGGCGAAACGATCACCTACGGGCTCGACGGCCTGCCGACACGACTCCCGAAGTATTACGAGCAGGGCGCGCGCTTCGCCAAGTGGCGCGCGGTGATCGACATCGGCGCCGGCAAGCCGAGCTACGCCTGCATCTCCACCAATGCGCACGCGCTGGCGCGCTACGCCGCGCTCTGCCAGGAACACCAGATCGTGCCGATCGTCGAGCCGGAAGTGCTGATGGACGGCGACCACGACATCGACACCTGCTACGGCGTGACCACGTGGGTGCTGAAGGAGGTCTTCCAGCAGCTCTACTACCAGAAGGTCGCGCTCGAAGGCATGGTGCTGAAACCCAACATGGCGATCGCCGGCAAGAAGTCGAAGAAGCAGGCCTCCGTGCAGGAGGTCGCCGAGCGCACGGTGAAGATGCTGAAGGAGTGCGTGCCGAGCGCGGTGCCGGGCATCGCCTTCCTGTCGGGCGGCCAGTCCGACGAAGACGCCACCGCGCATCTCGACGCCATGAACAAGATCGGCGGCCTGCCCTGGAGCCTCACGTTCTCCTATGGCCGAGCGCTGCAGGCGGCGCCGCAGAAGGCCTGGAGCGGCAAGGCCGGCAACGTGTCGGCCGCGCAAGCCGCCTTCACCCACCGCGCCGCCATGAACGGGCTGGCCGCCAAGGGTGAATGGAAGGCCGACATGGAGAAGAAGGCGGCGTAAGTGGACGCCGCTACACCCTCGGATCACCTCCCCCTGGAGGCGATATCGAGACCTTTCCGATATGCACGATAGAACGCGACAGAGCACGATAAGGCACTAGATAGAAGGGGCTGACATAGATAGCGTGTCTGTCGTTACTTGAACCACCACTGTTGCAGAACCTTGGTGAGGTTGGCAACGGGGCGTTGATTGAAGCGCCATTCGCACTCCTTGATGAACAGGTGGAAGTGTTGCTGCGGGATGCCGTTGTAGCCGCGAAGACGCCGCTTCGCCTGGTTCCAGAAGTTCTCGATCCCGTTGATGTGGTTGGCGTCGTCTGCAAAGAGTTCCGAGTGGTAGATTCGCACGTGGTGGAACTCCGAAACGTCCAGCACGTCATAAGCTCCGAAGCTGTCTGTGTAGACGATGGAGTCAGGTCTCACTTTGTCCCGTATGATCGGGAAAAGCGTGTCGGTGCGGGCATTTGGGATGACCACGACATGAACCTTGCCACCGCGCTTAAGGAGACCGAAAACCGGGACCTTGCCGGCAGCGCCACGGCCTCGCTTGCCCTTTCTGCGTCCGCCGAAGTAGCTCTCGTCGGCCTCGATTTCGCCGCTCATGAGGCCCGGCTCCGCCGCGGCTAGTTCCGCGAAGATCACCTCGCGCAGTTTGTGAAAGAACAGGATCGCGGTGTTGCGATTCACCCCTATTTTATAAAAAACTTGCGTGTTGCGATGTAACCCGTACTTGGCTTATGAGCACTTGGCGACGGAGGAAATGGACCATGAAGGTGATCGCTGCGGGCGGTGGTATCGGGGGCCTTGCGACGGCCTTGATGCTGTTGGATCGGGGCGTCGAATGCACGGTCTTCGAGCAGGCGCCTGAAGTCCGGGAACTCGGGGTCGGCATCAACCTGTTGCGGCATGCGGTCAAAATGCTCGGACGAATCGACCTGATTGACGACCTCGCCACCGTTGCGATCAAGACCGACGAATTGCTCTACATGAACAGTTTCGGGCAACCTGTCTGGAGCGAACCGCGCGGACTTGCGGCAGGCTACGAAGTTCCCCAGTTCTCCATTCACAGGGCCAGGCTCCAGCGCGTCCTTCTCGACGCCCTTGTCGAGCGGTTCGGCCTGTCGTTCGGACAGGGCACCGCATGACGGGTTTTTCCTGGGACGGCGAGGCGGTCGTCGCTTCGTTCGAAACACCTGATGGCACGCACGCCGAATCCGGGGACGTTCTCGTCGGCGCCAACGGAATTAATTCCTTGACCCGATCGCGTCTGTTTCCCGGACCGGACACTCCTTCCTGGAGCGGCGTGCTCATCTGGCGAGGGGCGACCGACTGGCGGCAGTTCATGACGGGAAATTCAATGATCATCAGCGGCGGAATGAAGGCGAAGGTCGTCATCTATCCCATCGCCCCGGGCCAGGAAGACCACACGCCGCTGACGAACTGGTCGATAAATGTGAAAATAGCCGAAAAGAACGCGCCGCTGCCGCAGCGCGAGGACTGGACGACACCGGGTCGCCGGGAGGAACTGGTGAAGTCGCCGGCGGCTTTGCCTTGCCGCATGTCGATGTGTCTGCGCTTGTGGCGGCGACCGAGCGCTTCTGGGAATACCCGATGTGCGACCGGGATCCCTTGCCCTCGTGGACCAAGGGGCGCGTCACCCTGCTGGGGGACGCGGCTCATCCCATGTATCCAACAGGATCGAACGGCGCGGGACAAGCGATCCTCGACGCGGAGGCCATATCGCGGCACCTGACGGACGCCACGCTGTCGATCGACGACGCATTGAAGCGTTACGATGAGGAGAGAAGACCTAAGACTGCCGAAATTGTTCGGAGGAATCGACTCGGCGGCCCCGAGCAGGTGATCGATGCGGTCGAGCGGTTGGCGCTTGACGGCTTCGACGACATCGATGCCGTGCTGCCATTTCACACTCGCCAAGAGATCACAGAGAAATATGCGGACTTGGCCGGCTTCTCCAAATCCGCAGTCAATGGCTAAGGCCGTTCGTCCCCTCAGAGCGGTCGGCGACGTGCTATGAAATAAATGTTGGACAGGATAGAGATGGCCTAACCAACGGAATATGACGCGAGTGATCTGTTTTGCACCTCAAAGGAACGAGCATGAGTCCACGGCCCAAGTCGCCGCCGAAAATCTCTCGCCTTGCAGGCGGCGCCGAACAAGAGACCACCACGCGCGAAACAACTTTGACACAGGAAGCCTACGGCCGTTTATGGCTTCAGCTTTTCTCCGCTGCGTGAAGCGCTCACACGGCTCCACAGCGAACGCTTAGTCAAATCGTCTGCACTGAGAGGCTTCCGCGTCGCCCCGATCTCGCTGAACGAAATGTGGGACTCGATAGAGACACGCATTTTGATAGACGGCGAAGGTCTCCATCTTTCCGTAAAGAATGGCGACGACGACTGGGAGGCATCGGTTATCGCCGCGTTCCACTCGCTTTCACGTTGTGCAGCGCGGCTGCGCTCGTTGGAACGCGACCGAACGGACAGCGAATCCGAAGAACTGGAAGCGCGTCATAGAGCCTTTCATTTCGCGCTCATCAACGCGAGCAGCCGACGTTGGCTCCTCGAATTTTCCAGCTTGCTCTACGATCAAACCGAACGGTATCGACGCCCTTTTCTTGCTGGGAGCGAACTGTCGTACGAACGTGATGTCCATGCCGAACACGAGGAGATCATGGATTCCACCATCGCCCGGCAAGCTGAAAAAGCGGCCAAACTGCTGGCGGCACATTATCGCCGGACGGGGGATCTCATTGAAGAGAAACTACGGCAATCGGATGCCGAAGATCTCTCCCTGGCGGACCCTGAGTAAGCGGCCGGCTAAACACATGCCTCGGTGCAGAGCTATTTATCTCTGAGAGCACGCATTTGCTCTTCGTCTTCATTTAATACCAGCTTGCCGAGCAGACTCAGAAATACCCTCCGCTCATCCTCGGAGAGAGGTGCGAGTATGTCCCGTTGCGCCTCGAGGATCACCGCATCGACTTCGCTGAGCAACGCACGTCCAGGTTCTGTGATGAAGACCTGCTTGGCACGGCGGTCGCGGCTTCCTTTGCTGCGGTTGATCAGACCGCGGGCCTCGAGCCTTTTTATCACGTCACCGATCGTCGCCTTATCAAACGCAACGGTCTGAGCCAGATTGCATTGATCGACGCCGGGCTTGCTCATTGCCGCGACCAGCGTCGCATATTGAACAGGCGTTATGCCCCAGTTCTTTGTTGCACGCGCGAAGATCGAAACGGACGCTTGATGCAGACGACGGATCAGATGACCCGGCATGTTGAGTATGCGCTGGGTGGAGAGGTCGGCGTCACCCACCGCTGTGTACTGAAGACCGGTGTCCGACGTGCAGCCCTCCGCGCTTTCATTCAGATTCAATTCCACCACTCCGATCGTCCTATTTGTGGGATCCGGTAATCGCTCAAGCCGCGAAATTTCGCGGCCCCACTGGAAACGCGATTACAGCTGATACGAAATATCAGAACGCAATTGGTATGTACACATACTACCTTGACACTCGCCAATTCTAAAATATGATCGATTTTCGAAAGAGCAGGTCCCTATGCCTTCCGTGACAACCGCAGAGAGGGTGGAAATGATCAATCTTCCGAAGTTCAAGGCGGCCGCGGTTCAGGCCGCACCGGTCTTCCTCGACACGCCGGCCACGATCTCGAAGGCCATATCGCTGCTCAGCGAAGCAGCCCGCAACGGCGCGAAAATCGTCGCCTTTCCCGAGGTCTTCGTGCCCGGTTATCCCTATTGGAACTGGATTACCGATCCGGTCACCGGCGGACAATGGTTCGATCGCCTCGTCAGGGCGTCGATTCTGGTTCCCGGACCGGAAATTGACATGCTCCGCGCCGCCGCGCGCGAGGCAGAGATCTATCTCGTTATCGGCGTCAACGAGCGCAGCCCCGCTTCGATCGGGACGCTTTACAACACGCTGGTCTTCATCGGTCCGGACGGACGACTGCTCGGCAAGCACCGCAAACTCGTCCCGACCTGGGCTGAGAAGCTGACCTGGGGACCGGGAGATGCCGCGGGCATGGTCGTCTACGACACCGAAATCGGCCCGTTGGGCGGGCTTGCCTGCGGAGAAAACACCAATACGCTTGCCCGTTTCACGCTTTTGGCCCAGGGCGAGCTCGTGCACGTAGCGAGCTATATCTCGCTTCCCGTCGCCCCACAGGATTACGACATGGCCGAAGCCATCAAGCTGCGCGCCATTGCGCATTCTTTCGAAGGAAAGCTCTTCACGATCGTTTCATGCTCGACCGTCTCCGAAGAGATCATCGAGGCGATGGAGACGGTTGTGCCGGACGCCCGCGCCCGCCTCGAGCGCAAGTCAAGCGCCTTCAGCGGAATTCTCGGGCCTGACGGGCGCGTCGTCGGCGACTCACTCATTGATGACGAGGGAATCGTCTACGGCGAAATTGACCTCGGCCGCTGTGTGCAAGCCAAGCAGATGCACGACATTGCCGGACACTATAACCGCTTTGATATCTTCGATCTTCGTGTCGCGCGCGGGCGGCGCGAACCCATCAGTTGGACGGAAGTCGAGAACCGCCGTCCCGGTGAGGACACCGCAACCCAGGAGTCTCTGGACAATAACGATCGCCCGGAAAGGTTACCCGCCCACCGTCGCTAGGGCTTATCGCCCACTTGCCCAACAGGGAAGAGAAAGGAAGACCCGATGCGTGAAGATGTTGCCGGACGTGCCAACGTCGAGGAAACCGCCGAACTCGAGGCATACTATCGCGAGTTGGAGAAATACGAGACCGGGGCGCTGTGGACTGTCGCCAACAAGATCGAGCCTTGGCAGCCGAAATCCTCATCCGTCCCCGTACTTTGGCGCTACAAGGATCTGCGTGAGCACGTCTTGCGGTCTGTCGACCTCGTGACGCCGGAGAAGGCGGGCCGCCGCGTGATCTATCTGAACAATCCGGGCCGGCGGGACGTTCACGCGCATTCGGCGTCCGCGCTGCGCTTCATCATGGAAGGCAGCGGCGCCTACACCATTGTCGACGGCCACAAGATGACCCTCGGCGCCAACGATTTCGTGCTGACGCCGAATGGCACATGGCACGAACACGGCGTCGAGAGCTCTGGAAAGCCATGCATCTGGCAGGACGGGCTGGACATTCCGCTGGTCAATGCCTTGGAAGCCAACTTCTATGCCGTTCATCCCGATCTTCAACAAGCCGTCGGCTACCCGGTCAACGATATGCGGAATTCGTGGGGCAGCCCTGGCCTTCGGCCGGCCAAGGGAGAATGGTCCAATGACTATTCGCCGCTGTTCAAATACGAATGGGCGCCGACCTACGAAGCCCTGCAGCGCTATGCGAAAGCCACTGATGGTTCGCCTTATGACGGCGTTCACATGAACTACGTCAATCCGGTTACCGGCGGGCATGTGATGCAAACGATCGGCGCGAGCATGCAGATGCTTCGCCCGGCCGAAAAGACAAAATCTCACCGGCATACGGGAAGTTTCGTTTACCAGGTCGCCAAGGGCAAGGGCTATTCGATCATCGAAGGCCAGCGTTTCGACTGGCAGGAACGCGACATCTTCTGCATCCCCTCCTGGGCTTGGCACGAACACGGGAATGCGTCCGACAGCGACGACGCATGCCTGTTCACCTTCAACGATCTACCCGTGATCGAATCGCTTGGCTTCTATCGCGAGGAAGCGTTCGGCGACAATGGAGGACATCAACCTCTGGCGGCCTAGACCGCGGCCGGCCCGCACCATCTTTTCGTTGCCCTCCCAAGGCAGACCTGGCGGGCCGGCACTCATTCAATATGCCTGACCGCATGACAAGTCGCCCGGTCCGAGCGACAACTCGACAGGACCACCATGTCAGAAAAAGTCTATCGAATCGGCCAAATCGTTCCGTCGTCCAATACGACTATGGAGACCGAGATCCCCGCGATGCTTCTGGCACGCCAGACGATCCTGCCGGAGCGCTTCACGTTTCATTCCAGCCGCATGCGCATGAAGAAGGTTGTGAAGGAAGAACTCGAGGCGATGGACCACGACAGCGACCGTTGCGCAATGGAACTGTCGGATGCCCGCGTCGACGTTCTCGGCTATGCTTGCCTCGTCGCCATCATGAGCATGGGCAACGGCTACCACCGAGTATCAGAGAACAGGCTCCATTCGCGAACGATCGAAAACGATGCACCGGCCCCCGTCGTCACCAGCGCCGGCGCGCTGATTGACGGTCTGAATGCACTTGGCGCAAAGACCATCTCGGTGATCTGCCCCTACATGAAGCCGTTGACCAAACTGGTCGTGGACTACATCGAGAGCGAAGGCATCACAGTCAGGGACTATACAGCCCTCGAGATTCCCGATAATCTGAAAGTCGGCCGGCACAATCCGGAAAATTTGCCGGACATCGCCCGGAGGGTCGATTGTTCGGGAATCGATGTTCTGGTCGCCTCGGCCTGCGTTCAGATGCCGTCTCTCGGCGTCATTTCGAGACTCGAGCAGCAAATGTCGCTGCCCGTCGTCAGCGCTGCCGTCTGCACGACGCACCAGATGCTGAAACGCCTCGATCTGGAAACGCGCGTACCGAACGCGGGCACGCTCCTGTCCGACCGCTATTAGAGCGGGACCCGGAGCAGGGAAACCGGTCTTCCGGAGCATCAGTTTTCGATTGCATGCTCAAGACAAGCTACGCAATTCGATGATTGCGCGGCATCTCGGGAAGATCGGCATTCCGGCCTGACGGTTCGACAAAAGGAGACGGTTTGCCCGGTGGTCACGTCGCGTACCGGAGAACAAGCTTTTGCAACTGTGCTATCTAGCCTTCTTCGAAGCTCCTGCACCATCGCCCGCGGCAATATCGCAGACCGATGTCAAACGCATCGAGACGTGCCTGGCGGCAATCGATGGCCTCTCGAAAGCTCATCTTTACACGCCGGTCCGGCGCGACGGTCTGCCCGGCGACGAAGTCGGCCAGCCGATTTTCGGAATGCAGCTTTTTTCAATACGATCGAGACGCTTGAGGATGCCGTCGGTCT
>JARRQH010000263.1:0-700 GCA_037381985.1 Pseudolabrys sp.
GTCGTTTTTCCGATCCTGCCTATATAGGAGGCCGGCGCGCTCCACAACGGCGGCCAAGAGCGTTTCCAGGCGAAGTGGGCACCGGTCCGCCGTCCGGAAACGCGCCCAAGCAAATGGAGCGTTTCCGGGCGAAGTGGGTAGCGGTTCGCCGTCCGGAAACGCAACAAATCAAAGAATTGGATACATTTGCCGCATGCGCCAGAAGAGCGAGCCTGTGGACGCGCCCGTTCGGCTTGCGTTTTGGCCGTCCTTGCCGCAGAAAAGCCAGCGTATCCAGCGCTCAAACGTTCCGCAGAGGTCTCTGTAGATGACCGATTTCGCTGCCGCGCGCCGCCACATGGTGGATGGCCAGGTCCGCACCGCCGACGTCACCGATCTGCGCATCATCGGCGCCATGCAGAAGATTCCGCGCGAGCGCTTCGTGCCGGCGGCCGAGGCGGGTATCGCCTATCTCGATCTCGACGTGCCGGCGGGCGAGGGCGGTCGCCGTATGCTCAAGCCCATGGTGTTGGCGAAGCTGATTCATGCTGCCGACATCGCGGACACCGACCGGGTGCTCGACGTCGGCTGCGCCACCGGCTACGGCGCCGCCGTGTTAGCAGATCTTGCGGCCGAGGTGGTGGCGTTGGAAGAAGATGCCAAGCTTGCGAAGACGGCCAAGACGAACCTCGCCGGCACCGCCAAGGTCAGCGTCGTCACC
>JARRQH010000263.1:711-5420 GCA_037381985.1 Pseudolabrys sp.
CCAGCGAGATCGCGCCCGAATCGCTGTTCGGCCAGCTCAAGGATGGCGGCCGGCTGCTATGCGTGGTGGGGGCGGGGCCGGGCGCCAAGGCAACCGTTTTCAGCCGCATCGGCGACAAAACGGGCGCCCGCCATATCTTCGACGGCACGGCCGCAGTGCTGCCGGGCTTTGTGAAGCCGGCCGAATTCGCCTTCTGACGCCGACGCGCCCATGTTGATTTCGGATTCGAAAGACCGCGAGCAACCTCATGATTCCGGTGCGGTTTTAATGGTGACGGTCGTTTGCGGGCGTGCCGCGAACGATGCCGCGGCATCTCAATGCCACCGCCCGGGATACTGTTGCGTTTCAAACCGTTGCGCAAAATCCGCAGGGCGCTCCCATTCTTTTCTCACGGGCCGTGGCGGGGGTTCCAAGGACTCGCGGCGGCGCGTATGTTGCTTGCTATCGCCTGCTAAGATCATCGAAAATAAGGCGGATAATGATAATGGGGTCGTTGGGGCGTTGAATGTCGGGTGCAGGTGAGCGTCTTCAGGGCCTGTTCGGGCTCGGCCGCATAAGCGGTGTATTGGCTCTCGGTGCGATCGCTTGTATTGCGCCGACGGGCGGGCCGGCGCGTGCCGAGACGTTGCAATCGGCGCTGATCAAGGCCTATCGCAACAATCCTTCGCTCAATTCCCAGCGCGCCTCGGTGCGCGCGACCGACGAGAACGTGCCGCAGGCGCTCTCCGGCTATCGTCCCAGGGTAACGGTCACGGCCACCGGCGGTGAGCAGTCGATCTCGACCACCAGCAAGTCGGTTATCGCCGGTGCGCCGACCTACTCGACCTTGAGCGGCTACAATTCGCCGTTCTCGACCAGCATTTCGGCGACGCAGAACCTGTTCGACGGTTTCCAGACCACCAACAAGACGCGCAAGGCGGAAAGCCAGGTGCTGGCCGCGCGCGCGACCCTGCGCAACACCGAGCAGACCGTGCTGCTCGATGCGGTCTCTGCTTACATGAACCTGTTGCGCGACACCGCGATCGTCAAGCTGCAGAAGAGCAACGTCGAGGTGTTGCAGGAGCAGTTGCGCCAGACGCGCGACCGCTTCAACGTCGGCGAGGTGACGCGCACCGACGTGGCGCAGGCGGAATCGCGCCTCGCCAGCGGCCGTTCGCAACTGCTGACCGCGCAATCGAACTACACGACCTCGGCTGCCGCCTATCGCAAGGTGATCGGCACCGAGCCGGGCAAGCTGATGCCCGCCTCGCCGGTCGACCGATTCTCGCCCCACACGCTGGGCCGCGCGGTCGCGGTCGGCATCGCCACCAATCCGTCGGTCGCCGCCGCCGAATATAACGTCGACGTGGCGCAACTGGCGGTGAAGGTGGCGGAGGGCGCGCTGCTGCCGAGCGTTTCGGTGACGGGCAGCTACACCAAGAATTGGCTGAGCACGTCCAGCCTCGCCGGCATGGAGAGCTACTACGCGTCCGTGCTCGGCACGGTCAGCATCCCGATCTACCAGGGCGGCTCGGAATATTCGACGATCCGCCAGGACAAGGAGATGCTGGGCGAGAAGCGGCTCGATCTCGACAACACGCGCGACACCGTGCGCCCGACCGTGGTGCAGTCGTGGGGCCAGCTCGAGGCGGCTAAGTCCAACATCCAGGCGACTCAGGCGCAGGTGCAGGCCGCCGAAATCGCGCTCAACGGCGTGCGCGAGGAAGCGCGCGTCGGGCAGCGCACGACCCTCGACGTGCTCAACGCCCAGCAGGAACTGGTCAACGCGCGCGTGTCTCTGGTCGGCGCCCAGCGCGACCGCGTAGTGGCGTCCTACACGCTGCTGTCGGCGGTCGGCCGGCTGTCGCCGCGGATGCTGGGGCTGCGCGTGCCGACCTACAATCCGCGGGTCCACTACGAGCAGGTGCGCGACAGCTGGTTCGGCCTGCGCACCCCCGACGGCCGCTGAGAAGGCCGGCAGACGGGCGCACCTGGAGTGCCGGCTTCGGCGCCAGTTTGGGCGCCTGAGCGGTCGCCGAATGCCTCAGTGTCCACAAGTGATTGGAGGCTTCCCGCGCTTTCGGCCTGCCACAGTCGCACCCCTCTGGCGTATAAAGGTAATCGACCGATGATTCGCGCCTGCATGGGCAGGCGAAGGCGAATTCGGCGTTCGGATTGCACAACTGCGCGCGGGAAAGTGTGCCAATGAGTCAGCCGGCAAAGGCCCAAGAGCCCTCGATGGAGGAGATCCTGGCCTCCATCCGGCGCATTATTGCCGACGACGACGGCAAGCCCGGCCAGGCGGCCGCGCCGGCGCCGAAGCCCGTGGCGGCGCCCGAGCCTGAGCTGCCGCCACCACCTCCACCACCGGAGCCGGAATCGGTCGCCAACACGCAGGAAGACGTGGACGCCATGCTGGCGGACCTGGAGCCGCCGCCGGCCGCGGTCGAGCCCGCGCCTGAGTCAGAGCCGGAACCTCCGCCGGCCGTGCCCGACGTGCTGATGCTGACCGAGGAGATGACCGCGCCGCAGCAGCCGCCCGGCTTCCGCACCATCGAGGCCGGCGACGACGTGGTGTTCTCGGATGCGGCGGCCAGACGCCCCGCCGCAGACGTGGGATACGATGCGGGACGTGGCGGGCTTGAGGACAGCGCGAACGACCGCCTGTTGTCGAACTCGACGGCGACGGCGGTGGACCACGCGTTCAACTCGCTCGCCAATACAATCCTGGGCAACAACGCGCGCACGCTCGAAGACCTGGTGAAGGAGATGCTGCGGCCGATGCTGAAGACCTGGCTCGACGATAACCTGCCGGGGCTGGTCGAGCGCATCGTGCGCGCGGAAATCGAACGAGTCTCGCGCGGGCGCTGATCTATTTTCACTTGGGATTGAGGCGGGCTGCGTGCCGCGGATTCGGTTCACCTCTCCCTGGAGGGGAGGTCGACCGTCGTCGCGTAGTGACGGCGGTCGGGAGGGGGTGAATTGCAAAGCGAACGCGTGTGCCCAATGCACGGCTGCCACCCCCAACCCCGCCAACCTTCGCTACGCTCAGGCTGGCGACCCTCCCCCTCAAGGGGAGGGTGAGGCGCCGAAAATGCTGCTGCGCTTCATCGTCTCACACCGGCCGCCGGGCGATGCCCCAGGCGATCCACGCCGCCAGCGCCGCCCACAGCATCACAGCATCGCGACGATGGCGAACAGCAGGCAGCCGGCGCCGAACGCCGCCACGATCGCGCCGACGGTAGAGTAGCTGAGGCCGAAGCGCGTGTTCAGGCTGGCCGCGACATAGGTGAAGCGCCGAAGAAGACGGCGCCCTCGACGAACGACGCCGAGACGATGAAGCGCGTCCAGGAACTGGCGCTGAGCGCGCGGTAGCTCGCGATCATGCGCGGGCGCGTCCCGTCTTCGTGCTCGATCGGTTTGGTCCAGGGGTTGCCGCGGAACTGGCTGGCGAGCGCGAGGCCTACAACGATGAACACGGCCGCGACCGCCACGAACACCATGCGCCAGCCGAAATGCTCGCCGATGATGCCGCCGGCGATCTGGCCGGCGATCATGCCGCTCATCTGTCCGGCCATGAAGCGCGCCAGCATAGTCTGCCGACGCGCGTAAGGCACCACATCGCCGATATAGGCCATGCCGAGCGGCACGATGATGGCCGCGCCCACCCAGACCCGAAATCGGCCGCCACCTGGGGCAGCAGCGGGTCCGAGACCCGCAGGGCGGCGCCGCTGCCGAAGGCGGCCAGCGACATCAGCACGATCGCCCGGGTCAGGGCCCGGTCGGAAGTGGGGGACCGGCGGGCAGGGCGGAGGAGGGCGAGGACACGTTGACTCCAGCGGTCGTGGCGGGCTTTGTAGCGCGCGAAACGCGCCTGGCGCGATAGATCTTAAGATAAGACGCCGAAATGATCGAAAAGACCTATCAGCCCTCGGAGGTCGAGGGCCGCATTTACCAGTCATGGGAAGAGGCGGGAGCCTTCCGCGCCGGCCGGCCCGAGCGGGCCGAGGCCGAGCCGTATTCCATCGTCATCCCGCCGCCCAACGTCACCGGCTCCCTGCATATGGGCCATGCGCTCAACAACACGCTGCAGGACATCCTCTGCCGGTTCGAGCGCATGCGCGGGCGTGACGTGCTGTGGCAGCCGGGCACCGACCACGCCGGCATCGCCACCCAGATGGTGGTCGAGCGGCAGCTCGACGCCAGCGGCATCAAGCGCCGCGATCTCAGCCGCGAGGAGTTCGTCCGGCGGGTGTGGGCCTGGAAGGAACAGTCCGGCGGCTCCATCGTCCATCAGCTCAAGCGGTTGGGCGCCTCGTGCGACTGGTCGCGCGAGCGGTTCACCATGGACGAGGGGCTGTCCAAGGCGGTTCTTAAAGTTTTCGTGGAGCTTTATCGCGCGGGCCTCATCTACAAGGACAAGCGGCTGGTCAACTGGGACCCCAAGTTCCTGACCGCCATCTCCGACCTCGAAGTGGTGCAGGTCGAGAGCAAGGGACACCTCTGGCACCTGCGCTATCCGATCGAGGGCAAGACCTTCGATTCCGAAGATCCCTCGACCTTCATCGTGGTCGCCACCACGCGCCCGGAGACCATGCTGGGCGACACAGCGGTGGCGGTGCATCCGGAGGACGAGCGCTACAAGCACCTGATCGGCACCAACGTCATCCTGCCGCTGGTGGGACGCAAGATCCCGATCGTCGGCGATGAGCATTCCGACCCGGAGAAGG
>JARRQH010000264.1:0-4703 GCA_037381985.1 Pseudolabrys sp.
CCCCAGCCCTCTCCCCCAGGGGAGAGGGAGTCCCGCCGTGCGCGCGGCTTGACAGCGAATCAACAATGGACTCGAACACCGTGAAAGCCGTCGTGCTCGACCACGTCACGCTGCGGCTCGGGCACCGCGCCGTGCTGAACGACGTCAGCTTCGCCATCAAACCCGGCGAGTTCATCGGCGTGCTCGGCCCCAACGGCGCCGGCAAGACCACGCTGATGCGCGCCATCCTCGGCCTGCTGCCGCCGAGCGCCGGCAGCTTGCAAGTGTTCGGGCAAACGCCGCGCCGCGGCAATGCGGAAATCGGCTACCTGCCGCAGTTGCGCACGGTGCTGCCGGACCTGCAGGTGCGCGGGCGCGATTTCCTGGCATCGTCCCTCAACGGCGAGCGCTGGGGCCTGCCCTCGCTCTCCCGCGCCGAGCGTGCCATGATCGACGACACGCTAGCGCTGGTCGGCGCGCGCGATCTCGCCGAGCGTTCTTTCAACGACATGTCCGGCGGTGAGCGCCAGCGCCTGCTGCTGGCGCAGGCGCTGGTCGGATCGCCGCGGCTGTTGCTGCTCGACGAGCCGCTCATCAGCCTCGACGCCCGCCACCAGGAAGTGGCCATCGAAACCGTTCGCCACGTTTGCCGCGAACGCGGCATCACCGTCCTGTTCAGCGCCCACGAGCTCAACCAGCTGCTCGGCACGCTCGACCGCGTGCTCTATCTCGGCAACGGTCAGGCGGCGCTCGGCACCGTCGACGAGGTCATCACCGCGCCGGTGCTGTCCAGGCTCTACGGCACCGACATCCACGTGGTGCATGCCGAAGGCCACATCTTCGTGATGTCGCATGGGCGTGACGTGGAGCATGTCGAGCATTCACACGACCATGGACACCATCACTGACATGTTCGCCTATGAATTCATGCGCAACGCCTTCGTCGCCGCCGGCATCGTAGCGGTGGTGGCGGGGTTGACCGGCTATTTCCTGGTGATGCGCGGGCAAACCTTCGCCGGCCACGCGCTCTCCCACGTCGGCTTTGCCGGCGCGACCGGCGCCGGGCTGATCGGGCTCGGCGCCATCTGGGGGCTGATCGGGTTTTCGCTCGCCGCCGGCATCGTCATGGGCGTCATGAGCGAGCGCATCAGCAGCCGCGACGTCGCCATCGGCGTGGTGCTGGCGCTGGCGCTCGGCTTCGGCCTTCTGTTCATGCACTACCACACGGCCTTCGCCAGCCAGGCGACGGCGCTGCTGTTCGGAAATGTACTGGCGGTCGACCACGCCACCATCGCGATCCTCGCCGGCCTCGCGCTCGTCACGCTGCTGGCGCTCGCGGCCATCATGCGACCGCTGATCTTCGCCAGCCTGCAGCCGGAGCTGGCGGAAGCCAAAGGCGTGCCGCTGCGCTTCGTCTCCACCGCGTTCCTCACCATCGTGGCGCTGGCGGTAGCGGCAGCCGCGCAGATCGTCGGCATTCTGCTGGTGTTCACGCTGATGGTCGGCCCGCCGGCGGCGGCGCAACGGCTGACCGGCGGCCTATGGGCGGGCCTCGCGCTCGCCGCGGGGCTGGCGCTGCTCGAGGCCTGGGGCGGCCTGACGATCGCTTATTACACCGACTGGCCGGTGAGCTTCTGCATCGCGAGTTTAAGCGCGCTCGGCTACTTCGCCGCGCTCGCAACGCCGCGCCGGTCCGTGCTAATCCCTGAGCATGAGTGAACCGAAACGTAGCATCTGCATCGGCGAAGCGAGCGTCGCCCTCGCCCGCGGCGCCGACGGCCGCTTCACCCTGCAATACGACGGCAACACCTTCAACACCGCCATCTATCTGGCACGCGCCGGCCTCCCCGCCGCCTTCGCCAGCGCGCTCGGCGACGATCCTTATTCCGACACTATCGTCGCACTGGCGCAAGCCGAAGGCGTTGCTACCGATCTGGTGCTGCGCTGCCCCGGCCGCCTGCCGGGTCTGAAGCTGATCGGCGCGACGGCCGAAAACACGCGCACCGATTCCTGGGAAGGCCAGGCGCCCGCCCGCGAGCTGTTCGAGCTGCCGGGCTGGAGCCGCCTCGCCGAGGCCATCGCCGGCGCCCGGCTCGTCTATTTCACCGGCATCACGCTTTCGCTCTATTCCAACGTCGGCGTCGGGCGCCTGCTGGCGGCGGTCGAGCTCGCCCGCGAGAACGGCGCTCGCGTCGCCTTCGATCCGAACTTCCGCCCGCGCGGCTGGAAGGGCGACCTCTCCCGCACGCGCACCGTGTTCGCCGAGACGCTCAAGCGCGTCGACATCGTGCTGCCGGCCTATGACGACGAGGCGGTGCTGTGGGGCGACCCGAGCCCGGAGGCGACCGTCGAGCGGCTGCAGGCCTTCGGCGTCAACGAGATCGTGGTGAAGAACGGGCCGAACAGCGCGCTGGTCGCGGCGAACGGCCGTAACCAGACGGTGCCGGTGCCGGACGTGGTGGTGCCGGTCGACGTGACCGCGGCGGGCGACGCCTTCAATGCCGGCTTCCTGGCGGCACGACTTTCAGGACACGGGCCGGTCGAGGCGGTCGACGCGGCGCACAAGCTGGCCGCCAACGTGATACGGCACCCGGGCGCGATCATGCCGCGCGCGGATGCCGTGATGCATTAGCGCGTGATCCCGAAAAGTGGGAACCGGTTTTCGGATAAGATCACGCGCAAAAAGAAGCGATAGGCGAGCTAGATCACCACTTCCGACAGCGGGATCGGCTGGTTGACAGGCCGAGTGAGCGTCAACGGCTCGACAGCGTGCGGCGCGGACTGCGTGGCCGGCGCGGCTTTGGTACCGCTGACCTGATCGGCGGACGGCGGCTCGATCGGCCGCTCGAGCCGGCGCGAGACGCCCTCGAACAGCGCGTTCTGCTCGATGGCGAGCTGCTTGTTGAAGACTTCGCCGTCGACCTTGGCGGTGCTCTGCAGCTTGACGCTGTTGGCGTGCACGGTGCCGAGGAACTCGCCCTGGATGACGACATCCTGCGCCCGGATCTTGCCCTCGACCTTGGCACCTTCGCCGACGATGACCTTGGAGGCGTGAATCTCGCCGGTGACGCGGCCGAAGATCTGCAGCGCGCCGGTGCAGACCACGTTGCCGGTTATCAGCATACCCTTGCCGAACGTCGAGAGCGTATCCTGCGCCGGCTTGGCCGGCGCCGCCACCTCGGGCTTGGTCTCGACCGCGGCTTCCTTCATCTTGATTTCGCGTGCACCTTTCGGCTGGGAAAAGTAGTTCACGGCTCTCTCCTTGATGTCCCTGCGATCGTTCGCTTGCAGCGCCGGTTGAATTACACCGACACGATCCCACCATCGCGTCTGCCGGACCAGCGGTTTCCCGCGTTATCGCTAACGCGGCGGCGTTAACGTTCGGCGGTTAACCAGCGCCGCTAACTAACGCGGCAAGCGGCACTTGAATTGGCGCCCAGCCACCGCTTTAGAATGCGCCATGGACGAAGAGACCGTGAAGGCCGCCGTCGGCCAGTTCCTCAAGAACATCAGCTTCAACGCCCAGCGCGAGCTGGAACGCGTCGTGCGCTCGGCGTTCGAAAGCGGCAAGCTGCACAACGGCGAAACGTTGACCACGGGGGTGACGCTGTCGAACAACCAGGTCGACCTCGACGTCACCATCTTCTCGAAGATCGAGCTCTAAGCGCGCACTCAAGCCTTGACCGCGGCTTTCGCCGCCCGCGCCACGGCACGCCGTTCGCGCCAACGCTCGCGCCACGCCGCCATGTTGGCGATGCCCATGAGGGCCGCCGGCGTCAGGATCAGCGTCAGCACGGTGGCGAAGCCGAGGCCGAACACGATCGCGGTCGACAGGCTGATCCACCACTGCGTCGCCGGCGCGCCGTGGGTGATGGCGCGCTCGATGAAATCGACGTTGATGCCGAAGGCGATCGGCAGCACGCCGAGGATAGCGGTGATGGCGGTGAGCACCACCGGGCGTGCGCGCTCGCGGCAGGTCTCGATGATCGCCTCGTAGGCCTCCTGCCCTTCGCGTCTGAGCCGGTCGTAGGTATCGATGAGAACGATGTTGTTATTCACGATCACGCCAGCGTTGGCGATGATGCCGATGCCGGTCATCACCACGCCGAACGGCTGGCCCATGATCATCAGGCCAAGCAGCACGCCGACGGTCGACAAGAGCACCGCGGTCAGCACCAGCATCACCGAGGTGAAGCGGTTGAACTGCGCCAGCAGGATCGCGAAGATCAGGAACAGCGCGGCGCCGAAGGCCTTCGACAGGAAGGCGCCAGCCTTGGCGCGCTCCTCGTCCTCGCCCTTCAGCTTGAACGTAACGCCGGGGCCGAGATCGGTGTTGTCGAGCGTCTCGGTAATTTCCTTCTGCAACGCAGCACTCTGCACACCATCGGCGATGTTGGCGGCGACGGTAATCACCCGGTGGGCATTGACGCGGTTGATATAGCCGACACGATGCGCTGCCACCCGGTGCACGAAATTGCCGATCGGCACGTAGCCAGATTTGGTCTGCACGCGCAGCTCGTCGAGCTGGTCAAGGCTACGCCGATCCTTGGGGAAGCGCACGATGATGTCGACCGCCTTGTCGGAATCGGTCGGGCGATACTCGGTGACCTTGACTCCGTTGGTGACGAGCTGCACCGCCGTGCCCACCGTGCTGATATTGGCGCCGTATTTTGCGGCCTCCGCCTTGTCGACCTCGATCTTCCAGTCGATGCCGGGCAGTGGCA
>JARRQH010000265.1:0-7535 GCA_037381985.1 Pseudolabrys sp.
GCGCCTGACGATGCGCCGGTCTTGGGTATGATCCGGCTACCCGTCACCAGGGCGGCCGATTTTTCGCGGGGCATGGCATCCATGTCACACCTGTGGTTCATGGTGGTGAGTGCAATGGCAAGGGGTTCGGGTTCATGAGGAAACGACTGGCCGCCGGCTTCGTCTTCGCCGCGCTGGCGCTGCCCGCCGCGGCGCGCGCGCAGGGCGGCGCTCCCGGTGGAGCCGTCGACGGCTTTCACAAGGGCGACAAGGTTGCCGGTCCCATCGGCGGCGTCATCGGCGCCGCAGTTGGCGGCATTGTGGGTGGCGTGGTCGGCGGGGTGAGCGGCGTGCTCGGCATCCCGCAGCCCGGCGCGGACGAGGCGCCGGCGCCGCGCCGACGCCACCACCATCGCCGCGACGACGATCGCTGAGTGCGGCCCCCCGCAATGCTCACGGAAGCGGTGCTGAGACGCTATCTCAACGACATGCCGTCCGGGCACATATTCGATCTGCCCTATGCCCAGTTCGCGCAGGTTTTCCCGCCCGGCGAGCTCGATGCGGGGGCCCGGGATAGGTTGCGCGCGCTGGCCGAAGACTGCGCTTGCGACCTCGCGCATATCGCGGATGAAGAGCGCTACGAATTGATCAGGCGATGACGGCTCGCCGACTGGGTGGGCAGCGGCGCTTCGTCACGGTTCTGTTACGGGCAGCGCCTTGCAAGGGGCCGCAAGGCTCAGCAATATGCGCGCCAACAATCGTGGGGCGACATGATCAACCGTTTCAAATCCCGGCTATTTCATAATCCCGTTGGCCTCGCGCGCGGCGGGCGTGCGCTTCTGCTGCTCTGCCTGCCGCTGGCGCTCGCCGGCTGCGGTGGCGGCTACGGCTACATGCGCGACCACGGCTACGCCGTCCCGGCGGTCGACACTACTACCGTCGACCGCGGCCTCCTGCGCCACGAGGTCGATTGGAAGGGTCACGAGAAACCCGGCACCATCGTCGTCAACATCTCCAAGCGCCGGCTCTATCTGGTGCAGAAGGGCCACCGCGCCATCAGCTACGGCGTCGGCGTCGCCCGTACCTCGGCCGCCAATTTCCGCGGCAACGCCGTCATCGGCCGCAAGGAGAAATGGCCGCGCTGGACGCCGACCGCCAGCATGATGGAAGCGATCCCGCTCTACCGCTCCTACGCCGGCGGCATGAAGGGTGGCCCTGGCAACCCGCTGGGCCCCCGCGCGCTCTATCTCTACCGCAACGGCCACGACACCTATTTCCGCCTGCACGGCACCACCGAGCCGCAGACCATCGGCCACGCGGTGTCCTCCGGCTGCATCCGCCTGTTTAACCAGGACATCATCGACCTCTACAACCGCGTGCACGTCGGCACCCGTGTGAAGGTTGTCCAAGGCTGAGACGGCGGCTGACGCGATTCCTGCAGTCTCCCCGGAAAGGCACCCATTTGCGGTGTGGCGGCGCGCGCGACTTGTGCTAAGCAGTGGCCGCTGCGAGACCACCAGCGAACAGAGGCGCCATGTCGAAACAGGCGATGCGCGAGGAGGCCGAGCGCCTCATCAAGGAGGCGATGGAGCGCAAGTCCGTCACCGTGAAGGAAGGCGAGACCCGCATCGACACCCATTGCGGCAAGTGTGGCGCGCTCAACAAGGTGAAGGCGCCGCGCGGCCAGGTCCGCGTCGAGTACATCTGTAAGGATTGCGGGCACAAGCAGCGGGCGCTGTGAGCGTGAAGATGCCCGCTAGGATTTAGGTCCATTCGGGCCGACCCGGCCGGTCTTTTGCAGGGTGGGCTCCGATTGCCTATATGACGGGGCGAACGGAGACCCTCGATGACCGATACCGCCACCGCCCCCACCGCTGCCGCCGCCACCGATAAAATCCCCGTCACCGTGCTCACCGGCTACCTCGGCGCCGGCAAGACCACGCTGCTGAACCGCATTCTGTCGGAGCCGCACGGCAAGAAATACGCCGTCATCGTCAACGAATTCGGCGAGATCGGCATCGACAACGACCTTGTGGTGAACGCGGACGAGGAAGTGTTCGAGATGAACAACGGTTGCATCTGCTGCACCGTGCGCGGCGACCTGGTGCGCATCATCCAGGGCCTGATGCGGCGTAAGGGCAAGTTCGACGCCATCATCGTCGAGACCACGGGGCTGGCCGATCCGGCGCCGGTGGCGCAGACCTTCTTCATGGACGAGAACGTCGGCGCCAAGGCCAAGCTCGATGCGGTCGTGACCGTCGCCGACGCCAAATGGCTGAAGGACCGGCTCAAGGACGCGCCCGAGGCCAAGAACCAGATCGCCTTCGCCGACGTCATCCTGATCAACAAGACCGACCTGGTGACGCCGGAAGAGCTCGAAGAGCTGGAAGCGCGCATTCGCGGCATCAACCCCTACGCCAAGCTGCACCGCACCCAGCGCTCGCAGATCGCGCTCGACCAGGTGCTCGGCCGCAACGCCTTCGACCTCGACCGCGTTCTCGACATCGAGCCGGATTTCCTGACTGCCGACGAGCACGACCACGACCATCATCACGACCATGGTCACGATCATCACCACCATCACGGCGGGCTGAAGCACTATCACGACGAGGACATGCAGTCGGTGTCGCTCAATACCGACAAGCCACTCGATCCAGACAAGTTCTTTCCCTGGATCCAGGACCTGGTGGCGGTCGACGGCCCCAACATCCTGCGCTGCAAGGGTATCCTGTCGTTCAAGGACGACGACGAGCGCTTCGTGTTCCAGGGCGTGCACATGATCCTCGACGGCGACCATCAGCGCGCCTGGAAGGAAGGCGAGGAGCGTGTCAGCCGCATCGTCTTCATCGGCCGCAATCTGCCGGAAGAGAAAATCCGGAAGGGCTTTCAGAGCTGCGTGGCTTGATCGGCAAGGCCGCGAGGCATATTCGCTTCACCTCCCCCTGGAGGGGGGAGGTCGGATCGCGGAGGCGGTGACATCATCGTCGGCGCGTATTTCTTGCGTGACACGCCGGTGTTCGTGCTCGGCGAGGAAGCGCTGCTGTTCGCGCCGCGCGACGAGGAGCCACGCCGCGTCGCCGTACACGAAGGTGGCATCCTGGCGAGTACCAACGACAAGGAGCGCATCGTCACCGGCGGCGACGACGGCCGGGTGGTCGCTACCACCGCCGACGGCGAGCACACGGTCGTCGCCACCGATCCGAAGATGCGCTGGATCGACCAGGTGGCGCAGGCGCCGGATGGTTCGGTCGCTTGGTCCGCCGGCAAGACCGCATTCGTGAAGACCAGGAAGGGCGAGGAGCGCTCGTTCGACGCGCCCTCGACGGTGGCGGGGCTCGCCTTCCTGCCGAAAGGTTTCCGGCTGGCGATCGCGCATTACAACGGAGCCACGCTCTGGTTTCCCAATGCGCAAGGCGCCGAGCCGCAGCGGCTCGAATGGAAGGGCTCGCATCTCGGCGTGACGGTGAGCCCGGACGGCCGCTTCCTCATCACCACCATGCAGGAGCCGCAGTTGCACGGCTGGCGTATCGCCGATAGCCAGCACATGCGCATGTCGGGTTACTCGGCGCGGGTACGCTCGTTGTCGTGGAGCGCCGACGGCGCCTTTCTCGCCACCTCGGGCTCCGAGCAACTCATCCTCTGGCCGTTCGACGGCAAGAACGGTCCCATGGGCCGGCAGCCGACGATCCTGGCGAAAGACGCGGCACGTGTGACCGCGGTCGCCTGCCATCCCAAGCAGCCGGTGGTCGCGGTCGGTTACGCCGACGGCAAGGTGCTGCTGGTCAGGACCGAGGACGGCGCGCTCATCCTGGTCAGCGAGGCCAACGGCGAGCCGGTGAGCGCGCTTTGCTGGGTGGCCGACGGCCAGATGCTGTGCTTTGGTGGCGAAGGCGGCAAGGCCGGCGTTTTGATCTTCTGATTGGGCGGTTGCGGCATTATTACACCGCTGTAATTCGGCTCCCGTTCATGTTCCCGACTCTAGCTTCGGCTTGGCTGTATGGAACGATCCGGCGTTCAGAGCGTTTGATTGCGCTCGTTCGATGAACCCAATTGGCATGAACATAATGATCCAATCATCGCTGCTCCGCCGCCTGCTGGTCGCGTCGCTGACCGGCTTTGCGCTTGTCCTTGTCGCCGCCGCGACGCCTGTCGTCATGGGCGCGCTGACCCCGGCACAGGCGCAGACCACTACCGAATTCCGCGCCGCGCTCGATCCTTATGGGGCGTGGGTGCGCCATCCGCGCTGGGGCGCAGTCTGGGTGCCCGACGACGTGTCGCCCGACTGGCGTCCCTACACCTACGGCCACTGGATCTACACCGACGAATGGGGCTGGTACTGGGTCTCCGACGAGCAGGAAGAAGATTGGGGCTGGATCACTTATCATTACGGCCGCTGGTGGCATGACCGTCGTCTCGGCTGGTTTTGGATACCGGGCGACGAATGGGGCCCGGCCTGGGTCGATTGGCGTCGTGGCGACGATTACGTCGGCTGGGCACCGTTGCCGCCGGACGACACGTATTACGAATACGACGACGAGCCGACCTACTGGGTGTTCCTGCGGCCGCGCTACATGCTGGCGCCGCGCCTGCATCGCTATTTTGTGCCGCCGACCCGCACGACGATCATCATCCGCAACACCGTCGTGATCAATCGCACGATCGTGGTGGAGCATCGCCGCAACGGCCATCCGCGCATTGCGGTCAATGCCGGCGTCTCGCCGGCGATCGTGGCCGCGGCGCGGCGCAACGCGGTGCCGACCTTCCGCGTGAACCCGCATGTATTGCCCGGTACGCGCAACGTCGTCGGCGCGGCGGTAGTCCGTCCGCAGGATTTGAAGCGGCGCTCCGGCCGGCGTCAGTTGGCGCCGCGCATCGCGCGCACAGACGCGACCGTGCAGCCGGCGACCACCGTCTCCAAGCCGCGGCCGCTCGGCAAGAACGAGCGGGGCCGGCTCGGCTCGCATCCGCCGCGCGCCGCGCGAGGCGTCGTCGTTGCGCCGGTCACACCGGCACCCGCCATCAAGCCTCAGAAGCAATTGGCGCCGTCGGCGCCGCGGACCGCTCCACCGCCGCCGCACGTCATCGCACCGCGGCAGGTGAAGCCCGAGCGTAAGGCGCCGCCGTCACCGCAGGTCAAACCGCAGCCGAAGACGCTTAACGCCCCGCCACCGTCGCGCGTGAAGCCGCCGCCGGCGCTGCGGAAACAGGAGGTGCAGCACCCGCCAGCAAAGCGTGCGGCACCGCCGCTGGTTGTACGCAGGGCGCCGCCGCAGCAGCCCAAGGTGCAGCGTCCACCGCCACAGCATGCGCCGGCCGCACCGCGCGTGGCGCCGCATCCGCCGGCGCCCCATCCGGCGCCCGCGCAGGTGCATAGCCTGCCGCCGGTGAACAAGCCGGCTCCGGCGCAGGTGCGCAAGCCGCCACTTGGCAAGCTTGGCGACAAGGAGAAGAAAGACGAAAAGAAGTGAGGGCGGCCGAAAGGTAGCCGGCTTCGATCGCGTTGCTGCGGCGCTTATCCCTCTCCCGCAAGCGGCGGCCGATGGCAGGCTCCGCCGGTTGGGTGGGGGAGGTCCGATATGGTGCCGATGAAACCTCACCCCCGGCGCTGCGCGCCGGACTCTCCCCTTTCAGGGGAGGGATAGAAGCGCCGCCTTACCGCACCAGCACGTTCTTGAACTGCCAGGGGTCGCGCTTGTCGATGTCCTCGGTGAACAGGCCGGGGCGTCCGGTCAACGGTGTCCAGTCGGTATATTGCCCGATCACCGGCCCGAGATAGGGCATCTGGACTTCCAGGCAGCGCTTGTAGTCCATCTCGTCGGCCTCGACGATGCCTTCGTTCGGGTTCTCCAGCGCCCATACCATGCCGGCGAGCACGGCCGACGTCACCTGCAAGCCGGTGGCGTTCTGATAGGGCGCGAGCTCCCGCGTCTCGTCGATCGAAAGCTGCGAGCCGTACCAGTAGGCGTTCTTCTTGTGGCCGTAGAGCAGCACGCCAAGCTCGTCGATGCCGTCGACGATCTCATCCTCGTCGAGGATGTGCAGCTTCTCCTGCTGCACGCCGGCCGCCCCGAACAGTTCGTGCAGCGACAGCACCGCGTCGTTGCACGGGTGATAGGCGTAATGGCAGGTCGGACGGTAAGTGACCTTGCGGCCCTCGCGCAGGGTGAAGTAGTCGGCAATCGAGATCGACTCGTAGTGGGTCACGAGGAATCCGTATTGCGCGTGCGGCGTCGGCGTCCATGAGCGCACGCGGGTATTGGCGCCGGGCTGGTCGAGCCAGATCGCGGCCTGGCAGCCGGCCTTGTGCTTGTGGCCGTTGCGCGGCATCCACTTCTCATGCGTGCCCCAGCCGAGCTCGGCCGGCTGCATGCCTTCCGACAGGAAGCCTTCCACCGACCAGGTGTTGACGAACACGTTCGGCGCCTTCGGCGCCTTGGCGCGCTGGGTGTCGCGCTCGGCGATGTGGATGCCCTTGACGCGCGTGCGCTTGGCGAGCCGCGCCCAGTCTTCCTGGCTCTTCGGCTCCTTGTATTTGAGGCCGATGTCGTCGGCGATATTGACCAGCGCTTGCTTGACGAACCACGACACCATGCCCGGGTTGGCGCCGCAGCAGGATACCGCCGTGGTGCTGCCGGGTTTGCGCTTGCGCTTGGCGGCCATGGTCATCTCGCGCAGCGCGTAGTTCGAGCGCGCTTCCGGCCCGAGCTTGTTGTCGAAATAGAAGCCCTTCCAGGGCTCGTTGACGGTGTCGATGTAGAGCGCGCCGAGTTCGCTGCACAGCTCCATGATCTCCACCGACGAGGTGTCGACCGACAGGTTGACGCAGAAGCCTTTGCCCCCGCCCTCGGTGAGCAGCGGGGTGAGCAGGTGCTTGTAGTTGGTTTTGGTCACCTCCTGGCGGACGAAGCGGATGCCGCGCTCGTCCAGGAGCTTGCGGTCGCTGTCGACCGGATCGATGACCGTGAAGCGCGACTTGTCGTAAGCGAAATGACGCTCGATCAGGGGCAGAGTGCCCTTGCCGATCGACCCGAAGCCGATCATCACGATGGGGCCGTCGATGCGGCCGTGAACGGGCCAATCGGTCATTCTCGATCTCCTCCAGGGAAGCGTCCGGCACGGGGGGTGATAACCGGCAGGTGCGACAAACGTAAAGGGACGCTGCGCGAATCGTTGCGCTGCGTCCCCGGTATTATGCCTGCGTTCAGGCGGCGTGTGCGGGCAGGCCGAGCGGGACAAGCGCCGGCACAGGCGCCTCGGCGCCGGCCGGGCGTAGGATACCGCTGGCGCCGTCGAGCGCGCCCTTGACGAGTTCGCGCGCCAGCAGGCGGTCGCGCTCGAACGGGCCGGGCATGTAGAGCGCGCCGGTCTTGGCGGCGCTGAAGCCGAAGCGGCTGTAATAGGGCGCGTCGCCCACCAGGATGACGGCGCCATGGCCGCGCCGCTTGGCTTCGCTGATCGCGCGGCGCACCAACGCGCCGCCAATGCCAGCGCCGCGGCGGTCGGCGGCGACCGCCACCGGCCCGAGCAGCAGCGCCTCAGCGCCGTCGCAGGCGACG
>JARRQH010000266.1:2500-4686 GCA_037381985.1 Pseudolabrys sp.
AACGTGACGCTGCTGCCGAAGACCGACAACAAGACCACCGGCGGCAATCCGTTCAACGAAAAGATCGTGGTCGCCAAGAAGAACGACAGCGTCGGCGCCATCCTGCACAAGCTCGGTGCCGGCAACGCCGAGGTGATCGCCATCACCAAGCAGCTCGGCGCTTACGGCGAAGACCAGGCACTGAACGAAGGCGACAAGGCGCGCGTCCTGCTGTCGCCGGTGCCCGGCAGCAAGGAACAGCAGCCGGTGCGCGTGATCGTCTCCGGCGACAACGGCATCGAGGCGGTGGCAGCGCTGTCGGATACCGGCCGGTACGTATCGGTCGATCCGCGCAACGTCGACAACGAGATGGCCGACGCGCGCACCGACCAACAGACGGACGACGACTCCGCAGGCAGCATCTCGCTTTACCAAAGCGTCTACGAGACCGCGCTGCGCAACCACGTGCCGCGCCCGATCATCGACGACCTCGTACGCATCTACTCGTTCGACGTCGACTTCCAGCGCAAGGTGCAGCCGGGCGACTCCTTCGAGATGCTGTACGGCGGCACCAAGAACAGGCCCGCCGCCGGCCGCCGCCATGACGTGCTTTATGCCTCCCTCACCGTCGGCGGCGAGACCAAGAAGCTCTATCGCTTCCAGTCGCCCGACGACGGCGTCATCGACTACTACGACTCGGTGGGCAAGAGCGCCAAGAAGTTCCTGGTGCGTAAGCCGGTGCTGACCGGCCATGTAACCTCGGGCTTCGGGCTGCGGCGGCATCCGCTGCTCGGCTACGTCAAGATGCACACTGGCGTCGACTGGGCCGCGCCCACCGGCACGCCGATCTACGCCGCCGGCAACGGCGTGATCGAGAAGGAAGGCTGGGAGTCCGGCTACGGCAAGTTCATCCTGCTGCGCCACCACAATGGCTACGAGACCGCCTACGGGCACATGAGCGCCTACGCCAAGGGCACCCATGTCGGCAAGCGCGTCCACCAGGGCCAGGTGATCGGCTTCGTCGGCTCGACCGGCCTGTCGACCGGCTCGCATCTGCACTTCGAAATCCGCATCAACGGCCGCTTCGTCGATCCCATGCGCATCCGCCTGCCGCACGGGCGCGAGCTGAAGAGTGGCGTCCTCACCGCCTTCGAGCAGGAACGCGGACGCATCGACAAGATCGTGGCGCGCAAGCCGACGCGCGTGGCATCGGGGGAGTAGGTTTCAGCATCTAGGCCAAGCAATGCATCTGTCATGCCCGGCCTTGTGCCGGGCATCCACGTCTTTGATATCGACAATCAAGAAAGACGTGGATGGCCGGGACAAGCCCGGCCATGACGTCATTGATGCAAGGCTTTCTTAAGCCGCCTGCGCCGCCGCTTGGCCGTTGAAAGTGAGCCCCTGCGGGCCGGTGGAGATGTCCACGGTCTCGCCGTCCTTGACGCGGCCCGCCAGGATCATCTCGGCGAGCGGGTCCTGCACCGACTTCTGGATCACCCGCTTCAAGGGACGGGCGCCGTAGGCCGGGTCCCAGCCCTTGTCAGACAGCCACTCACGCGCACTCGGCTCGAGCGTAACGACGATCTTGCGGTCCTCCAGCAGCTTGGCCAGCCGCTGCATCTGGATGTCGACGATGCGGCCCATCTCTTCCTTCTTCAGCCTGTGAAACAGGATGATCTCGTCCACGCGGTTCAGGAACTCTGGCCGGAACGCCGAACGCACCACCGTCATCACCTGATCCCGAACGGCATCGGTGTCCTGGCCCTCCGGCTGGTTGACCAGGAATTCGGCACCGAGGTTCGACGTCATGATGATCAGCGTATTGCGGAAATCGACCGTGTGGCCCTGCCCGTCGGTGAGCCGCCCATCGTCGAGCACCTGCAACAGGACGTTGAACACATCCGGATGCGCCTTCTCGATCTCGTCGAACAGAATGACCTGATAGGGCCGGCGCCGCACCGCTTCGGTGAGCGCGCCGCCTTCCTCATAGCCGACATAACCCGGAGGCGCGCCGATCAGGCGGGCGACCGCGTGCTTTTCCATGTACTCTGACATGTCGATACGCACGAGCGCGTTCTCGTCGTCGAACAGATACGCGGCCAGCGCCTTGGTCAGCTCGGTCTTGCCGACGCCGGTCGGCCCCAGAAACATGAACGAGCCGATCGGCCGGTTCGGGTCCTGCAGGCCGGCGCGCGCGCGGCGCACTG
>JARRQH010000267.1:0-4680 GCA_037381985.1 Pseudolabrys sp.
CCGATCGGCGCGCCACCCCCTCTCACGTTTCGAGAGGGAAAGAAGGAAAGGGAATACGGGCGAACCCGGGACGCATGGCTGTTTGACAGTTGAATCGATGTAAGGTGCGAAGCGCCGCGCAAAAAACAGAACGGCCGGGCACGAAGCCCGGCCGTCCGCACTCGTTCGAATGTCGCGCGGTTATCCCCGAAACTGCCGCTTCTCGCGCCGGCGTTCCGATGCCGGCTGGTAGGCGATGCGCGAATGACACGCGCAGTACGGCAGCCCATTGACGGTCTCTCCGCCGCAGAAGAAGAAATCGCCGCTGCCGGGGTCGCCGATCGGCCAGCGGCAGGTGTGCTCGTTGAGCTGCAGCAGCGTCTTGCGCTGCTCGACCGGAATTTCCAGCAGTTCCGGCTCGGGCTCCGCGTCGTAATCGTAGGCGAGCGCTGTGTTACCGCGCACCGCCGGTCGCGACACCCGCAGCATGTGGCCGCTCGAGCGCGGCTTGCGCGGGCGCGGCGTGGATGACGAGGGGCTCTTGGCGCGCCCCGATAGCCCCAGGCGGTGCACTTTGCCGATGACGGCGTTGCGGGTGATGCCCCCGAGCTCCGCTGCGATCTGGCTGGCGGACAGCCCATCCGCCCACAGCTTCTTCAGGAGTTCGACCCTTTCGTCGGTCCAGCCCATTGGGTTTTCTCCTCGACTTTCAGTACTTTGGGTAGAATCCGCCCACCCTCGTCGGGCACCCTCCGGGGCCCCCGCCGCGTAACGCAACAGGCATGAACTAGAGAACCGTCAGCCGCACGACATGTCGTACTGACTTGACTGGGAACCTACAATATGGGGTGAGTCGCGCGCAAGCGTTCGCAAGCCCCCAAACGCAACTACCAACAAGTTTTCCTTTAGAATCGGCCCTTGCGGCAATTTTGAGTCCGGCGGGTACCATCCTGCCTCGGTTGACCGGCGCCAGCTGCGGTCATAAACTCCACACAGTGCCGCCCCGGGAGGCGGCACATTTTATTTCGGCAAATCGACCCAACGATTTCGGCCCTTCGCCCGATGGAATCAGACCGTGACCTCGCATCTTCTGCCGACATACGCGCGTGTGGACCTCGCTTTCGAGCGGGGTGAGGGTGTTTGGCTCGAAACGGCCGAGGGCGAGCGCTATCTCGATTTTACCTCCGGGGTCGCCGTCAATGCGCTCGGCCATTGCCATCCGCACTTGGTCGAGGCGCTGACCGAGCAGGCCAAGAAGGTCTGGCACGTCTCCAATCTCTACCGCATCCCCGAGGGCGAGCGGCTCGCCGCCCGGCTGTGCGCGGCGAGCTTCGCCGACCTGGTCTTCTTCCAGAATTCCGGCGCCGAGGCGCTGGAATGCTGCATCAAGATGGCGCGCAAATACCAGTCGGCGTCCGGCCAGCCGGAGCGCTACCGCATCATCACCTTCGAGGGCGCCTTCCACGGCCGCACGCTCACTACCATCTCAGCCACCGGCAACCAGAAATATCTCGACGGCTTCGGCCCACCGGTCGAGGGCTTCGACCAGGTTCCGTTCGGCGACCTCGACGCGGTGAAGAAAGCGATCGGCCCCGAGACTGCCGCCATGCTGATCGAGCCGATCATGGGCGAGGGCGGCGTGCGCGTGGTGCCGTCGGCGTTCCTGCGGTCTCTGCGCGAGTTCTGTGACAAGAACGGCCTGCTGCTGATCTTCGACGAGGTGCAGACCGGCGTCGGCCGTACCGGCGAGATCTTCGCCTACGAGCGCACCGGCGTTTCGCCCGACATCATGGCGCTGGCGAAAGCGCTCGGCGGCGGCTTCCCGGTCGGCGCGTGTCTCGCCACCGAGGAGGCGGGTAAGGGCATGACCGCTGGCACCCACGGTTCGACCTTCGGCGGCAATCCGCTCGCCATGGCGGTCGGCAACGCGGTGCTCGACGTGGTGCTGGAACCCGAATTCATCGAGCACGTGCGTAAAGTCTCGCTGCTGCTCAAGCAGCGGCTCGCCGAGATCAAGGATCGCTATGCCTCGGTCGTCGCCGAAGTGCGCGGCGAGGGCCTGCTCGTTGGTCTCAAGTTGATCCCGCCGGCCGGCACCATGGTCGACGAATTACGCGCCGAGAAGATGATCACGGTCGCCGCCGGCGACAACGTGGTGCGGCTCTTGCCGCCGCTCATCATCAGCGAAGAAGAGATCGGCGAGGCGGTGAACCGTATCGAGCGCGCCTGCGCGCGGCTGGCGGACACCGCCAAACCGGCGAAGGAGGCGGCGTCATGACCGCGAACGGTGTGCGGCATTTCCTCGATCTTACCGACATCCCGAAGCAGACGCTCGGCCATCTGATCGATTCCAGCCGCGCCATGAAGGCGTCACGCGCACGCGGGCAGAATGCGGCGCCGCTCGCCGGCAAGACCCTGGCGATGATCTTCGACAAGCCATCGACGCGCACCCGCGTCTCCTTCGATGTCGGCATGCGCCAGCTCGGCGGCGAGGCCATCATGCTCACCGCCCAGGAGATGCAGCTCGGCCGTGGCGAGACGCTCGCCGACACCGCGCGCGTGCTGTCGCGCTTCGTCGACGCCATCGTGATCCGCATTCTCGATCCCGAGTCGGTGGCCGAGCTTGCGCGCCACGCCAGCATTCCGGTGATCAACGGTCTGACGCGGCGCTCGCATCCCTGCCAGGTGCTGGCCGACGTCATGACCTTCGAAGAGCACAAGGGTTCGATCCGCGGTCGCACGGTGGCCTGGACCGGCGACGCCAACAACGTGCTGGCCTCCTGGATGCACGCTGCCGAGCGCTTCGACTTCCGGCTCAAGGTGGCGTCCCCGGCGGAGCTCAAGCCGAAGAAATGGATGACGGACTGGGCCAAGCAATCCGGCGCCGACATCGTCTTCGGCGAAGACCCGGAGGCCGCGGTGGGCGATGCCGACTGCGTGGTCACCGACACCTGGATATCCATGGGTGACCGCGACGGTAAGCGCCGCCACAACGTGCTCAAGCGCTATCAGGTCAATGCCGCGCTGATGGCCAAGGCCAAGCCCGACGCCATCTTCATGCACTGCCTGCCGGCCCACCGCGGCGAGGAGGTCAGCGACGAGGTGATCGACGGGCCGCAGTCGGTGGTGTTCGACGAGGCCGAAAACCGCCTGCATGCCCAGAAGGGCCTGCTGGCCTGGTGCCTGCACGCGGACGGGGTGTAAGGCGCGCCCTTGCGGTCGTCATGGCCGGGCATAGCCGGCCGAAGGACGGCGTGCCTCGCGCGCCTATGTCCCGGCCATCCACGTCTTCGGGCACGTTCAAGACGTGGATGCCCGGCATAAAGCCGGGCATGACGAAGGAACTTCAAGCCCTCGCATCTCGCCGTTCCGTTGCTACATAGGGATCCATGAGCCTTCCCGACATGAGCCTTCCCGAAACCGCCATTCCCATCCGCGCGCCCTCGGCGACGCCCGACGACGACAGCGTGCTGCCGTTCGAGGTCGCCAAGCTCGACCTGCGCGGCCGCGTGGTGCGGCTGGGCCCCGTGGTCGACCGGATCCTGGAAGGGCACGCCTATCCGCCGCCGGTCGCCAAGCTGGTGGGGGAGGCGGTAGTGCTCACCGTCATGCTCGGCTCCGCGCTCAAGATCGAGGGCCGCTTCATCCTGCAGACCCAGACCGACGGCCCGGTGCGCATGCTGGTGGTGGACTTCACCGCGCCCGACAAGGTGCGGGCCTGCGCCCGCTTCGACAAGAAGGCGGTCGATCAGGCCATTGCCGCCGGCAAGGACGATGGCCCGAGTCTGCTGGGCAAGGGGCATCTGGCCATGACCATCGACCAGGGGCCGGACATGAGCCGCTATCAGGGCCTGGTGGCGCTGGAAGGCGGCTCGCTCGAAGACGCCGCGCATGAATATTTCCATCGCTCCGAGCAGATTCCGACCCAGGTGCGCCTGGCGGTGGCCGAAGAACTGCGTCAGGCCGAGGGCGGCGCCCGCCATGGCTGGCGCGCCGGCGGCATCATGCTGCAATTCCTGCCGAGAGCGCCGGAGCGCGCGCGCCAGCCCGACCTCCACCCTGGCGACGCGCCGGAAGGTGTCGAGGTGCCGGAGGTCGAGGAGGACGAGGCCTGGGTCGAGGGCCGCGCGCTGGTCTCGACGGTCGAGGACCTCGAACTGATCGACCCCGGACTGTCGAGCGAGCGGCTGGTCTATCGCCTGTTCCACGAGCCCGGCGTGCGCGTGTTCGAGCACAGCGACGTCAAGGCGGAATGCTCGTGCTCGCGCGAGACGGTCGAGGCCATGCTCAAGAGCTTCTCGCAGGACGACCGCGACCACATGGTCGAGGACGGTCGGATCTCGGTGACGTGCGAGTTCTGTAGCGCCAATTACGAGTTCGCTCCCGCCGACGTCGGCGCCAATCCGGGGTGATGGCCTCTAATTGATCGTCCGTTCGGCGTAGGACGAGTCCAACGAAAACGCCGGGACCTCGATGTCGAAAGGCTCGCCTTCGCCCGTGATCATGCCGTAGCTGCCAACCATGAAGCCGGACGGCGTCGGCAGCGGCACCCCGCTCGTGTATTCGAACGACTCGCCGGGCTTGAGCACCGGTTCCTCGCCCACCACGCCCGGGCCCTTTACTTCCTGCAGCCGGCCGAGCGAGTCGGTGATGCGCCAGTGTCGCGTCTTCAACTGCACCGTCTCAGCGCCGAGGTTGGTG
>JARRQH010000268.1:0-1358 GCA_037381985.1 Pseudolabrys sp.
CGTGCGCAATCGCCGCCGCAGCAGGACAAGCTGCGCGACCGCGACCAGCCATATCGCGGCCGCCAGCACGGCGGCGACGGTGGCGGCGTGGATGATCATGCCGGAGAAATACAGCGCCGCGACGGCCGCGATGATGAGCAGGGGCCGCGCGATGTAGGCCGGCAGCAATGCCAGATTGATCCAGTCGAAGCTGCGCGCCTGCGCGTCCAGCAGGAAGGTGAAGGTCGAGAAGGGCAGGGCGGCGCAGATGAAATAGAGTGGCACGATCGTCGCGGGCGCGAGCCACGGTGTCAGCGTATAGATCAGCAGCGCGCCGATGACGGCGGCTGTGGCGCCGACGCCGAACGTGAGCCAGCGGCTGGCGACCAGGAAGCCGCGCAGCAGGTCGAGGGCGCCGGACTGTTGGTATTCGGGGACGAAACGCTGGGCGGTGAGCGGAATACCGAGATGGACCAGGTCGCCGACCAGGATCAGCCAGGTCCAGGCGTAAACGTAGATGCCGAATTCGTCGCTGCCCATCCAGCGCGCGAGCAGCACTTGCGACCCGAACATGATGCCGGCGCTGGCGACGCGGATGGCGAAAGCCGTGCCGGCCATACGCTGGGTCAGCGAATGGTCGGCGGTCAGCCAGTCCTTGGCGCGCGCGCGCAAACGGCGCAACAAGCCGGACGAAACCGGGTGTTTGAGGTCGGTCAGGGCCATCCCGATGCCTTTCGGATCGAGATTGTCCTAACTGTTAGAAGTAATTTTAATCTGAAGGTAATCGCAGACTTTCGGGGGTATCCAGGCCCGCTCTAGTGGAGCGAATTTGATATTTGATATCCATTTGCAGCGGGCCACTTATCAAGTGTCAAATTCAAAGCTCCACTAGAATCAGATAGTTGCTATTGGTCCTTTGTTTCCGACATTTGCTCCGGGGCTTGCGGCGGTGGGATGCAAATGTCGGAAGCGGACCGCTAGCGCTCCACGAAGGCCTTTTCGATGACGAAATGGCCGGGGGCGCTGCCGCTGCCCTCGACGAAGCCGCGGGCCTCGAACGTGTCTTTCAGTTCGGCCAGCATGCCCGGGCTGCCGCACAGCATGACCCGGTCGGTGTCGATGTCGAGCGGCGGCTGGCCGAGGTCGTCGAACAGCTTGTGCGAGGTGATCAGGTCGGTGATGCGGCCGTGGTGGCGGAACGGCTCGCGGGTGACCGTCGGATAGTAGTCGAGCTTGCCGTCAAGCATGTCGCCGAAGATCTCGTCCTTGCGCAGCTTCTCGACCAGATCCTCGCCGTAGCTCAGGTCCGCAACATGGCGGCAGCCGTGCACCAGCACGACCTTCTCGAAACGGTCGTAGACGTCCGGGTCCTTGATCAG
>JARRQH010000268.1:1377-2481 GCA_037381985.1 Pseudolabrys sp.
GCGAGCCCAGTGCCGGTAGAGAGCAGCAAGAGCCGCTTGCCGGGCAGCAGGTTGTCGGTGATCAGCGTGCCCGTGGGCTTGCGCCCGACCAGCACGATGTCGCCTTCCTTCACGCGCTGCAGGCGCGAGGTGAGGGGGCCGTCCGGCACCTTGATGCTGAAGAACTCGAGCCGGTCCTCGTGGTTGGCGCTCGCCAGGCTGTAGGCGCGCAGCAGCGGCCGGCCGTCGATCTCGAGGCCGACCATGGTGAACTGGCCGTTCTGGAAGCGGAAACCGGGGTCGCGCGTCGTCGTGAAGGAAAACAGCGTGTCGGTCCAGTGACGAACGGAGAGGACCCGCTCCTCGTTGAGGGTGCTCATTTTCGTGTAAACTTCTGTTCTGGCTGGAGTATTACAGACGGTGGGGTGGATTTGGACTCGCGAGCGAGCGTCTGCAACATACAAATATTGCACTGCAATTCCACCCCGTAATCTTGCGTAGCCGATGCCTGGAAGTGTGGGGGAAAACCGCCCCTGTGGGCGGGGCCGGGCGCCCATGCCGGGCCCGGCGCGCCCTTAACCGCGGGTTAACCCAACGGGCGCAGCCTGATATCAGTTGCGAGCTGGCCAACTCAGTCAGCCATCACCGTCGAACCGATCGTGAGCTGGTCCAGCCGACTACGGTGCACCAAGTCGAGCATAAGCATAGACACTCGGGCCATCGATCAATCCCAGCGGGTCCGGCTGCGTATAGCGCCCCAGCGTCGGGTCGTAGTGGCGATGCGAGTTGTAATGTAAGCCGCTCTCCAACAGGAAGTACTGCCCCGGGAACCGCAACCTTTTGCCTAACAGCAGCGCCCTTCACTCCGCCGCCGCCACCTTGTCCTGCGTCTTGGTGTCGAAGTCGCTCGCGTCGTGGCGCTCGTGCAGTTGCTCCGACGGCTCGCCGGTCATGCGGTTGACCATGCGCCCGCGCTTCACCGCCGGCCGCGCCCAGATCATCTCCGCCCAGCGCTGCACGTTCTTATAGTCCTGGAGGCTCAGAAAGGCTGCCGAGTCGCCGTAGATCCAACCTTTGGCGAGGCCACCATACCACGGAAAGATGGCGATATCGGCGATCGTGTAG
>JARRQH010000268.1:2491-10683 GCA_037381985.1 Pseudolabrys sp.
CGGTCGAGCACGTCCATCTGGCGCTTCACCTCCATGGCGAAGCGGTCAATCGGATATTCCATCTTGAACGGCGCGTAGGCGTAGAAGTGGCCGAAGCCGCCGCCGAGATAAGGCGCGCTGCCCATCTGCCAGAACAGCCATGATAGGCATTCCGCGCGCGGCGCGGGGTCGGTCGGCAGCAGGGCGCCGAATTTCTCGGCGAGGTACATCAGGATCGCGCCGGACTCGAACACGCGGATCGGCTTGTCGCCGCTGCGGTCCATGAGCGCCGGGATTTTGGAGTTGGGGTTCACGTCGACGAAGCCTGAGCCGAACTGGTCGCCATCGCCGATCTTGATCAGCCAGGCGTCGTATTCCGCGCCTTTGTGGCCGAGCGCTAGCAACTCCTCCAGCATCATGGTGACCTTCTGGCCGTTCGGCGTCGCCAGCGAGTAGAGCTGCAGCGGATGGCGGCCGACTGGCAATTCCTTGTCGTGCGTCGGGCCGGCGATGGGGCGGTTGATGTTGGCGAACCGGCCGCCGCTCGGCTTGTTCCAAATCCACACCTTCGGCGGCACGTATTCGGTGGTTTCGGTCATTTCCATTTCTCCTGATATCGATTTGTCGGCGCCCAAGAGCGCACGCGTTCCGTAGTGGGTGGGTTGTGGGTGGAATACGTTCTTCTAGGCGTTTGCCTTGGCGGTGCGCTTGTCGTCGGCGCTTGGCCGCGCGGGCGCGAGGCACGCGTCAAGCCAAGCGTTCATTTGCTTAACTTCCTGCCGGATGAATTTTTCGTCGTGAAAGGCGGCGGCCAGCGTGGCGACGCCCTGGCTGCGGGCAAGGACATGCATCGCCAGCGTATCGGCGTCGGCCTTGCGACCGAGCAGGCAGAACTGCCGGCGCAGCCAGGTGCGGAACAGCGTGAACAGCTTGTTGGCCTCGGCCTGCGCGGAGTGGCCGAGCTTCGCAAGCTCGGTGGTCAGCGTGCCGACCGGGCAGCCGAAGCGTTTGATGTCGGCGCGGTTGGCGATCAGGATGTGCATGAAGCTGCGGATGCGGTCGGCGGGCGTCTCGCCTTCGACCTCCCAGCGTTCCAGTATGCCTCGCGTATTGGCGAGCCGCGCCGCGATCACGGCGTCCAGGATCTCGTCCTTGCTCTTGAAGTGATAGTAGAAGTTGCCGCGCGAAATCCGCGGAGGATGAAGATCGACAAGCTGGCGCCTGGTGTTGCCGGGGCGGCGGGTTGGCCAAAAAACGTTGAAAAGAACGGCCGCCGGTCTTGCCGCGCCGGGCCGAAAGGCCGATGAATCGGTGAAGGCACGAGGACCGCATGGCGAGAACCACCTCCATCTACGGCATCAAGAACTGCGACACCATGAAGAAGGCGCGCGCCTGGCTCGACACGCACGGCGTTGATTACGCTTTCCATGACTACAAGAGCGCCGGCATCGACGAGGAGCGGCTCGAGAAATGGGCCAAGAAGGCCGGCTGGGAGACGATCCTCAACCGCGCCGGGCTCACCTTCAAGAAGCTCCCCGACAAGGACAAGCAGGGCCTGACCGAGAAGAAGGCCATTGCGCTAATGATGCGTCAGCCCTCCATGATCAAGCGCCCGGTGCTGGAGCTTCCCGGCGGCAAGCTTCTGGTCGGCTTCAAGCCGGAGGAGTACGCCGCTGCGGTGAGGTGATAGGCCGCCATGAAAACCGACAAGAAGCGCGATTTCCCGGTTTCCGACATTCGCCGCTTCCTGGAGCCGGGGCCGGTGGTGCTGGTGAGCTCGGCCTTCAAGGGCGAGCGCAACATCATGACCATGGGCTGGCACATGGTGATGGAGTTCACGCCGTCGCTCGTCGGCTGCATCATTGCGGGCGGCAATCACAGCTATGAGCTCGTCAGCCGCAGCGGTGAATGCGTCATCAACGTGCCGGAGGTGCACCTTGCGGCGGCAGTGGCGAAGATCGGCAATTGCTCGGGTGCCGACACCGACAAGTTCGAACGCACGCGCCCGCCGCGCCGAAATATCCCAAGACCATCCATTACCGCGGCGATGGCATGTTCATGGTGTCGGGCGAGAGCCTCAACCTGCGCCGCCATTTCAGGCTGGGGATGCTTTGACGGCTTTCAATCGGTTCGCTCAACCATTTGTTGAGGTGGACCGGCTAGGGTTGCGCCGCCATGTCGGACGTCGCGCACCTAGACCCGCCGGTTCGCCTGCCGAACGTGTCCTACGGGCCGTTCCGGTTGTTGGAGGCGGTGCCGTGGTTGATGCTCGCCACGGCGCTACGTTTCATCCAGGCGCGTCTCGGGCCGCTGGGCGGTCCGCTCGCCATCGCCGCCTGGCACGTGGCGATCTTCCTGGCATTTTTGCTGGCGGCACGGCGCATGATCGAACTGACCGACGGCCACACCGAACTTGGCGCACTCAGCTTTCGCCAACAACTGGAGCTGACTCGCAAGGTGCTGGTCCCGGTTCTGCTCTTCATGCTCGCGAGCGCGTTTGTGGTCGCCTATCTGGGTGCGCGATGGGTCGCTGGCAACATGTTGCTGGGCGTCGACGCCATCGCCTTCGACCAATACATCTGGATCGGCATGGCGTGGAGTGCCTTTCTGACGGCGCTGATGCTGCTCATGGTGCTCAACGTCGATAGCGGTGGGCGTTCGCACTTGTTCGCCGCCCTGCGCGAGCTATGGCAGCGCGCGTCTTGCATGGGGTGGGCGATCATCATAGCCACCGTTGCGCAGATCGTGTTGCACGCGGTGCAGGGCGCGGCGCGTGCCGCCGTCCATGCCTATGTGTGGATGCCCGGCCCGCCGCATTCGTTGCAGAAATTGGTGTTCTTCTTTTTCGTGTTCGGGTTTGCGGTACTGCGGTTGTGGATGACTCTGGCGATCATGACGTTCTGGCTGCGTCAATCCTATCGTCAGGCCGTGCTGCCCACGACAATGAACGGGCCTGAGCGGCCGACCTGAACTGTCGACCTTCAGGCCGCCGCCTGCAGCGCCTTCCAGCGTCCCGGCGTCAGCCCGAAGGCGCGCTTGAATTGCCGGTTCATATGGCTCTGGTCGGCGAAGCCGGCGAAGGCCGCGGCGTCGCCGAGCGGCTGGCCGGCACGGATCGCCGTGCGGGCGCGGTCGAGCCGCCGCATGGTCAGATAGCGGTAGGGGCTGGTGCCGAGACAAGCGCGGAACTGCCGCGCCAGGGCATAGCGATCGAGCCCCGAGGCGCGTTCGAGTGCCTGCGACGTCACCGTCTCCCCGCAATGCTCGTGCAGGAACTGCCGTGCCCGCTCCACCGCCGCGGTCGCGGTGGGTGACGGCCGGGGGCCAAGCGCCGAACGGTCGAGCGCGCGCAGGGCTTCGGCGACGTCGAGGATAACTTGGTCGTATTCTAGCGGTTCGAGCGGCCGCGTAAGATCGGCCAGGGCGGGTTGCAGAGCGCGCAGCAGGCGCGGCTGCGACGTGACGGCGGCGCTGGCGAACGGCAGCACGCCGCCGCCGAGAGCGTCGCGGATCAGGCGCGGTTCAACGTAGAGCATGCGATAGACGAAGCCCGCCTTCACGCCGGCGTCGCCGTCGTGGACCTCGTCGGGGTGGATGACCATGGCATTACCGGCGGCGCGATGCGGATCGTAGGCGTGGCCCGTGAAGAACGCCTCGATGCGGTCGAGGCCGACCTGCGAGGGCGCGTGCCGGATCCAGTCGCCCGGGTTCGGTCCGCACGATCGTTCAAGACCCGAGCGGGGGCTTTTGCGCATGGTTTGTCCGGCTTGATTCAACGTAGGCTGACAATGGTTTTCGACACCAAGATCGCGATTATCGTACGGGAAGACCTGCAGGTCTGGCAAAAGCTGAACGTCACCGCTTTCCTCATGAGCGGCATCGTAGGCGCTTCGCCTGGCCTCATGGGGGAACCCTATCGGGACGCGGCCGGCAACGTCTATCACAGCCTCAGCATCCAGCCGGTCATCGTGCTGGCCGCCGATCGGGAGCGCATGGCGACCATTCACCGCCGCCTGCTCGAGCGCGAGGTGCCGTGTGCGATCTTTACCGAAGAGATGTTCACCACCGGCCACGATGCCGCCAACCGCGCGGTGTTCGCCGAATACGGGCCCGACACCGCTAAGATCGTGGGGCTGGCGCTCAGGGCGGACAAGAAGCTGGTCGACAAGATCACCAAGGGCGCGCGCATGCATCCGTGACGCGGCTCGATCCGTGAGGCGGATTAGATAAACGCCGGCACCGTCAGTATCGGGCAGGGCGCCTGGCGCAGCACGCGCTCGCTGGTGGTGCCGCGTAGCGCATCGAGAAAGCCGTGATGGCCCGCGGTCGGCATGCCGATCAGGTCGGCCGGCCATTCGCCCGCCGCATTCAGGATCGCCTCCACCACGTTGCCGTCGCGTATCGTCACCGGCGGTGGTGTGTCGAGTCCCGCGTTGCGCTGGACCCGCGGCGCGTGGCGGCCGACATGCAGGAAGTGTCCTTCGACCGCGTCGCCGGCGAGCCGGTACACCAGTCCCGCGATCATCTCGACCGCGATTGTCGGCTTTGGGTGGTGGTCGATCGGGACCAACATGTGGCGGATGTGGATGTCGCCGCGCTCCGGATCGATGAAGCCGGGCGCGCGTGCCGGCACGAATAGGGTCGGCACCTTGGCGTGGCGGGCGAGCTGCTCGGCGACCGAACCGTGCAGCCAGCGCGCCACGCCCTGGCGGTCCTCGGTCGCCAGCACGATCAGGTCCGCCGAGTGGCTGGCGAGGAAATGCAGGATGGCGGTCACCGTCGTGTGCGGCGTCAGCCCCAGCTTGGCGACGCGGATGCCGAAGTCCCCGACCGCGTCCGCGGATGCGCCTTCGTCCAACAGGCCCCAGCGCGCCAGCGTCGCGCGCACGTGCGGGAACTTGGCCCATTCGCGTTCGTCGCCGTCTGCGGCCACATGCAGCAGGTAGAGCGTCGATTTCTCGGCGAGCGCGATGCGCAGCGCATGGGCGAAGGCCTCGGCACTGGCGTCGGAAAAATCGGTCGGATGGACGATGGTACGGATCGGGGACATGGGGCACTGCGCCTCGCTTTCGGCACACCCGCCTACCAGCCCACAGTGGTACACGTATTGCGCGAGATCAATTCCGCGCGTCGTTCTGGCATTCCCGTTTCAGCCGCCGCAGCACGGTGGCGATATCGCGCTTGAGCGCGGCCTCGACCATGAAATCGGGAACCGGAACGCTGACCTCGGTGACGGCGTCGTAACTTACCCGCGTGCCGCCCTTCGTGCCGCCCTTCGTGCCGCTCTTGGGAAGCGCCGTCAGCCGCCATTCGCCTTCGTTGCGCGTCAGCGTGCCGGAAATGCGGTGGAACCTGAGGCGCTTGGGCGGGTCGTAGTCGGCGCGGAACACGCTGCGGATCCGGGGCAGGAACCGCACCCAGGAAATCTCGTGCGCGCGGATGTCCCAACGGCCGGCGGGGTCGCGTTCGAGCACGCGGCAGCTCTCCAGGCCCGGTACGAAACGCACCTCGCGTGCGCAGTCGGTCATGATCGACCAGATCGCTGCCGCCGGTGCGGCGATGTCGATGGCGGCGTGGATCCGGGTGGCGTCGCCGTCGGGCGTCGGCGTCAGCGCGACCACCGGCTCGCCGGCCGCCAGCGTGGTGGTCAGCGCGACCGATACAACTTCTTCATCTTCGAGGTGGTGAAGGCGCACGCGCCGGCGCGGACTAAATATCCCAAGACCATCCATTATCGCGGCGACGGCATGTTCATGGTCGCTGGCCGGTCGCTCAGCCTGCGCCGCTATTTCCGCCCCGGCATGCTCTAGGGCGGCGCCGTTGGCCTACCGGTTGACATGGCGTCTAATCATGGATAGAAAATATCTATAAATAAGAGGCGGCCCAAGAGGCCACCATGGCAGGCGATCCGATGAAACTAGGCGACGGTGTTGAACAGGCGATCCACAGCGTGCTGCTGCTCAGCGGCCTGTCGGAGACGGGCGTGCTGTCGGCGGCGGCTTTGGCCGAGTTTCACGGCGTGTCGCCGAGTTATCTCTTGAAGCACCTGCAGGCGATGGCCAGAGCGGGGCTTTTGGATTCCGTGCCTGGGCCGAAGGGCGGCTATCGCCTCGCGAAGGCCGCCGACAAGATCACGCTGCTCGACATCGTGGTCGCGGTGGAGGGGCCTGAGCCGGCGTTCCGCTGCGCCGAAATCCGCCAGCGCGGGCCGAACCCGGTCGCCAGCCATTTCTTCAAATTACCCTGCGCGGTGAACGCCGCGATGCTGAAGGCCGAGCGCGCTTATCGCGCCGAACTCAAGCAGATCACCATCGCCGATCTCGGGCGACAGGGCGGCAGCGACCTCGGCAAGGCCATCGCCACGCGCACCTGCGCCTTCTTCGATCTGAACGAACGCAAGCGAACTGTAACCTTGCAAAAGGGGTAAGCCATGAAGACCCGTTTCGATTTCGGCGCCGTGGCGCCGGACGCCTACAAGGCGATGATCGCGCTGGAGATGCATTGCAAGAACAGCGGCCTGCCGGCGCGGCTGTTTCACCTGATCAAGCTGCGCGCCTCGATCATCAATGGCTGCTCCTATTGCGTCGACCTACACGCCAAGGAATCGCGCGCTGACGGTCTCTCCGAGCAATGGATCAGACTGGTGTCGGCTTGGCACGAGTCGACCGTGTTCAGCGACGAGGAGCGCGCGGTGTTGGCTTTCACCGACTCGCTGACCTTGGTGGCGCAGACCCGGGCGCCGGATGCCGACTACGAGGAACTGCGCCGGTATTTCTCCGAGGCCGACATTGCCAAGATGATCATGGTGATCGGCGCCATTAACATCTGGAACCGCATCGCCGTCGGCTCGCGCAAGAAACACCCGGTCGACGCCGCCGCCAAAGCTGCCTGATATTGGCTGCCTGACGAGCCTGTGGGCAGGGAAAGCCCTTGAAAATGGGTGCTTTCCCTGCCAAATGCCCGGCCATGGATCAGACCGTCTCCAGCGCCGATTCGGCCCCGAAATTGCGGAATTCCTCGCCTTTGGCGGCGGAAGTCGAGCGCCGGCGCACGTTTGCCATCATTTCCCACCCGGACGCCGGCAAGACCACGCTGACGGAGAAGCTCTTGCTGTTCGGCGGCGCCATCAACCTCGCCGGCCAGGTCAAGGCCAAGCGTGACCGCCGCTCGACGCGCTCCGACTGGATGTCGATCGAGCGCGACCGCGGCATCTCGGTGGTCACCTCTGTGATGACCTTCGACTACGACGGCCACGTCTTCAACCTGCTCGACACGCCGGGCCACGAGGACTTCTCGGAAGACACCTACCGCACGCTCACCGCGGTCGACTCGGCGGTGATGGTGATCGACGCCGCCAAGGGCATCGAGGCGCGCACGCGCAAGCTGTTCGAGGTGTGCCGCCTGCGCGACATTCCGATCGTCACGTTCATCAATAAGATGGACCGCGAAGCCCGCGACCCGTTCGAGATCCTCGACGAGATCGAGAAGACGCTGGCGCTCGACACCACGCCGATGACCTGGCCGATCGGGCAGGGGCGGGACTTCGCCGGCACCTACGATCTGAAGACTGGCGAGATGCGACTGATCGCCGAGGACGGCAAGACGGTGGCACCGCAGCCGCTCGATCTCGAGGCGCTCGCCGCCAAGAACCCGATGCTCGACGCTGCCGCCATCAAGGAAGAGCTGGAGCTGGTGAAAGAGGCTTGCCGGCCGTTCGACTTCACGTCGTTCCGCGAGGGCCATCTGACGCCGGTGTTCTTCGGCTCGGCGTTGAAGAACTTCGGCGTCAAGGATCTGCTCGACGCGCTTGGCGCGCTGGCGCCGCCGCCGCGCGCGCAGACCTCGAACGTCCGCACGGTCGACGCCCACGAGAACGCGATGACCGCCTTCGTGTTCAAGATCCAGGCCAACATGGACCCGAACCACCGCGACCGCATCGCGTTCGCGCGGCTGGTGTCGGGCAAGCTCAACCGCGGTATGAAGGCGCGCCTTAGTCGCACCGGCAAGCCGATGACGCTGTCGGCGCCGCAGTTCTTTTTCGCCCAGGATCGTTCGATCGCCGACGAAGCTTACGCCGGCGACGTGGTCGGTATTCCCAACCACGGCACGCTGCGCATCGGCGACACGCTCACCGACGGCGAGAACATCAGCTTTCTCGGCGTGCCGAACTTCGCGCCGGAATTTCTGCGACGGGTCAAGCTCGGCGATCCGAT
>JARRQH010000269.1:0-4664 GCA_037381985.1 Pseudolabrys sp.
GCCGTGATGTGATAGGCGTCGCCAGAAAGGCCGTATCCTACCACCTCGGCATAGATCCGGGCGCCGCGCGCCTTGGCGTGCGCAAGCGATTCCAGCACCACGATGCCGGCGCCCTCGCCCATCACGAAGCCGTCACGGTCCTTGTCGTAGGGCCGCGAGGCGCGGGTCGGCTCGTCGTTAAAATCTGTGGACAGCGCGCGCGAGGCGGCGAAGCCGGCAAGCGACAACCGGTTGACCGGCGACTCGGTGCCGCCCGCGACCATGACGTCGGCGTCGTCGAGCGCGATCAGCCGCGCCGCGTCGCCGATGGCGTGCGTGCCGGTCGAACAGGCGGTGACCACCGCGTGGTTCGGGCCCTTCAGCCCGTGCTCGATCGACACGTAGCCGGCGGCGAGGTTGATGATGCGGCCGGGAATGAAGAACGGCGACACCCGGCGCGGACCGCGCTCCTTCAAGGTGATGGCGGTGTCGGCGATGCCCTCGATGCCGCCAATGCCCGAGCCGATGAGGACGCCGCTGCGAGTCTGATCCTCGTAGCTCTTGGGGTGCCAGCCGGCGTCGTCGAGCGCCTGGCGCGCCGCGCACATGGCGAAGACGATGAATTCGTCGACCTTGCGCTGTTCCTTCGGCTCCATCCACTGGTCGGCATTGTAGGTGCCGTCGCTGCCGTCGCCGCGCGGGATCTGGCAGGCGATCCTGGCGGCGATGTCGGAGACCTCGAATCGGTCGACCTTGCGCGCGCCGCTGCGGCCCTCAAGGAGCCGTGCCCAGGTGGGCTCGACGCCGCAGGCAAGCGGCGTCAGCATCCCCATCCCAGTGACGACGACACGCTTCATAGGCTGTTCGTTGGCCAAATCGTTATGCTCTACGCACCGCTCGGCAGGGCATAGCTCTCACAGCCTTGAACGAAGGAAGCTATCGAGCGGCCGCCCCGGCGAGGCTCAATCAACTTTTCGCGTTCTTCTCAAGAAATTTGACAGCGTCACCGACGGTCAAAATGGTCTCGGCGGCGTCATCGGGGATTTCGCACCCGAACTCTTCCTCGAAAGCCATCACGAGCTCAACGGTGTCGAGACTGTCGGCGCCGAGGTCGTCGATGAAGCTTGCCCCGTCGGTCACCTTGTCGGGCTCGACCCCCAGATGCTCCACGACGATCTTCTTAACCCGCTCGCCAATGTCACTCATCGTTCCAACCTCGTGCTTATTAGATTAGGCAACGACCCCGGATCGGGATCGCCGCCTTTGCGGTACGGCCTCGTCTTGGCTTGATGTGGCGCGACGAACTCCGCCTCGCGGAGCCCCCCCGTTACGTCGAGACTTGGTGACCTCCGCCAATCGGCCGCCCCAGCCGGGCCGCCAGTCGGTTACCACACTTCAAATGCGTTGCCTAGCACTGTGAGAGTAACCCCCAAGTTCCCGCAACGCCACGTTTTTTCACGCTAGACCATGGCCATTCCACCGTTCACGTGGACGGTCTGGCCGGTGACGTAATGGGCCTCGTCGGAGGCCAGGTAGACGGCCGCGGCGGCGACATCGGCCGGCGCCCCGAGCTTTCCGGCTGGGACCCGGGAGAGAATCGCCTCGCGCTGCTTGTCGTTGAGCTTGTCGGTCATGGCCGAGGCGATAAATCCGGGCGCGATGCAATTGGCGGTCACGTTGCGCTTGGCATATTCCGCCGCCACGGACTTGAACATGCCGATCAGACCGGCCTTGGAGGCAGCGTAGTTGCCCTGCCCCGGGTTCCCGGTAACGCCCACCACCGAGGTGATGCCGATGACGCGGCCGAAGCGCCGCCGCATCATGCCTTTGACCGCAGCGCGCGCGAGCTTGAAAGTAGCCGTGAGATTGACCGCGATGACCTTGTCCCAGTCCTCGTCGGAAAGCTGCACGAACAGATTGTCGCGCGTGATGCCGGCATTGGCGACCAGGACGTCGAGCCGCTCCATCTTCTCCTCAGCCGCCGGCACCAGCGCCTCGACCGCGGCGCTATCGGCAAGATCGCACGGCAGCACGTGCATGCGCTCCTTGAGTTCGCCGGCCAGCGTGTCGAGCACCTCGCGCCGCGTGCCGGAGATCGCCACGGTCGCGCCCTGCCCGTGCAGGGCACGCGCGATGGCCTCGCCGATGGCCCCGGTCGCGCCGGTCACCAGCGCGGTCTTGCCGGTCAGGTCGAACATCATCTGTCTCCGATTGTCACGTGATGCATTGCGATAACGGCTTCAGTTGCCCGCAGCCTTGAAGGCGGCGACGTCCTCGGGCGTGCCGATAGCGCTGGCGCTCGCGCCGGCGGCGATGCGCTTGATCAGCCCCGACAGCACCTTGCCGGCGCCGACTTCGTAGAAGGTAGTGACGCCGGCGTCCACCATGGCGGCGACGCATTCGCGCCAGCCTACGGTGCCGGTAACCTGGGCGACCAGCGTCTTGACGATCTCCGTCGGATCCTGGATCGGCTTCGCCAGCACGTTCGACACCACCGGCACCACCGGCGCGCTCACGGTCACCTTGCCGAGCGCATCGGCCATGACGTCGGCGGCCGGCTGCATCAGCGAACAATGGAAGGGCGCGGACACCGGCAGCAACATGGCGCGGCGTACGCCCTTGCCCTTGGCGATCTCGACGGCACGTTCGACCGCGGCCTTGTCGCCGGACAGCACCACTTGGCCACCACCATTATCATTGGCGACCTGGCAGACCTGCCCCTGCGCCGCCTCGGCCGCGATCTCCGTTGCGGTCTCGAGTTCCACCCCGATCAGCGCCGCCATGGCGCCGGCGCCGACCGGCACCGCCTTCTGCATGGCGAGCCCGCGCGTGCGCAGCAATCGCGCGGTGTCGGCGATGGTGAAGGCGCGCGCGGCGGCAAGCGCGGAGTATTCCCCGAGCGAATGGCCGGCGACGAATTGTGCGTCGCGCGCGAGGTCGAGACCGGCTTCCGTCTCCAGCACGCGCAGGATGGCGAGCGACACCGCCATCAGCGCCGGCTGGGCGTTCTCGGTGAGCGTCAGCGTGTCGGAGGGGCCTTCGAAAATGACGCCGCTCAGCTTGTCGCCGAGCGCACCATCGACCTCCTCGAACACCGCCCGTGCGGCGGCGAAGTTGTCGGCCAGCGCCTTGCCCATACCGACGGTCTGGCTTCCCTGTCCCGGAAATACGAAAGCAGCCGTCATACCTCGTGCCTCATCCTCGCTGTTGGCAAAATCGCGCCGAAAGACACCGCGGGGCACCCGCGTGTCAACCGTGCGGCGCCGCAACCCGGCTCCCGGGGGATTATTTTCGCCTTCCCGGTAACCAACCGAAAAGGCTCCTCGGATAGGATTTCGGGCTAATTGTTCAGTTCATTGAAGGGCAGAATGCCGATGAGCGACGACTTGGTGAGCGAGGAGGACCTCGCGCGGGCGCGCCAAGACCCAGCGTTTCGCCAGCAATTGATGACAAAAAACCTCGATAAGCTATTGGCCGCGCTCACAAAGGCCCGCCAGGAGCGCAGCAAGGACCCGGACGTGGCCCGCCAGATGCGGGAGGGGGTCGATCTCGCCGTGCGGCTCGCCGACCGCATCCAGCGCGACGACGACGGCAGCGGGTCCCAGGTCGCCTGATAGGCAAAAGCGTTTGATTTATATTGGTTTTTTCGGCCCCGGCGCTTTCCACGGCGCGCTTGCCTTTTGCGTGAAAAGCCCTATAACCCGCGCGACTTCCGCAGTCCCGGTTGGGAGCTGAACGGACGGTCGGTTTTTCCGGACGCGCCGGACAAATCGGCAGGGCCCCACGGCCCGGCGTCCCGTGTTCCCGCCTTCGACGCATTCCGAGCCTTTCCCGAAGGGCTCGAGGGGCTAGGCGCCAGGACGGACGGAAACCGCTTGGGACCCGCGCGATCGGGACCCGCAACATAAGGGAAAGGCATTCATGCCCCTTTACGAGCACGTGTATCTCGCGCGCCAGGACCTGAGCGCGCAGCAGGTCGAAGAGTTGACCACCCAGCTGTCCGGCGTCATCGGGCAGATGGGCGGCAAGATCACCAAGAACGAATACTGGGGCCTCAAGTCCCTCACCTACCGCATCCGCAAGAACCGCAAGGCGCACATGACGCTGCTGAACGTCGAAGCGCCGGCGTCGGCCCTTAGCGAGATCGAGCGCCAGGAGCGGCTCAACGAAGACGTCCTGCGCTATCTGACCATTCGCGTCGAAGAGCACGAGGAAGGCCCCTCGGCGATGATGCGCAAGTCCGACCGCGATCGCGACGATCGTGGCGGCCGCGGCGGCTTCCGCGATCGTGATCGTGGTGACCGCGGTGATCGGGGCGACCGGCGTCCGCGCGACGAGGCCGCGAACGGCAACGCGCAGGCGGAGGGCTAAACCATGGCCATGGCATCTGCCGGCGGCGCCCGCCGCCCCTTCTTCCGCCGTCGCAAGACCTGCCCGTTCTCCGGCGACACCGCGCCCAAGATCGACTACAAGGACGTCAAGCTCCTGCAGCGTTACGTCTCGGAGCGCGGCAAGATCGTGCCGAGCCGCATCACCGCGGTGTCGGCCAAGAAGCAGCGCGAGCTCGCGCAGGCGATCAAGCGCGCGCGCTTCCTCGGCCTGCTGCCCTACGTGATCAAGTAACGAAGCCAGGCCTCATCCTTCGAGACGCGGGCTAACGCCCGCTCCTCGGGATGAGGCTAAGA
>JARRQH010000270.1:0-4663 GCA_037381985.1 Pseudolabrys sp.
TCCCGATATGCCGTGGGTGCTCGATCCCGACGAGCTCAAGTCGAAGTGCAAGAACATGCCGTTTGATGAGGCCCGCCTCACCGGCCGCGTGGTGCGCACCATCGTCGCCGGGCGGACGGTTTATGAGTACGTGTGAGCGTGTCATTCCGGGGCGCGCTGCCCGGGAATGACTGCTAAACTCTCCGCATGACCACCGCCCTCGCATTGCTGTTCGGCTATCTGTGCGGCTCGATCCCGTTCGGGCTGATCCTGACGCGCCTCACGGGCGGGCCGGACGTGCGCTCGATCGGCTCCGGCAACATCGGCGCCACCAACGTGCTGCGCACCGGCAACAAGAAGATCGCCGCAGCAACGCTTCTCGGCGACATCCTCAAGGGTACCGTGGCCGTGCTGGTCACATCTTACGTGGCGCGGAGCGTTCCGGCGCTTGGCCTGTCGCCCTACGCACCGCTTGCCGCGGGGCTGGGCGCTTTCCTCGGCCACCTGTTTCCGGTCTGGCTCAAGTTCAAGGGCGGCAAGGGCGTTGCCACCTATATCGGCGTGCTGCTCGGACTGTTCTGGCCGGCGATGCTGATCTTCTGCGCCATCTGGCTTGGGGTCGCGTTCGCCACGCGCTACTCATCTCTCTCCGCGCTGGTGGCGAGCGCGCTCACCCCGGCGGCGCTTTATCTTCTCGGTCAGCCGCACATCGCCGTGCTGTTTCTCGTTCTGACCGTGCTGCTGTGGGTCATGCATCGCGGAAACATCCAACGCCTCCTCGCCGGTGAGGAAGGCAAGATCGGCGCGAAGTCGGCCCCACAATCACCCTGAAACTTACGGTTGTACCACCGGCCTACTTGGGCGATGCTGTCCCGGCACGGGGGGTAGCGCGTTGGCCGATGGCGTCAAACTCAACGACGAGCAGCGGCTCTACTGGCTGCGCCTGATCCGGTCCGACAATATCGGCCCGCGCACCTTCCGCGATCTCATCAATCATTACGGCGGCGCCCGCGCCGCCCTTAAGGCCCTGCCGGCGCTCGCGCGCCGCGGCGGCGCTTCCCGCCCCGGCCGGGTCTATTCGGAACAGGACGCGGTCGCCGAGCTGAAAGCCGCCCGCGCCCGCGGCATCGAACTCCTGGCGCTGGGCGAGCCCGACTATCCGATGCGGCTCACGATGATCGATGACGCGCCGCCGCTCATCGCCGTGCGCGGCCCACCGGCCATCCTGAACCGGCCGCTGGTCGCTATCGTCGGCTCGCGCAATGCGTCGGCCGCCGGCGTGAAGTTCGCCGAACGCCTCGCCCGCGAACTGGGTGATGCCGGCTTCGGCATTGTCTCGGGGCTGGCGCGCGGCATCGACGCCGCCGCCCACCGCGCCAGCCTCGCGACCGGCACGGTCGCGGTGCTGGGCGGCGGCCACGCCCGCATCTATCCCGCCGAGCACGAACCGCTCGCCGACGACATCGTCGCCGACGGCGCCATCGTCTCCGAGATGCCGCTCAACTGGGAGCCCCGCGCGCGCGACTTCCCGCGCCGCAACCGGCTGATCTCGGGGCTGGCGGTCGGCGTCGTCATCGTCGAGGCGGCGCGCCGCTCCGGCTCGCTGATCACGGCGCGGCTTGCCGGCGAGCAGGGCCGCGAGGTATTCGCGGTGCCCGGCTCGCCGCTCGATCCGCGCGCCGAGGGCACCAACAGCCTCCTCAAGCAAGGCGCCATCCTGGTGACGCAGGCCAGCGACGTGATCGACGCGCTGGAGCCGATCCTCGGCCGCGGCCTCGACCTGCCGGCGCGCGAGCCGCCGCCCGAACCGCCCTCCCCGCACGAACTCGAGCCCGGCAACGACGATCGCGCGCGCATCGTCTCGCTGCTGGGGCCGACGCCGGTCGCGCTCGACGACCTGGTACGATTGTCGGGCGCGAGCCCGGCCATCGTGCGCACGGTCTTGCTGGAACTGGAGATCGCCGGCCGGCTGGAGCGCCACGGCGGCGGCATGATTTCAATGATATAGACGTCGCTGGTGTAGAATAGCCGCGGTCGAATCGTTGAGGTGATGAATGCACCGCCTCGCCGTCTTCGCGCTTATCCTTGCGTTCCTCGCCGCGCCCGCCAAGGCGCAGCCGCAGAGCTTCACGCGGTTCGTCGCCAAGCTGTGGCCGGACGCGCACGCCAAGGGCATCACGCGCTCAACCTTCGAACGCGCCATGAAGGGCGTCACCCCCGACAAACGCGTCATCGCCGCCATCCATCGCCAGCCCGAATACGGCAAGCCGTTCGGCGATTACGTCAACGCGCTGGCCTCGCACGCGCGCGTGGTGCGCGGCAAGAGGAAGGCGCGACAATGGGCCAAGAGCTTCGGTGCGATCGAAAGGAAATACCGTATCGGGTGCTGGGTGCTGCTCGCCATCTGGGGCATGGAGGCCGACTACGGCGCCGCAAAAGATCGATGGGACGTGTTCCGCTCGCCGGCAACGCTCGCCTACATCAACTTCCGCCCGCCCTACTTCCGCAACGCGTTGATCGTCGCCATGGGCATCATGCAGCGCGACCATATCCCACGTGCGCGCATGGTGTCGCCATGGGCCGGCGCCATGGGCCGGTGTCATGGGCCGGCGTCATGGGCCGGCGTCATGGGCCGGCGTCATGGGCCAGACCCAGTTCATGCCGTCGAACTATGTCGACTACGCCATCGATGCTTCCGGCGACGGCCGCATCGACATCTGGCGCAACGTGCCGGACGTGCTCGGCTCCACCGCCAACTACCTGCACAAGGGCCACTGGCGCCGCGGCCTGCCCTGGGGCTTCGAGGTGCGCGTGCCGAAAGGTTTCGATTACCGGGTGAGCCGCGACAGCTTCGCCGGCTGGCTGAAGCGCGGCGACGAGCCCATCGATGGCAAGACGTTGCCGCATGAAGGCCGCGGCATTCTTCTCTTCCCCGCCAGCGCGAAAGGGCCCGCCGACGACCACCAGCTTTCGCGGCCCGCCCGCATCGCCCTACAGAAGAAGCGTGTCGCGCTGGGCTACAAGGTGAACGATTTCGATGGCCATATCGACTTCGACCTGCGCGACAACATCCGCTGCCAACAGGTCAAGTTCGGCATGGTGCCGGACGGCAACCCGACGCGGCGCCTGCTCGATCGATTAGGGGTGAAAGTCCCTTAAGCGCCGCCGCCATCCGAGTTCAGCATCCGGCGCGCGACGTCTTCGGCCTCGAGCCGCACCATCTCCAGCAGATAGCCGAGGGTGTCGAGGCCGGTCCCGCGGGCCATGGTGGCGAGATCGGCCGACAGGCTCGCCACGTAAACGGCGACTTCGGCCCTTTCGTCACTATCGGGTTGCAGGACATGATTGGGCATTATGGTTCCATTGCGCGCCGTTCTGAGGGGTGGTTGCATGATACCGCTATTCCGTGCCGTACCTCTGCCCACCAACGCCCGTAAAAGTACATGATTTGATTCCGCTTGTAAGCATTTAATTGTATTTTAAACGAATTACTCGCTTAGGTTGTAATTGTGCGCAAAACCGTTGCCTGCCAAGCCCTAATAGACCGCCTGGACAAGGGCCTACCGGCGGGTCGATTTGACAGCCGGTGCCACCTTCCCCATGTTCCGGCCGAGCCACGGACGATTCCGCCCCTGGCGTCAAGCCCGGTCTGGGCGGATAACCCATTGGATTTTCATGAATATCGTCGTTGTTGAGTCGCCGGCCAAGGCGAAGACGATCAATAAATACCTCGGCCCCGGCTACGAGGTCCTGGCCAGCTTTGGACACATCCGCGACCTGCCCGCCAAGGACGGTTCGGTCGACCCGGACGCCGACTTCGCCATGGTCTGGGAGGTCGACACCAAGTCCAACCAACGCATCAACGACATCGCCCGCGCGCTCAAGGGTGCCGACAAGCTGATCCTCGCCACCGACCCGGACCGCGAGGGCGAGGCCATCTCCTGGCACGTGCTGGAGGTGCTGAAGCAGAAGAAGGCGCTCAAGGATCACGAGATCGAGCGCGTCGTCTTCAACGCCATCACCAAGCAGTCGGTGACCGAGGCGATGAAGAACCCGCGCGTCATCGACGAAGCGCTGGTCGACGCCTACCTCGCGCGCCGCGCGCTCGACTATCTGGTCGGCTTCACGCTCTCGCCGGTGCTGTGGCGCAAGCTGCCGGGCGCGCGCTCGGCCGGCCGCGTGCAGTCGGTGGCGCTGCGCCTCGTCTGCGACCGCGAGCTCGAGATCGAGAAGTTCGTTTCCAAGGAATACTGGTCGATCGCGGCCACGCTCGCGACCCCGCGCAACGAGACCGTCGAGGCGCGGCTCGGCGGCGCCGACGGTCAGAAGATCCAACGCCTCGACATCGGTTCGGGCGCGGAAGCGGAATCCTTCACCCGCGACCTGGAGAACGCCGTCTTCAGAGTCGCCAACGTCGAGGCGAAACCGGCCAAGCGCAATCCGCCGCCGCCGTTCACCACCTCGACGATGCAGCAGGAGGCGAGCCGCAAGCTCGGCTTCTCGCCGGCGCACACCATGCGCTTGGCGCAGCGGCTCTATGAAGGCATCGACATCGGCGGCGAGACCGTCGGCCTCATCACCTATATGCGTACCGACGGCATCGACGTCGCGCCCGAAGCGGTCACCGCCCTGCGTGGCATGATCGGAAAGCAGTACGGCAACGACTACGTGCCGCAGGCCCCAC
>JARRQH010000271.1:0-5051 GCA_037381985.1 Pseudolabrys sp.
GCGCGACACCGCCCGCCCCGATTTCGGCGAGACGAAGACGAGGTCGTCGGTCGCGCCGGTCGCCGCGCATTCGGAAAGATCGAGGCCGAAGCCAAGCTCAGCCAGCAGGCGGAACTCGAAGCGCACCACTTCGGGCGCTGCCCAGGTCGGATCGTCGAGGTGGTCGAGCAGCGTCTCGAAGGCTCCATAGAGACCCTCATGGGGGTCGCGCTCGGGCAAAAGCCGCATCAGCGCCGCCAGATGCGTGACGCCGTAGATGGCGTGCGAGGCGCCGAAGAAGCCCGCGGCGCGCAGGTTCAATGCCTCCACCGTGTAGTTGCCGAGATGCTCGTCGAGCCGCGCCCGCCAGTTCGCGCTGACGCCATTGCCCGGCTGCAGGATCGGTTTCATGCGCGAGCCGAAGGCGCCGCGCACCATACCGAGATGGCGCCCGTGCTCGCGCGTCATCAGCTCGAGGATGCCGCTCGCCTCCCCGTGCCGCTTGACGCCCAGCACGATGCCTTCATCGGTCCATTGCATGGTCAGCTTTTCCTCGGCGGCTCAAAGTCTCTATGTCTCCACATCAAGTACAGGCAAGGAAGCAACCCTGATGCCTTGTCCTTGCCGATCTGAAGGGAGCCATGCCTGAGTGCCACCCAGATTCCCGCCGGCACCGATGCTGGCCACAATAGACCAATCATTTCTTGAATGTTGAAATCCATCTTTGCGTCTCCAAAGATGGCTCCAGATGATGCGAACCTGCGCGAAACCAGCAACGCACCGAACTAGCCACCTGCCTATACATACCGGGCAGGCTGATCACTCATAACATATTGAATCTGCTGAAATATTTATAGGTAGGACAATGATCCTTTTTGGCTAAATCTCACTCCTTCGGAAACTCCAGCCCCATGGCCCGGTAGCGCTCGGGGTCGTCGCCCCAGCCCTCGCGCACCTTGACGAACAGGAACAGGTGCACCTTGGCCTCGGCGATCTCGGCGATTTCCTTGCGCGCCGCCGCCCCGATCGCCTTGATGGCCTGGCCGCCCTTGCCCAGCACGATCTTGCGCTGGCTTTCGCGCGCCACGTAAATCACCTGCTCGACCCGCACCGAACCGTCGCGCAATTCCTTCCACACCTCGGTTTCCACCGTCGACTGGTACGGCAGTTCCTGGTGCAGGCGCTCGAACAGCTTCTCGCGCGTGATCTCCGCCGCGAGCTGACGCAACGGTGCGTCCGACATCTGGTCCGGCGGATAGAGCCATGGCCCCGGCGGCACGTGCGCGGCGAGCCAGGCTTTGAGGTCGGCGACCCCGTCGCCTTTCATCGCCGAGATCATGAAGGTCGCCTCGAACCCGACCTTGTCGTTGGCGGTTTGCGCCAGCGTCAGCAGGTCTTCCTTGGCGACGAGATCGATCTTGTTGAGGATGAGGAGCTTGGGCACCCTCACCTCTTTCAGCCTGTCGAGGATCGCCTTGGCTTCCTCGTCGAGACCCTTGCGCGCGTCGATGAGCACGCCCACCAGATCGGCGTCGTGCGCCCCGCTCCAGGCGGTCGTCACCATGGCGCGGTCGAGCCGACGCTTGGGCGCAAAGATGCCCGGCGTGTCGACGAAGATGAGCTGCGAGTTGTCGTCGGCGGCGATGCCGCGGATCAGCGCCCGTGTGGTCTGAACCTTGCGCGAGACGATGGTGACCTTGGCGCCGACCAGCGCGTTGAGCAGCGTCGACTTGCCGGCGTTGGGCGCGCCGATCAGCGCCACGAAGCCGCAGCGTGTGTCGCTCTCGGGCGTCATGATGTCAGGCATCGGGCTTGTCCGTCGCGGCGCCGACCTGCGCCAGCATCTGGGCGGCGGCGGCCTGCTCGGCGGCGCGCTTCGAGGAGCCCAGCCCCTCCGCCGCCGGCCGGTCGGGCAGCGTCACCGCCACGCGGAATTCGGGATCGTGATGCGGGCCGGTGCGCGCCAACTCGCGATAGGCCGGCGTCGGCAGCCCGCGCGCCTGCGCCCACTCCTGCAGCATGGTCTTGGAGTCACGCAGCGGCCGCGCCGGCTTCAACATGCGCTCCTGCCAGAAGCGCACCACGAACGCTTCCGACGCCGCATAGCCGCCGTCGAGGAACACGGCGCCGATCAGCGCCTCGCAGGCGTCCGCCAGGATGGTCTCGCGCAGGCGCCCGCCGGCGTTCGACTCCGAACTGCCGAGCCGCAGCGCCGGGCCGACGTCCATCTCGCGCGCCACGTCGGCGCAGGTTTCCTTGCGCACCAGGTCCGCGAGCCGGCGCGACAGCTCGCCTTCGTCGGCGCGCTGGAACTCGCGATAGAGCATGTCGGAGACGACGAGCCCGAGCACGTGGTCGCCGAGGAACTCGAGCCGCTGATAGCTTTCGGCGCGTTTGCCGCCGGACAGCGCCGAGATGTGCGTGAGCGCGCGATCGATCAGCGTCTTGTCGGCGAATTGGTAGCCGATCCGGTCCTCCAGCGCGCCCCGTTCCTTGGACCGATTGCGGCTCATCTGACGATCGTGAACAGACGGTCCCAGCGCACCGAGAACGGCCAGCGCCAGAACTCCCAGGCGTGCTCGCCCTGATAGACCGAGAAGAAGATCAGCCGCGCCTTGCCGACGATGTTCTCGCGCGGCACGTAGCCGACCTGCGGGAAGCGGCTGTCGGTGGAGTTGTCGCGGTTGTCGCCCATCATGAAGTAATGGCCCTTCGGCACGTGATAGACGTCCGTGTTGTCGGCAAAGCCGTGGTCCACCAGGTCGAGGGTATAGAAGCTCTTGCCGTTGGGCAGTGTCACCTTCCAGCGTTTCACCGGCTGCTCGCGCGTGCCCTCCTCGACGTCGACCCACGGCTTGGCCGGCTCGCGCTTCACCACCTTGCCGTTGATGTAGACGCGCCCTTCCTTCACTTGGATGCTGTCGCCGGGCAGGCCGATGACGCGCTTGATGTAGTCGATGCTGGGATCGCGCGGCAGGCGGAACACGACCACGTCGCCGCGTTGCGGCCCCCAGCCGGACGGGAGGCGGCCGTCGGGCAGATCATTGGCCAGCGAGGTCGGCAGCGGCAGCGAATACTTGCTGTAGCCGTATGTGTACTTCGAGACGAACAGGTAGTCGCCGACCAGCAGCGTGGCCTTCATCGAGCCGGACGGAATATTGAACGGCTGGAAGAAGAAGGTGCGGATCACCAGCGCGATGATCAGCGCATGAATGATGACGGTGACGGTTTCGCCGAAGCCGCCTTCTTTCTTCTTAGTTCGAGATGCCACGCTCATTGGCCTTTCGTCCGCACCGCCGCTCGCCCGGCCGCTTTGTAGCCGCTGCCTCCCGCGCGCGCAATCGCCATCGCCGGCTGATATGCCATTGATCAGGCTTGTGTTTTCGCCACTATGCCGAGGATGCGCGCGGCGGCGCGGGAATCGCCGTGATGATGACGATGGCCTGGGCCAACGGCCCTTCGTCGGTGAGCGAAACGCTGATGGCGGCCTCGCAGCCGGCCGGCGTGATCGCCTTGAGCCGCTCGAGCGCCCCGCCCGAGAGCTTCATGGTGGGCGCGCCGGACGGCAGGTTGACCACCCCCATGTCGCGCCAGAACACCCCGCGCCGGAAGCCGGTGCCGAGCGCCTTGGCGCAGGCCTCCTTGGCGGCGAAGCGCTTGGCGTAGGTCTCGGCGCGATTGGCGCGCCGCTCGGCCTTGGCACGCTCGGCCGGCGTGAAGATGCGGTCGAGGAAACGCTCGCCGTGGCGCTCCAGCACCGCGCGGATGCGGCGCACGTCGCAGAGATCCGAGCCGAGCCCGATGATCATGCGTCGGCCTTCTTCCGCCCGCGCTCCATGGCCGCGCGCATGAACTTGACCGTCTCGGCGAGCCCTTCGAACACCGCTTCGCCGACCAGGAAATGGCCGATGTTGAGCTCGAAGATTTCCGGCAGCGCGGAAATGGTCTCGGCGGTGGCATAGTCGAGGCCGTGGCCGGCGTGCACTTCCATGTCGTAGCTCTTGGCGAGCGCCGCACCGGCGCGGATCAGCTCCCATTCGGCTTGCGCTTCGGCGGCGCGGCCGCCCATCAGCGCGTCGCACCAGGCGCCGGTATGGATCTCGATCACCGGCGCGCCCAGCGCCACCGCCGCCTCGATCTGCGCCGGCGCCGGGGCGATGAACAGCGACACGCGGATACCGGCGTGCTTGAGGACGTGCACCACGGGCGCGAGTTGCGCCTTCAGGCCGACCGCGTCGAGGCCGCCCTCGGTGGTGCGCTCGGTGCGCTTTTCCGGCACCAGGCAGACCGCGTGCGGGCGGATCTTGAGCGCGATCGACACCATCTCTTCGGTCGCCGCCATCTCGAAATTGAGCGGCTTGTCGATCTCGGTCTTGAGCCGCGCCATGTCGTCGTCGTGGATGTGGCGGCGGTCCTCGCGCAGATGCGCGGTGATGCCGTCGGCGCCGGCATCGATGGCAAGCTTGGCCGCGCGCACCGGATCGGGATGCCCACCGCCGCGCGCGTTGCGGATGGTGGCGACGTGGTCGACGTTGACGCCGAGGCGGAGCGGTGGAGCACTCATGGCAATTCGCAGTCCATCAAAGAGTGGTTCGTCAACGACAAGGCATCAACCGTTCACCCGTTCCGCCTTGGCCACGATCGGTTTGGCATTTGGGCGATGGTGGCGAGCGAGCCGGGCTCGTTCACCGACTGCACGGTGATCTGCGCGGGAAAACGCCGCGGCGTCACCTCGTCGGAGTCCCAGCGCAGGTCGAGCCAGCGCTCGGGCGCATCCTCGAACTCGCTCAGCGCCTTGGACTGGATCGGATAGATGGTGATGCCCTCGCCCGGCGTCAGGATGCCGACGATGCGGTCGCCCGGCACCGCGCCGCCTTCCGGCGCAAAGCGCACCGGCAGGTTGCCGTTCATGCCGCGCACCGGAATCGCCGGACCGTATTCTGGCCCCTGCGCCGGCGCGCTCGGCACCCGGAACTTGACCGAGCGCAGGCGCTTGAGGCCGAACCAGCCGCTTTCCGGCTTACGCTTGACCGCCATGGCAGCGGCGCGCTCTTCCTTGTAGTCGGGATACA